>CAUZAW010000335.1:0-3617 GCA_963577735.1 Phycisphaerae bacterium | reverse complement strand
GCTCAGCCGTCTGTTGCTCACGGACCTGTAGTTCAATCTCGTGCTCCAGGGCCACTTCCATAGCCGCTTCAGTATCGATGGTCGAGTTGATCGTGGCCATGACGCCTTTTTGGAACAGGTACTTGACAATGTCGGTGCTCTTGATGCCGGTGGCGGACGAGAGCCCTTTGATGGTGATCGGTTCTGCGATTTCGACGGTACCGCTAATTTCGACGGGCATGGGGCCACCCTGCGGCATGTCCTGGCGTTTCTTCAGGTCACGACGGCGTTGTTTGAGAAATCCCGGCGCTCCGCGTAGGCGCGCATCCAACTCCAACAGGTCCTGCTCGCTGAAATTGCCCGGGCCGGTTAGTTGCGCGTCAGTAGAACGGCCCCGCCGCGTGGTCAATGATCGCCGCTTGCCGCCCTTGGCTTGCTGGTTTTCCTTGGCTTGCTGGCCAGGTGCATCAACACCATCCACGGCCCCTTTACCACGTAACGGTCCGCGTGAACGCTCAATACCATCGACCTTGCCAGGCACCGCCGGTGGTTTGGCCGGGGAACGCGTCGTCGGTCGTGGTTTCAACTCATCGGCCTGCTCGACACGAACCACTTTAGGGCCGCGAAGCACCGCTTCTTTGGGCTTTTCTAATTGCGATCCAGCCGGTTTCACCTCCACAGGGCGCACCGGCACGTTCAGTTGTCCTACTGGGGTGACTGTTTGCGGCACTGATTCGTCAGGGATCGCCGGTTGATCGGCGTCAGGCGTGGTCGTTTCCGTAGCCGGTGATGCGGTGGTGACCGAATTACTGTCATCGGTTGATGGCAACTCGACAGCGGCGGGCGCAGAAACTACGACCGCCGCCGCGTCAGCCGACTGCGGCGGTGCTTTGGAGACCAATTCTTGGTTTGCCTTGTCCGGCGCCTCGGCTTCTGCCACGGCCGTGTTCTTGGCCGACGCCCGACGGCGTACACCCTTGCGGGCCTTGGCCATATCGACCTTACCAGCCGTTTCCACCGCCGTCTGTGTTAGGCCCGCCACATCACCAAACCACTCTTGTATCGTCGCTTCCAGACCGACCTTCACGGTAGACATGTGATTGGTAATGTCCGGCACACCCTCGGCCGTACACTTTTCAACGATCGCCTTGCTGGACACGCCCAGTTGCTTGGCTATCTGAAATACCCGTCTGGCCTTGGCCAACATACATCTCCTTTGCCTTCGATCAGGCGATCTTACTCGGGCGAGGACTTGGACTCATCTTCTTGGACATTTTTATCCTGCTCTTGATCGGCCTGGGCCGGCGCGGCGCCATCCTGTACCTGTTGGGTCTCAAGCATATCGACGATGCTAACGTCGTCTTGCCCATTGCCTTGCTGTGCCGGTGTTTGGCCACCGCCTGACGATGACGAGTCGTCGTCGAGAATGCCCAGCACCGCGGCGGCTTGTTGTTCGCCGGGTGTGGCATCGACCGCCTCTTGCTCTTGCTGTTTGCGCTGCTCGGCCTCTTTCTTCTCTCGCTGTTGCTCTTCGGCGACTTCCTTGCCGCGTTCGGAGGCCAGTTCCACCATGCGCTGCGACTGTTCTGGGGCGATTTCCAGCGACTCGACCAGAAACTCAGCGTGGACCTCCTCAACGTCGAACACGCTGATCACGCCCAGTGCCGCCAACCGATCGATCTGCTCTTCGGTGATACCCTCGACCTGTTCCAGACAGGACTGGAGCGTATCAAGGCTCTTGGTAAATTCGGCAGGGGTGAGAATATCGACGTCCCAGTTGGTCAGTCGGGCCGCCAACCTCACATTCTGACCGCGTTTGCCGATGGCCAAGGAAAGTTGATCCTCGTTAACGACGACAGTGGCTCTTCCCAATTCGAAGCAGAGACTTATTTCTACAACCTCCGCAGGCTTGAGTGCGTTTTGGATCAGAATCTGGCTGGATTCGTTCCAGCGCACGATATCGATCTTTTCGCCGCCCAGTTCATCGACAATGTTCATGATCCGGCTTCCGCGCACACCAACGCAGGCGCCCACGGCATCCACCTTGGAGTCAATGGAACTGACCGCCACCTTGGTCCGGTGCCCGGCCTCGCGGGCCATGGCCTTTAGCTCAATGATCCGCTCCGACACTTCCGGAACCTCGACCTCGAAAAGTCGGCGGATGAAATCCTGATGGGCACGGCTTAATACGATCTTTACCTGATTGCCCACGTCACGCACGTCGAGTATGAGGCAACGCACCCGCTCGCCGGGTTGGTGCTGTTCACCGAGAATCTGCTCGCTACGGGGCATAAACCCTTCTGCACGGCCAATCTGGATAACCAAGGCACCGCCTTCGTACCGCTGGGCCATGCCAGTGACCAGTTCTCCGACACG
The DNA here is from genome assembly GCA_963577735.1 of Phycisphaerae bacterium. Lineage (GTDB taxonomy): Bacteria > Planctomycetota > Phycisphaerae > Phycisphaerales > Phycisphaeraceae > CAUZAW01. The sequence continues at coordinate 1,262 of CAUZAW010000335.1, read as the reverse complement.
ATCGATAAACTCGGTAAAAATACTTTCCCGCTCATCTTCGCGAAACCGCTGAATCATCACCTGCTTGGCCGTCTGCGCTGGGATACGCCCCAACGAGTCCAAGGAGATCTTCTCCTGGCCGCGAGAAATCTCAATCTCGCCGGTTAGCCTATCGATCGTTGAGGTGAACTCCTCGGTATCCAAGGCATTGAAATGTTTACGGGCGGCCGATTCCATGGCCTGCTCGATGTCCTTAAACAGGGATTCCTTGTCCACGTTGCGATCGCGTGAGATGGAATCGACACCACGCAAAAGTTCGGATGCATTCATTTTGAAATCTTCCTATTTAATTGTCGGCGCCTCTTTGTCTATCAGGGCGTACCTACCCGATCCTCAAGGCCACCTTGCCCCACCATCGCGTCCGCTGGCGGGAAATTAAAAACCACGATCCGCTGCCAGCAGCGCTCGTGGCCTGTGCACGCGACTCGCATCGTGTCGGCTTATCCGCAGCGGATAGCCGGGCGAGCCCAACGGGATGCACGGTCGTGCATCAACTCATGGCCAGCCCCTCGCCACAGCTACGCACCGACCTACTGTCTGCCGAATTGGCCCAAACCTTGTGCATCAGACCTACTCAGTTCCTGCATCCATCAAAACCTCTACTCCACCGATAATCGCCGCCACTTATCGGAAAAAATGGGCATTAAAGTCTACTAAAGCACCGCGATCTGTCAAATATTAACCCTTGCCTGAATCCGAGACTTGCCCAAGGAGCCTGTTTTGCTCATAATAGACCGTTTCGACTCGGACTTTCCACTTTCGACAGGACAGGTAAAAGATTCATGGCCCACTCTATTAGTGCCAAGAAACGTATTCGCCAGAACGTCCGCCATCGTGCCCGCAACCGCTGGCACAGGGATCAGTTCCGCTCAGCTGTCAAGCAATACAACGAGACCATTCTCCACGGCTCGGTAGACCAGGCTCAGGACGAGCTTAAAGGGCTCTATAAACTGATCGATCAGGTCTCGGCCAAGGGCACGATCCACAACAACACTGCCAACCGCTACAAGAGCCGTCTGTCCGCCAAGCTCAATCATAAGAAAACGCAAGGGACAACTGCCTAGCGAATCCCGGCCGAGTTATAGTCTTGTGCCCCAGTATGCACACGGTCAGGCGAGGCTGTGGCCAGACGAAACGACTTCGGCAATCCCGACCGATCGGGACAATATTTCAGATATGATCTTTTGTTCTGTTCGCCGAACAACGATATGACGAACACGCTG
>CAUZAW010000334.1:0-3622 GCA_963577735.1 Phycisphaerae bacterium | reverse complement strand
CACTTAAACTGAAGTTGGTACCATTTTCATCAGTGACAATGATGTCGAACCCACCGGGTTCCGTGACCGGCGTGCCGTTCAAGGCAACATTTTGGAAAAGGTTGAACCCTTGCCGTTGCAAGGTGACGTTAAGGCAGCCCGTGTCGACGTGGATTTCGTTATCCTTCTGGCAGACTTTCAAGACAGCCGTAGTGGCCGGGTGATTACCCTTAAAGTCCGTCTCCAGGAAGTAGAATGCCTCCGTTTGCTTGCCAATATTGGCCTGGAAGTCCAGCAGCACCCACTTGATGCTCCCGTCGGGCCAGCGGGCCAGTGTGCGAAACTGGCAAGGTACCAGTTGTCCATTGGCATCGAACACTGCCAGTTGATCTTCGCGGCGGGCCATGCCCTCTTTCAGCGGCACGCCAGAGGTCACCGGCCAGTTGACACGCTGGACCGCTGAGATTTCTTCTATACGCAAAGGTATACGGGTGCCCATTGTGTTTCCTCATAACAGCAAGGGCACCAGTTTAGTGTATGCATAGGCCTACTGCCCATGGCCGACGCAGGTCTTTTTGGCGATTGAATTCACCTACCTTGGTCAAGGCCAAGATATGCTGGAAAGAACGTTACCAATATGTTAGATCGACCAAGAAAATACACGTTGGCTCATGTATTCAACTCTTTATTGTACCTTTTCCAGAAGGATTTAAGTCGCCGGTCGAGCCGCAGTGTGCTTGGCGATTAATATAATAAGTAGACCCCGTTGTCGATGTGGTTAATCCAGGAACCGGTCCAGCCGGTCGGGTTACCGTAAGTCAATTGGTTGCTGTACGCGTTCATCTGGACGTGCCCGTCGGCATAGCCGGCATTGGTCTCGCTCACACTGCCGGCTGGACCGTTGTAGTACCATGATCCCCCAGCGTGTGGCCAGAGGATATTCCCGCTCCAGTACCCCTGTAGTTTGTCGGCAACAATAACGTCTTTGCTGGTTAGTTCATTGTGTTTCAATAGCGGACCGGTAACGCTGTGGCCACTGTTGCTCCAGTCCGGGTTGCTGAAAGGTGGGGCCCAACCAGCGAATCTGGAGTAACCCCCGATATATAGGTTCCATCCGCCGTTCCAATGGAAGTATTCATCGTACACCGGCGCTTGCTGGCCACGGTCTGGGCCGCGAACGGAGTCAAGGTCGAACGGGCACCAGAGAACCGATCCATTACTGCTGCACTCTATCTCGACGAATCTGGCCAACGTCGCCTGTGCCTGCGCCACAGATTGCGATGCGGAGTACAGGCAGGGTTCGGCGCTAGGACCGCCGCCGGCCTGGCTGTAATATCTACCATTGTTCTCGCTTGTGGCGACGGTGATCCCCAAGATGTACTGTCTGATGTTGGATAAACATATGGTCAGCTTGGCAGCCCGCTTGGCCTGCCGCAGCGTCGGAAGCAATAACGACAACAACACGGCGATGATCGCTATCACCACAAGGAGTTCTACAATCGTAAAGCCCTTAAAGTTCCGCATGCGTATCCTGCCTGCATTGTGTTTGAAGTTTTACATTTGACTGCAGTCCAGATTCACCGACCGACCACTCGGTAGCCAGTATATAATAAGTAAGCAATAGACAAAAATATTTTCTCGTATTGACATGGCCCAATCGCGTGGGGTTAGTATTCGATTTTCATGACTATCGTGTCTGTGATGGGCAATGGTATTTCAGTGTGGCGAAGTGTGTGGAAGTGGATCTGTCCGAAACTCTATGGTCCTAATGGAATCGAACGGTTGCCACGGTCCGTTCTTATAGCGGAGTTGGACAGTGAAAATAGCAATCATCGGTGGCGGTAGCTTAACCTGGTCTTTTGGCTTGGTTCGACAGTTTATCGCCAGCGAAAATCTACAAGGCGCCACGGTATCGTTGATGGACCTTGATGCCGGTGCTCTGGACCTTGTTGGCCAAGCTTGTTTTACCTTCAACCGGTCGGCAGGTAGCCCCATCGAGATTGAAACCACCGTGCACCGTGACAATGCGTTGGACGGGGCCAACTTTGTGCTCATTTGCATCAGCACCGGTGGCCTGGAGGCCATGCGGCACGACCTGGAGATTCCGCAGGACCATGGCATCTATCACACGGTTGGCGACACCGTCGGTCCCGGCGGTTGGTTTCGAGCTGTCCGCAATCTCCCTATTTTCAATGGCCTGGCAGACGCCATCGGGCGACTTTGCCCCCATGCCTGGGTGTTGAACATGACCAACCCGCTAACCGCCTTGACTCGCCTGTTGGCTCGGCGCCTGGGCGACAAGGTGATCGGTATGTGTCCCGGCGTGGAAGAACAGGTGCGATCGTTTGCCACACTAATCGGGGCTGATGTGAAACACGGCCTCGAATACACCGTCACCGGCATCGATCATGGCTCGTACTTCACCCGGTTGATTGTCGGCGAAACAGATGTGCTACAAACACTCAGGCATCGCGGTTTTTACCGCAGCGATGATCAACTGCCCAGCGAGTTATTTGTTGACGATCCTATGGCCATGCGGGTTCACAGCCGGGCGATCTTCGCCATCTGGCGGGAAATTGGTTACCTGCCTAGTATCAGTGACCGCCATGCCGTTGAAAACTTCTCTTGGTTTTTAGCCAACGGCAGCGAAGAACTTCCCTTCGGTATCCAGCGTACCTCGGTCGACCAGCGAGTCGCCTGGCAGGCCGGCAAGGAGCAGGCGCTGCGCAACTACATCGAGTGCGGCGACGACCAGCACATGAATCAACTCGGTCACGGCGACGACCCCGTCGGCGCGGTGATCGAGTCGTTGTCCGGTCATCGATCCTTCCTCTGGGGTTCCAACTGCCAGCACGTGGGGCAAACGCCGCAAGCGCCGCAAGGGGCCGTTGTCGAGTCACGGTGTTTGTTCGATAAGCACGGAGTGCATCCCGAATCTTCGCCCATGCCAGCGGCATTGATGCCGATCGTGCTGCCAACCATCCATCGCCAGGAGGCGATTGTGGATATCGCCTTGGACGGTACATTTGACCAACTCGTGTCGCTCGTGCTCACGGATCCGCTGTGCGCACGTTTGGATATTACGGACTGCCGCCGGATGGTTGGCCGCATGTTGCAGGCCAATTGCCACTATATTGTCAACAAGCGTCTGCTCCAGGCCGGTTGATCAACCTATCCGTCCAACGAGAGGAACCCGGTCAATACGCGATGCACTACGGCCAAACAAAAATAGTAACCAGCCAGGACGCGGTCGAACTGGGCAAGCGTGCAGCACAGGATGTTGCTGCAGTGATACGCCGGTTACTGGCCGAGCGGGATCAGGTCCGCATCATCTTCGCCGCCGGGGAAAGTCAAATGACCTTTCTCGACGCGTTGGCCCTGGAACCGGACATCGAGTGGCAGAAGGTTGTCTGCTTCAACATGGACGACTTTTGGGAGCCACGGATGGATCGCCAGTTCAGTTGTGGATACCAGACGCAGGTCCAGCTTTATGACAAAGTGCACCCCAAGGCATTTCACTTGGTTGATTTTAAAGCCGCTGACCCGCACCGCGAGGCCGATCGCTTCAGTGACCTGATCAGACAGGCTGAAACCATAGATATTCTTTGTCAGGGCATTGGCACCTCCGGTCACCTGGCCATGA
>CAUZAW010000333.1:0-3631 GCA_963577735.1 Phycisphaerae bacterium | reverse complement strand
GCCCCGTTGTTGAAAACTTGACTTCTTTGATTAGAGCCCTCGGTAGCGAGGGTCTTGTCGGTTTGGTCGCCATTGGCGTCATTATCCATCTGTTCAGACGTCGCACGGCCTGATCATCTAACGATGATTGTTAAGGAGCCGTCAACGCTTTAGCGTTGGCGGCTCTTTTTATTTGAGTTATAAAGCACTATCTTGGCTATGTTTTCTTGTTTGGATTTGGCCGTAAAAAGCCTTAGAGCCGTTGGCCCGCCAACCATGAATATCCCGACACACCGATTTGTCATCATAAAGCCGAGTCTCTAGATTTTGACGCGTGTAGGGTACAACGGCTAGTTTAGGTGCGTGGGGAACATTCTAGTGATCACTAACAACGCGTAACCGTTCAGAAAAATAGAGTTATGGCAATGAATGCAAACAAGCGAGTCAATAAACGCCCTTCAGGCCGATCGTCAGGTCAGATGACTTATTATTTTGGTAAGACGCGTACCGACGGACGGGCCGATCAAAAGACGCTTCTGGGCGGCAAGGGCGCCAATCTTGCGGAAATGACGTCGATCGGATTGCCCGTGCCTCCAGGCTTTACGATTACCACGCGGGTCTGCGACTTGTATTACAAGTCGGACAGGAAGTTGCCGGCTGGCCTGGGCGAGCAGGTGGCTAGGCAGATAGCCGTTCTGGAAAAAGAGCTGGGCAAGCGGTTTGGTGATGCCAGCAATCCGTTGCTGGTATCGGTGCGGTCTGGAGCGGCGGTATCTATGCCGGGGATGATGAACACGATATTGAACCTGGGTCTCAACGATCAGTCTGTGCAGGGCATTGCCAAGGCCACTGGAAACCTGCGGTTTGCCTATGACGCGTACCGGCGACTGATCAATATGTTTGGCGATGTGGTTATGGGCGTGGGCCACGAGCATTTCGAGGCCGCGTTCGACAAGATCAAGCGCAAGTACAAGGCCAACCAAGATACCGACGTGAGCGTTGAGGGGATGTGGGATTTGTGCCAAGCGTACAAGAAGGTCTATCGCCGGCACGCAGGCGAGGATTTTCCTCAGGATCCCATGGTCCAATTGGAGCTGGCCATTGAGGCGGTGTTCAAGTCGTGGATGACGCAGCGGGCCAAGCGATACCGAGAGGTGGAAAACATCCGCGGGCTGCTGGGTACGGCGGTCAACGTGCAGTCGATGGTCTACGGGAACATGGGTGATGACTCGGGTACGGGCGTGGCGTTTACCCGCGATCCGTCGACGGGCAGAAACAAGTTCTACGGCGAGTTCCTGGTCAACGCCCAGGGAGAGGACGTCGTGGCGGGTATCCGCACCCCCCGGCCGGTGGACCAGATGCCCAAGTGGAATCGCCAGATATATGGGCAACTTCTGAAAATCAAGAACAAGCTGGAACGCCACTACCGTGAGATGCAGGACATCGAGTTTACCATCGAGCGGGGGCGGTTGTTCATGCTCCAGACGCGTACGGGCAAGCGTACCGGCGTGGCCGCGGTAAAGGTCGCCTGTGACATGGTGCGTGAGAAATTGATTGACCAGAAAACTGCATTAAAGCGAATCCCGGCTGGCGACCTGACTCAGTTGCTGTTGCCCAGCTTTGATCCTGCGGCGAAAGGCCGAGCCAATGTGTTGGCCGAGGGGTTGCCGGCATCCCCAGGCGCGGCGGTTGGCAAACTGGCATTTACCGCTGCCGAGGCTGTTGAACGCTCGTCGGCTGGCGAGGCGGTGCTGCTGGTGCGCAAGGAGACGAGTCCGGAGGATATTGATGGCATGCACTCGGCGGTGGGGATATTGACCAGTACCGGTGGGATGACCAGCCACGCGGCCGTCGTGGCACGGGGCTGGGGCCGATGCTGCGTGGCCGGTGCCGGAGCGATCGAGATTCGCCAGGCTCAGCGGAAGATCGTGGTCAACGGCATGATGTTTTCGTCCAACGACACACTGTCCATCGATGGGTCGACGGGCCAGGTGATGGCCGGGCAAGTGGCCACGAGGGCGCCAAAGTTGTCAAGCGATTTTGCCACGGTGATGAAGTGGGCTGATAAGTATCGCAGGCTGCAGGTGCGCACCAATGCGGATACACCTGAGGATGCCAGTCGGGCACGCCAGTTCGGGGCTGAAGGTATTGGTCTTTGTCGCACTGAGCACATGTTTTTCGAAGGCAAACGCATCACCGCCATGAGGGAGATGATCCTGGCCGAGCAGGTAGATGACAGGATGCGGGCATTGAAGAAGTTGCTGCCATTTCAACGGCGGGATTTTGTAGGGATATTCACGGCCATGAAAGGCTTGCCGGTGACCGTACGCCTGTTGGACCCACCGTTGCACGAATTCCTGCCCCATGATGCCAAGAGCCAGAAGCAGCTGGCAGTCGCTTTGAAGGTAAGCGTCTCGAAGGTCAAGTCGCGGGTTGCGCAGTTGAGCGAGGCTAACCCGATGCTGGGGCATCGCGGTTGCCGCCTGTCGGTGACCTACCCGGAAATTTTGCAGATGCAGGTGCGGGCGATTGTGGAAGCGGCGATCAAGTGCAGGAGGCAGCGGATCAGTGCCAAGCCGGAGATCATGGTCCCGCTGGTGGGCACAGCCAAGGAATTGGCGATGCTGCGTCAGATGGCCGAGCAGACGATCGCCAAGGTAAAGGCTGATGAAGGGTTTGCCGGCAAGCTGGACATCACCATCGGCACCATGATCGAGATTCCACGGGCTGCGCTGACAGCTGATGAGGTGGCGCAGCATGCCGATTTTTTCAGCTTTGGGACCAACGACTTGACGCAGTTGACTTTTGGTTTCAGCCGTGACGATGTCAACACATTTTTGCCTGACTACCTGTCGCATGACATTTTGGAGACCGACCCGTTCCAGTCGCTTGACCAAAGCGGGGTGGGGCAACTGGTGTCGATGGCGGTGGCCAAGGGACGGGCTGCCAACAAGGGACTCAAGTGTGGCATCTGCGGCGAGCACGGTGGCGACCCGGCGTCGATCGAGTTCTGCCATAGAGTGGGGCTGGACTACGTAAGCTGCTCGCCTTTTCGCGTACCCATCGCCCGCCTGGCAGCGGCGCAGGCCGCGATTGGTTGAGGCGGTGGCCCTTGGTGGGACTTGTGGTCGGTCAAGAACCCATTATCAGGGCGAGATATGAATAGGCAGCCGTGTTTAAGCTTGGTGCCAACCTACCGGAAATCATGAACGCCAGGATGAAGCCGAAGAAGAAAAACTGTTGCTTGGAGGGGTCGGAAATGAAAATGGCGTATCCGCGGTGAAAGTTGGCCAGGATGTGCGATCCGTCCAGTGGCGGTACGGGCATCAGGTTGAACACACACAGCAGTAAATTGGTGGTTCCAAAGACCAGCAGGAACGTTTGGGCATTGCCCGCTATCTCGGAGTCGCCGCCGCTGGCAAATCTGGCCCATAGCCCCAACCCTGTCAGCGTCATGAAGGCCAGCCCTAGGTTGGTCGCTGGCCCGGCAATGGCGACCAGTGCCTCGGCGTATTTGCCACGCAGTCGTGCGGGGTTGATGGGCATCTGGCCCCATGCGATGCCGCACAGGAAAAGAGTCGCAAGCGAGAAGGGGCCCATGTGTACCAGCGGGTTGCCGGTGAGGTGACCCGCGGATTCGGGAGTGGTGTCG
>CAUZAW010000332.1:0-3635 GCA_963577735.1 Phycisphaerae bacterium | reverse complement strand
CGGAACCGATCCAACTGCTGGGCTGTCGGCAGTTCACCGTAAATCAACAACCACGACGTCTCCACGAATGTACTGTGCTCAGCCAGTTGCTCAATTGGAATCCCACGATAGCGTAGAACGCCCTTTTCACCGTCAATGAAGGTTATTTCCGAGGAACAGGAACCGGTGTTGCTGTAGCCGTCGTCCAGGGTGATCAGGCCCGAGTCCGACCGCAGCCCGCTGATATCGATACCCCGCTCGTTTTCACTACCTTGGACAACAGGCAACTCATACGACTGGTCATTTAATTGTAATTTTGCCATCTCTGCCATGGTTATAGGATTCCCTTAGGACGTGCCAAGGCCGCTGCACCTGCTTTGAACCGCACCCGTCTACAAATCCGAGGCCGTGGGCAAGCCTAGCTGCTTGAGGTGACAAGTCTAGATACTCACAGGATGTTTGGCCAGTCCCACATCGATTTCCCAATCTAGGGCTGGCAACAAACTTAAAAAGCGGACACCTGCAACAGCACGATATTGATGCTAGGCATCCAATCCCCACTTTTCCATAAAACCCGATTATGCTTTGCCGGGCTGCCAATTCTGCTTGAAGGCTTCTGTGGCAGCGGATATTTTTTCGGCCAATTCATCGCTGATGGCTTGGCTTGCAGCCAACTCGTCGCGTATGGCGGAGGCAGGACCGCTAAAATATTCGACCAACGCGGCAGCAAATTCGGACACCTGGGCAAGCTCCAACTCATCGAGGAAGCCCTTGGAACCGGCATAGATCTGCAGTACTTGGTCCAGTACGTCCATCGGCACGTACTGCGACTGCTTGAGCAGTTCAACCATGCGGGCCCCACGGTCGAGTTGCCGCTGCGTGGCCCGGTCCAGCTCGGTGCCCAGTTGGGCGAACGCTTCCAGCTCGCGGAAAGCGGCAAGGTCGAGCCGCAGTGAGCCGGCAATATTCTTCATCGCCTTGATCTGGGCGTTGCCGCCGACGCGGCTGACACTGATACCCACGTTGATCGCCGGTCGAACGCCGGCAAAAAACAACTCGGGCTCCAAGTAGATCTGGCCATCGGTAATCGAGATCACGTTCGTAGGGATATACGCCGAGACATCGCCTTCCTGTGTTTCAATGATAGGCAGGGCGGTCAGCGAGCCGCCGCCTAGTTCATCGGAAAGCTTAGTGGCGCGTTCAAGCAGGCGAGAGTGCAAATAGAATACGTCGCCGGGGTAGGCCTCGCGTCCCGGAGGGCGGCGCAGCAATAGGGACAGTTGCCGGTAGGCAACGGCCTGTTTGGATAAGTCGTCGTATACGCACAGGACGTTTTTGCCCTGCCACATGAAATACTCGCCCATGGCGCATCCAGAATAAGGCGCAATGTACTGCATGGGGGCTGCGTCGGACGCGCCAGCCACAACGACGATGGTGTAGTCCATGGCGCCATGTTCACGCAAGGAATCAACAACGGCGGCAATCGTCGATTTCTTTTGTCCCACAGCCACGTAAATGCAATAAACCGGCTCATCGGTCTGGTGCGTGTGCCGCTGATTAATGATGGCATCAATAGCCACGGCCGTCTTACCGGTTTTGCGGTCGCCGATGATCAGTTCGCGCTGTCCGCGGCCGATGGGAATCATCGAGTCGATGGCCTTGATACCCGTTTGCAGAGGCTGTTTGACCGGCTGGCGCTGGGCGATACCCGGGGCGATAATGTCAACCTTGCGAGACTCATCAGTCTGGATGGGCCCGTGGCCATCGATCGACTGACCCAGGGCGTCCACCACACGCCCCAGCATGGCCTCCCCGCAGGGCACAGACAATAACTGGCCCGTGGACCGTACCTGATCGCCTTCCTTGATGGCCAAATAGTCGCCGAAGATAACGGCTCCGACGGTGTCTTCGTCGAGGTTCATCGCCTGGCCGGACACCGTTTGTCCGCCGGTCGTCGTGAACTCAAGCATTTCGCCAGCCATGGCGTCGGACAATCCGTAAATACGGGCAATACCGTCGCCAACCTCAATCACCTGGCCGACCTGCGACACCTCCAGTTGTGCCTCATACCGCTGCACCTGCTGCTTGATGACGCTGGTGATTTCGTCAGTGTTGATCTCCATACTCAGTCTCCTTGACCGATTCAATGGCGCCCATATCGGGCGTATGCTTACCCGGCCTGTTGTCTCGCCTTTTCACGGCCCGCAACCACTATCTGTTGGCCAATGATTCTCAACTGCGAGGCCACTGAGCCATCTATTAACTGGTCGCCGATGCGTAGTTTCAGACCACCGATCAGCGAACCATCCACGTGCTGATGTAACTGCACCTGTTTGCCGATCGCCCGGCCGATTCCGGTAGCCACATTTTCGGCTGCGTCGTCATCCATCCGATGGGCCACATAGGCGTCTACCTCCACCACTCCCCGCTGCTCATCAACCAGTCTTGCAAATGCCGCCACGATCCCGGTCAAATGATCTAGCCGGCTCTTGCTATTTAATATTTGAATAAACCGGTGGATTAGGTCATCTACACGGCCCTTAAAAACCTGATCGATGATCTGAGAACGCTGCTGGGTGGACAATATTTGCGTCGACAGCAGCCTGACCAGATCGGGCTGCTGCTCGGCAAGGGCACCGATTCGACGCATTTGGTCAACCACATCCGCTACTGTGCCGTCCCCGGCTTCCTGCGCCAGTTCCCACAGGGCAGCAGCGTATGTCTGATCGAGTTTGGTGATCATAGGAGCACGGTTTTCGGCCACGGATACATGAACCTTCTATTTTGCAGTATTCAACCGCGAGTCAATTTTGACTGCGGTTCAGTTCATTGACTGCTTCATCCACCAGTTGCTGCTGGTCGCCACTGTTGATCTGCCGCTTGAGAATCCGCCCAGCGACGTCCGTGGCCAAGGTGGCGGTTTGAGTATAAATATCAGTCAACGCCTGCTCTTTGGCGCTGCGGATATCACTTTCTGCCCGCTCACCCATCTGAATAATGTCATCCTGAGCCGCCTGCTTTAACTGATCTGCGATCCTCTGTGCCTCAACCTTGCCCTGGTCGATCAGCTTGCGCACCTGCTCATGCGCGTCGCTTAGCTGCTGTTCGTACTCACTTTGAGCCTGCTTGGCCTTCGCCGCCGAATGTTCAGCGGCCTCTAAATCGCCGCGAATCTTAGCCTCGCGATCCTGAAGACCTTTGAGGATCGGACCCCAAGCCATTTTCTTGAGCACCACCAGCAACACCACGAACACGATGATCGCCGCAATTGCCTGGGCGTAAGTACCGACCAAGGGCGTCGTCTTCTCCGATGGATCGGATGCTTCTGCTAAGGCGTAGCAAGGCAACAGGACATACAAAAATAACAAAGAGATTTTCATCAGTTCTTCTTTATTTCTTGCCTCAACTACTTAAATAACGCCCAGCATCACAACCACGACGGCAAACAGTGCCACACCCTCGATAAAGGCCGCGGTAAGCAACATGGCCGGCTGAATACGATCAGCCGCTTCCGGCTGGCGTGCTATGGCCTCGACAGCCGATCCACCAATCCGCCCGATGCCGCAACCAGCGCCAATGACAATCAAACCCACACCTATTGACGCACCGATAACAGCTCCAGACTTACCTTCGGGAAATACCCAGAACGATCCCTC
>CAUZAW010000331.1:0-3639 GCA_963577735.1 Phycisphaerae bacterium | reverse complement strand
CATCAACGGATTGGCCGTGGGATACCTGATCACAACCCTGATACTGCTCAGTGCATTGATCCTGGACCCGCGGGGAGCCTATATAACAGGAGTAGGCCGTTTCGCACCCTACGGGGGCAATGCCAACCAGACCGGACTGATGCTGTCCCAAGCTGGATTTTTTGCCTTTTACATGGCATTTCGTGGCCAAGCGAAATGGATGAAGCCTGTCTTCCTTGGCATGTCCGGCCTTGCGGTGGGACTGGCGTTACTCACGGGTAGTCGTTCCGTTGTTTTTGCCACCGCATTCCCGGTTCTGCCTTTGGTAACCAGTATGGCACGGCGACCTGTTGTGGCGACACTGGGCATCGTGATTATTTCCGTAGTATTGCTGTGGTTGTTTCAACTGGGCGAACAGTCTCGCCTGGAACGATTGGGCTCGCTCGAATCAGCTCGCTATGAGCAGTGGAGACTCTACATGCAGGTCGTTAAAAAACGACCGCTATTCGGCCTGCTGACCGCACCCGGCCTTTCAAGCCGCAACGCGCCGTGTTGCCACTTCCACCCCCATAATGCCTATATAGAACTTCTCTACGTTGGCGGCTTAAGCTACGGTCTACCGATGTTCATGCTCATCATCATATCGCTGGGATATTCATTCTACATCTTCAAACACCGGAAGCTGTTGCCTACGGACCCGGTATTGATAAGTTGCTTGTCTTTGCTGCTGCTGACCGTTTACGTTCACGGTTTTGTCAACGGGATCATTTACTCACCGACTTATGCCTGGTCGGTCATTCATGTCTTTCTGTCAGTGTTAATGATCTCGTTGGGTGTTGACATGTCCAAATACGTCAAATCCCTCAGAGGGCAGGCCTACTGAGGCCCGAACAGGTGTCGAACAGGCCACGCCTAACATTCCAACCCTAAAACAGCGGCACAGGTATTGAAGCGATAACGTTTCAGGAGCATGTCGAACTTGGCTTCGGTTGATTTGAGCCCCACATAACATTTGAATCGGCGAACCATCGGCATGGGCACACGTGGACAGTCGGACGCGAAATCCCGCGGGTGCAGGTACACCACCACGGGCAAGCCCTGCTTGTTGAAAGACCGAAATCCCAGACGGATCACCGGTTTTGGCAACACCCGCAAATACCCACCGCCACTGAAGGGCAACCTCATCGGCCCAAAGCGCATCACGCTCATGGGTAACTCGAGCATCGGCCGGCCCGACGGCACAGCGGTAAATTCGTGCGGCGCCTGGCGACACGGATATCCCCCTTGGCCACGCGGCGCAGGAAACAGACTCGCATCATACTTAAGCCCCAGGTCATGCAGCACGTCAAAAATCCACTCGGCGCCGAGCGTAACTGAAAAACTCGGCGCCCGAAAGCCCAGCACCTTCTTGCCCGATTGCTGCTGCACCACATCAATGTTACGGGCAAGATCTTCGTGCAATTGCTCGGGCGTGAGTTCGTCGGCGCGTCGGTGCCAGAAACTGTGAATTGCCACCTCGTGCCCCGCCTCTGCGATCCGCCGGACGATTTCCGGGTAACGCTGCGCCACCCACCCGACAATAAAAAAAGTTGCTTTCACCTGAGACTGGCCAACCTTGTCCAGAATCCATGCGGTGTAATCAACGACCAGCGAGGGCAAAGCCCCCCACTGTGAGGGATCTTCGACCGCTTTGATTTCCACAAGGTGGAACCAGTCTTCGATATCGAAGGACAGCGCATTGGTTATGACGTCGTGATCTGTCATCGCCTGCAATTCACCAGTTCGCCAGCGCATTCAAAATGCATCGTGGTCTCCAAACGTGAATTGCCAATGGTCTGCTCCCATCTGCACCGTACCGCCTTCAACCACGCGTCTGGGCCAAACCAGCATGTCGTACACCTGCGATGACTGACGGTAACCCATGGCCTGGAACACATGGCGAGTATCGGCATCCTGTCCATCCAGATAGAGAATCGCCTCGCAACCGGCCTGGTAAGCCCGTCGCTGCATCTGGGCCAAAACCGTTCGCGCCCCCCTCTGGCCATCGGGGGCAAAACCGATACCCATCACCACTGCGGTCCGAATACGATCACGCTCGGCGATCCGGTAGATCAAAACCGCAATTGGTTGTGGGCCACTCTGCGCCGCCAGCACATGGTACTGGCCACCTTCTCGTGTCTGAGCATAGCGGTATCGCAACGAATCTTCGGTCCAGCACTGACGCAGTTGATCGCCACCAGCATTATTAAACAGGCAAACCATGTCTTTAATCACTGGCGAATCCAGATCAACTTCGCGAACCTCGAAGCGACTGTCCCGCCTTGACCGGTAACATGATTGCACGCCGTGATAAACAGCATCAACCAGTGGGCTCACCACGTTCATTGACCTAGGCCAATGCCCGCGTTTGACAAGCAGTCGGGCTGGACGCAACGGTTTAATGAGTACGTCGATTTGGCCAACCTTGGCAAAGCCCAACCCCAGATGCGCCCTGGCCAAATCACGTAATCGGATGCAACCGTATAAAAAATCGAAGCCGTCCTGCTGCAAGTCACGCAACATGGCCAACGGTAAACGCGGGTAAAGCATCAGATGCCGATACTGGGGATCAATATAGAGGTTGGCCCAATAGGCAGTGCGAAACGTGCCACCACCATGCACCAAACTCCTCACAAATACACAACTCAACCCGACCGGCCGCTGCCCTTCCCAAGCCAGCCAGACCAGGCAGCGATTTGGATCCATGTCACACAAAAACCACGTCACCGAACTGCCGTCCCACTCCCAACCGTCGCGCTGACTGAGCAAGAACTGCGCAGCGTCCAAGTCGTCCCCAGTGGCCCGACGAATGTCGATCGCACCATCGGCCTGGCTACTATTCATTTCGGTTCCAGCCATCACACCCAGACTTACATTATGAATCCGCCGTGTTATCCCGCCGTGTTTTCTTGAATCGAGCCGACATCCGGTCGCCCGTCGCCAGCATCACCTTTACCGGAACCTTGTAAGACGGCAACTTTGACGAGCAATGTCGACGAATGCGTTTCGTTACGGACTTCATGCCCTCCTCGCTGTTCAGCCGCACCTGCGCAACCACAATATGCCCCGTTAACGGGTGCACCTGCTTGGTCACCGTGGCGTCGGCGATGTTGTCCACCTCCAGAATCACGTTCTCAACCTCCGCCGGATACACTTTTTCGCCGCCGACATTGATGATGTCGCTCTCGCGGCCCTTGAAGCGAAGCCACTGACCGTCCACATCGACTTGGTCATACGTATTGAACCAGCCATCTTCATCAAACGGAGACGGCGCGTTGAGGTAGCCGAGCATTGACGATTTGGCCTTGATGTGCAGCATGCCGTCGACAATGCGGGTTTGATAGTCTTCACCGCCGACCTTGACCCATACCGAATCATCGCTGCGAGATTGCGAGCGCATGATACCCAGCTCCGAGAGGCCGTACGATTGACGAAAATGCACGGCCGGAAATATTTCATTGAGCTTGGCCAACGTCGCCTCTGGCATTACTTCCGTGGCATAATTGATGATCTTCAAGCTGGACAGGTCGAAGTCTTTATGGGCCTGGCTCACTATGAGCAAGTTGAGAAAGGTCGGCGACGCCGGCAGCACCTCGGCCCGATGCTGCTCAATTGCCCGGC
>CAUZAW010000330.1:0-3647 GCA_963577735.1 Phycisphaerae bacterium | reverse complement strand
TGACCTGTGTCACAAATGCATGGGACGCATCTTCAGCGGTGCGCAATTGTGTGATGTCCTCAATCACAATGATGACGGCCGCCGGGTCGTTTCGGCGCACTGGTCGGATGCTGATGCGTAGCATGCCGGCTTCGCTTTGATTGCCACCTGCCTTACGCTCGACCTCAAACGTGTGTCGCTGGGCAGAGGCCCCGTTCACTGAATCATGAAGTGACTCGATGACATCGGGGTCCTCAATGAACTGGTCGATACCAGCGCCAACCAGGGTTTCTCGCTTGCTTTGCAAGAGCACAGCTGCAGCGCCGTTGACATACTTGACTCGCATCTGTCGGTTTACCACGATCAAACCCTGCCACATTGCATCGCAGGCACTTTCGAGGTCACCACTGGATTGGCCGCGCGCGGCCAACAGATCAGTGGTCTGTTGCGAGATCAACTGTTTGTGCAGATGCGCATGCTCGGCCAGCAGCTTGTTCCATCCTTGGGCCTCCGGGCCTAGTTCTTCGTCCACGGCCAGCGCCCCTTGCGCGTCTTCACCGTGATTAATCGCCACCAACGCTTCGCGAACCATACCTAGCGGCGCCCACTGTTTTATAAATAGACGCATGATCACAAGCAGCATGGTGACGGCCACTACCCCAATGCCACCCATTACTGTCAGTATGTGGCGCAACGTCGAGATTGGAACGTCCAGCGGTGCCGTGATGCTCAAGCGTGCTGCGCCCCGGTCTTTGATAACAACAGGAAAGTCAAGTGCGATCGTCCGGCCTTGGACCTTGTGGGTCGCGCTGATTGTCTGCTGCGACCATGTAGCGGCAAGCGTACGGACTGTGACATGTGACGTATCGATATCAGCCACGATCGATCCGTCCGGCAGGGTAATACGGCACGTGTTTAACTTGAATCGTTGTCCTGCCTCAGTGACCTGCTGTGCTAATCCGTCAAGGTCATTGGCTGACAGGAGGGTTTGGGCGCTTAGTGCCAGGGCAGAGCCGATCGCCTCAACCTCACGTTCTCTGGCGGACTGGACTGTTTTTCCCCCTATGTGGCTTGCCCACCACCCGCTCATCGCCAAGCACATAACTACGGTGACGATCGCGACCACCGCCATTGCGGTTATAGGTGACGATCTACTCAAGCCGAACCAGAACCGATGCCGTGGCGATTTGGCATTGGATGATTGTGTCACCTTACCCACTCCCTGGTTAACATTCGTATCGATAATCCCCTTGATTCATCGGTTCGACCATTAACCGACTCAATCAACCAACGAATTCAAAGGCAAGGCCTTGAACAGGAAGGGTGAATATCAATTCGGTGCATGCCAGGCAGCTTATCGGACGACAAAGTGCCGATAATGTGATGGCTGAAGGTGGGCTTGATCCCCGCAATAAATAACTGGCAGGCGGTAGTGGTCCGGTTGCGAAGTTGTAGTCACATCGGATCGGCTGATGGATGCGTCCGACTCTGGGCTGGCCGGCTGTGACTTGGCCTAAATATCGAAATACATGCAGAACTCGAATGGATGCGGGCGGGCCTGGAGGGCCGCAACTTCGTTTTCACGCTTGTATTTGATCCAATAATGGATCACGTCGTCTGTGAACACGCCGCCTTTCAACAAGAATTCGTGATCCTGCTCCAGCGCGTCGAGGGCTTCACTAAGATCGATGGGAGTCGTATTGATCGCTTCGTATTCCTCCGGCTCAAGGTCGTACATATTCTTGTCCCACGGATTGCCGGGATGAATCTTGTTCTTGATACCGTCGATCACCGCCATGGTCATCGCCGCGAAGGCCAGATAGGGGTTGCACGACGAATCCGGACAGCGAAACTCGATGCGCTTGGTGTTCGGGTTGGCCTGATACGTGGGAATCCGAATCGCGGCGGAGCGATTGCGCGATGAATACACTAGATTGACCGGGGCCTCGAAACCCGGGACCAGGCGCTTGAAGCTGTTGGTAGTGGGGTTGGTAAGCGCGATCAACGCTGGTGCGTGCTTGAGCATGCCACCGATCGCATACAACCCCATGTCACTCATCCCTGCGTATTTACGCCCTGCCATCAGCGGCCGGTTCGCTTTCCATAGTGAAAAATGAGTATGCATACCAGACCCGTTATCCTGGAACAACGGCTTGGGCATGAACGTGGCCACTTTCCCATGACGCGCCGCCACGTTTTTGACCACATACTTGCAGTACATGCACGTGTCGGCCATGCGCACCATGTCCTGGTGACGCAGGTCGATTTCACATTGCCCGCCCGTGGCGACTTCGTGGTGATGACATTCAACAGGGATACCCAGTTGCATCATTACATTCACCATCTCGCTGCGAATGTTGGTCAACGTGTCCATCGGTGGCACGGGAAAGTAGCCTTCCTTCAATCTCACCTGGTAACCCAGGTTCGTCGGGTCCTCATTGCCCCGGTTCCACACGCCCTCCACCGAGTCCACTTGGTAGGAAGCCCGGTTCACGTCCTGGTCATACCAGACATTGTCAAACACGAAAAATTCCATCTCAGGCCCGAAATAGGCGGTGTCGGCAATTTTTGTTTTTTTCAGGTATGCCGCTGCTTTACGGGCCACGGAACGCGGATCGCGTGAATACTCCTTTTGGGTCACCGGGTCCTTGACGTCACAGAGGATTGAAAGTGTCCGGTGCTGCAAAAATGGATCGATCTTGGCCGTGTCCGCCACCGGTAGCAGCAGCATGTCTGACTCATTGATCGCCTGCCAGCCGCGTATCGACGAACCGTCGAAGCCGAAACCATCCTTGAATATCTGTTCCGTCAATTCCTCGGCTGGGTAGGTCGTATGCTGCCACAGGCCCGGGAAATCCATGAACCGGCAGTCGATAAACTCTATTTTCTTCTGCTTGACCAGTTGTAAGACTTGTTTGGATGTCATGCGCAGGTCTCTCGATACCAGGCTGTCGATACGATGCTAGCAGCTGACAGCTTAATCGAATGTCAGCCGGGGTGACGAATGGCGACATAGGCGTATATGGCAAAAACTCATCGCGCCAGCATGCCGGTACGCTGCGGGGCTGTCCCGTGTGCCCGAGTTCTGGAACAAGGCTGGAAGATAGTCCCGATGTTCATACGCAAGCTGGCGCCAAGGCAAGGTGAATCTGTTCATCAACAGTGATACCATGATGTTGGAGTTGACCAGCTCAATGATTGGTTGAGCTTTCGGACGAGGCCTAGAATAGGCCCGTTGCCTCGCCTGAATGAGCATAATAATTGGTTTGGAGACAGGAAGGGTAGCCCCATGATTCACCGCGGCAAGGCCTACGCCCGGGCAGGGCTGATCGGCAATCCATCTGACGGCTATTTCGGCAAGACGATTTCCATTAGTTTGCGCAATTATGAGGCTTCGGTTTCCTGCTATGAATCGCCACGGCTGACCATTTTGCCCACACGGGACGGGCGGCTGGATTTTGACTCGATCGACGGTCTGGTGCAGGACGTGGCCCGTCACGGCTACTACGGGGGGGTGCGGCTGATCAAGGCGGCGATCAAGCGCTTCGGCGAATACTGTCGCGACGAGGATATCGAACTGCGATCGCGCAACTGCACGCTGGAATATGAAACGGATATTCCCATTCGTGTGGGACTGGCTGGATCAAGTGGCATTGTGTGCGCTGCGA
>CAUZAW010000329.1:0-3667 GCA_963577735.1 Phycisphaerae bacterium | reverse complement strand
ATGACCGACGCTTATTTCGACCGGCGACGGGGGTACTACGGAACAGTGGGCGAGCGTTCCGTGATCAAAAACTGCGGCGTGATTAAAGATGTGAATATTGGCAGCGACGCCTACATCAAGGGGGCCAATAAACTCAAGAACCTGACGATCCACAGTAGTGCCGACGAACCCTCCCAGATCGGCGAAGGCGTGGAACTGGTCAACGGCATTATTGGTTACGGCTGCCGCATCTTTTACGGCGTCAAAGCGGTGCGATTCATCATGGGGACCAACGCCTGCCTTAAGTATGGCGCCCGGCTGATTCATTCTTACCTGGGCGACAATTCCACGATATCCTGCTGCGAGGTGTTAAACTCGCTGATCTTCCCGGCACACGAACAGCACCATAACAGTTCGTTTTTGTGTGCGGCCATCGTGCAGGGCCAGTGCAATATGGCCGCGGGCGTTACGGCAGGGGCAAACCACAATTCTCGAACCAACGACGGCGAACTATTCGCCAAACGCGGGTTCTGGCCCGGCTTGTGCGCCAGTTTGAAATACAACAGCCGTTTCGCCTCCTACACCCTTCTGGCCAAGGGCGACTACCCCAATGAACTCAATATCATGCTGCCGTTTTCTCTTGTCATGCAGGACCGCGGCAAAGACACGTTGTCGGTCATGCCGGCCTACTGGTTCATGTACAACATGTATTCCCTTGCCCGCAACTCGTGGAAGTTCGCCGAACGCGACAAACGTGTGCACAAAGGGCAAATGATCGAATACGATGCCCTGGCCCCTGACACCCTGGAGGAAATCTTTCACGCCCTGGAATTGCTGGAGACCTGGACCGGCAAGGCCAAAAACCAGAGCAATCCGGCCGAACGTAAAATGGGGCCCGACCCGGCCGCCCGCAAGGCAGGGCGCGAACTGCTGCAGAAGAATCCGGACGCAATTGTTGAAATGGATATTCGCGGCGAAGCGATGGAAAATGGCAGACGCCCGGTTTGCATATTGAAAACCGACCACGCCTGGCAAACCTACCGCGAGATGACCCATTATTACACCATTCGTACACTGGTGCTCTGGATGCATACCCAGAATCTAGGCTCGCTGGACGAACTCAAAGCCGATCTCGCCGGCGGCCAACGAGGAGCCTGGATCAACATGGGCGGTCAGCTGATGCGGGAAGAAGACGTGCAATCCATTATCCAGGACGTTATCGACGGAAAAAATGCTTCCTGGCAACAACTGCACGACCGGTACCAGGAATTGTGGGTAAAGTATCCGCGTCATAAAGCTGAACATGCCCTTGCCGCCCTGCTCGATCTGCATGGCATGACGGCGAATTCGCTTGATTCCGAGCATTGGCTCGATTTTCTGGATCAGGCCGTGGGTACCGGCTACCGGATCGCTGAATGGACGGCGCAATCGCGGGAAAAAGACTATCTCGATCCTTTTCGAAAGGCTGTTTACGACAGCCCGGCCGAAATGGAAGCCGTTCTCGGGTCGCTGGAAGACAGTGGCTTTATTCAGCTTGTCCAGCAACAGGCCGAGCAATTTGACAGCGAAGTCCAGGCCGTCTTGAAACTCGAGGCTTGCCCTGATCGTGTATGAAATAGCCACTTGACAGATCAGCAATAAGCCATTAAATAGTAACCTGTTACATAATTTTCAATATTAAGGAGCTCGCAGTGAAACTCGAAGTCCGATCTGTCATCCCGTTCACAATGGTGGTATTCGTCAGCCTTGCAATCGCCGGTTGCGGTGGTTATAAACCGCTACCGCTTGAATCGCAATTCGCAAAGATTCAAGTAGGCCAGTCCGACTCTACGCAGGTACTTAACCTGCTGGGCGAGGAAGGCTTGATGCAAACCGAGGCGTCGGTCTCCAAGACGAACTTGACAAAAGCGAACAGCGAACTGGGCATCGTGAGATTTGGCCAAAATGATTCGCTGGCTTCTCAAAGATCTTATGTGCAAGTGCGCAGTGAGGCGCAAATGCCCTTAATGTATAAGGAATCGCTTCTCATTTCATTGCAACTTCGGGTACCCGAAGCGGTCTTGAACGAACCGTACGAAAATGATATGCAAAAAAGTCTGGCCATCCTGAAGCACGGCCAGGCCGCCATGATCGACAGCTCGAAACCCTATCTCGAAGATCAACAGACCCAGTCCCTGATAGGTGTCGCCCGCATGTCGCTTAATCAGGGCATCTATCAGCTCGAAACCCATCCCCGGACCGCCTCCCACCTGAGCCGCAAAGAAGGCTTGACCTATGAACATCCCGAGTTTGGCGAGACTCACCTTTTCCTGCGCCAAGACAACGGTGATATTTTCAACATCACGATCACCAGTCGCAACAACGTCGGACTCGTTGACACTTGGAAGTAAGCGCGAAGTAACAGAGCAACAAAGAGCCAAAGGGAAATCATTGCGTTCTTTGTGCCTTTGCGTTTTTATGGCGCACGGTCAGATCTCGCTCATTTTCATTGAGTGAATTGTAAGAACCTTGTAAAATCCTTTCGCTCACTTTGATTCATCTTTGTTCTTCAATATTTCAAGTGTAAAATACATATAGAGCGACTACTTGTTCGCCATTGATAGGGGCGGGATTGGAGATTTTCTATGCGCTGGCTGAATTTCTTTTCATATCTACTTTGCTCGGTCATTTCTGGAAGCGTCGGCTTTGCCGAGACCTATTCGACCGACCCAACGACTATTCGTGCGAAAATCAATGTATTGGGACTGCGGGACGATACTCTGGACTATCAAGATCAACCACACCATTGGTTGAAAGAGCGGTGAGACCAAATCATTCCCTATCTGGTTCAGGGGCTGGATCATTCTGAAAAACGCGCGGCTTTAGGTTGCCTCAAAATACTTAATGAGGCAGAAAATCCCACCTGGAAAGCGGATCTGCTTCGGATCGCTGGTGATTCCGATCATCCCATTTGTGATGAGACCACCCTGTGCTTGCGTCGTTTTTCAGGCGAAGAGGAGGTCGCTAAGCTTTTGGAAGAGATACTGTCAAACCCGGATCGCATGGCCGACATACGCGACCGGGCGGATATTCTGGTAGCAGTTCAGCGCCGAAGTGAAGCTGCCATGTTGCTGATACCGCAACTGGAATTGGCAATTGACGAATCAAAATTATGGCAAACTATCGAACATCTGGGAAAAATCGGCGATTCCGTAGCCGTTGGGCCTCTGCTGGAATTAACCGGTGATTTTAACTGGAATACAGTGAAGGTGGCATACTTTGCACTGGCCCGAATTGACCCTGATAATTACGGTTTATCAGATGATCAACGTACTTTTCTGGAGAAAGACGGTAGGGGTTTTAAAGCATCTCGCGCCACTTACATTAAGCATGCCCAGAAACTGGCACAATTAAATAGGCGCGAAATTCGCCCACTGGTCATGCACATGATCACGACCGACACACCCCGACCGGGACTAATCATTCTCCGAACCTGGAAGGACAAAAATGCCCTGCCCGACATTCGCTACCTGATAACTGAACACCAGGGACGCTATCCACATGAGTTTATGCTGGCGTACGTCGACATAGAGGGAACCGAGGCTTCTGTTGCTGAAATGTTGAGGGTGCTCTCGACCACTCCTAAGCCGGAGATGATTCGCGGCGGCGGAATGCGGGGAATGATGCCCGGAATGACAGCTGAAATGAG
>CAUZAW010000328.1:0-3667 GCA_963577735.1 Phycisphaerae bacterium | reverse complement strand
TAGGTCGCCAAAATCGTGTTAAGCTGTGATCGATTGTGGGCCGAGGTTACGCCCGATCAGCGACCCCGTATCGGTCAATCCGGTATTTCCCAGACAGCCATTTTACTCACGGCCACCATCCCCGATTTTCAACGCCGTTGCAATTGGTTTCCTTCCGCAGCTGTTGACCAATCGCGATCAGGCCCCCAAGATAATGATGAGATTGTCTGCCGCCGTGTCAAAGGCCGGGTTAGGGTGGCGGCATCGGCCAAGGAAGGAAGCTAAGAGGGCCTAAAGCCCTTCTGGCGGGCGAGGGCCGTCCATACAACTCAACGCAGCACTATCAGAGCAAAATGGCTTGAGCCGCGCACGGCCGTCCCTTAGCTCCGGCAGATGCAAAATTCCTTCAAATATTTCAATAGTTCACCTGAAGGACAACTGGTTGTATAAATTCCGCTTGCGCGTGACGCAGAACATTAAGGAGATTGTCCGCCCGCGATTTGCCGTTATGCCCTATTTTTTCGCCATTTCGTTCGAGTTCGGTGATGGGTGGCTACGTGCCCCGGCAACCAGCCAATAACCCATTAAACTTAATCGTTTCTTGGGGGTTTTCTTTGTCTGATGTCCTTCTAAAGCCCGCTTAAAACAATAAAATTCCCAATAACTTTCGTCGCCGCACCGTATGAGAGAAGACGGTCCGTCACCATCATCTTTGGCCGACCGTAACGTTTCATCGCGCGCTTCAGGAACTTCAATGCAGCCCAGCGATCCCGCCGTTTCGTCGCGAAAACCTCGAGCACGTCACCTTCGTGCTCAACGGCGCGCCAGAGATAATGTGTCTCCCCGTTTATGAGCACAAACACCTCGTCCAGATGCCAGCGCCAGCGGGAATACAAATGATTTTGGACACGACGCTTTCGAATTTCCGTGACGAACATCGGTCCGAACCGGTTCCGTCAGAAACCCACAGTTTCGTGACAGATATAGATGCCACGCTCGAACAAGAGATCCTCGACCTGCCGCAACGAAAGTGGATAGCAGATGTAAATCATGACTGGGAGGCGAATTGCCTCCGGTGAACTGTTGAAATTCCGGAAGGGATTTTGCATCGCAGCAAACTACGAAACTCCCCCGCCCGCCTCAAGCTGAGTTAGTCTGATATTACCGAGCCGTTACACGAAGAACGCGCACGCTAGTCGGCTAGCTTGCGACGCATCGCCTCCTGCCAGTCGGCAAAGGGGCCAAAATCGGGCTCTTGCGAAAAATCCTCCCTGGTTCTGTCCATCAGCGCCTCGTTATCAAGATCGATGTCCGTCGGCTTTCCCTGCGGCTGGCTGACGTGAAAGGGGGTGTCGACGAAACACTCGACGCCATTGCCTTCGGGATCGGTAAAGTAAAGAGACCAAGCATTACCATGTGAAAGCTCTCGGCCGATCGCTATGCCCTCTGACGCCAGGCGCTTCTTTAGCGCTCGTAGCGCATCCAGCGACTCCATGCGAAAGGCGACATGACCCAAATTGCGCCCACCATCGTTGTCCTTCAACGTGCCCGCCAGGGCGATCTGATGGTGGTTGTCGGGATCCTGGCTCAAAAACACAGCCTCAATATCGCCGTTGATGTGGCCCCTGTCAGTGACCCGAAAGCCCAGGACATCGGTGTAGAATGGCGCGACCTTGTTGACGTCGCACACATTGATGAAGGCGTGCGAAAGTTTCAAACCCATTACATGCGTCCCCTTCTTCCCGGCAGAGTTATTCACCTCGATATCACGGCGCGATGACCAACCGCAAGCGGCCTAGTGCCTCGTACGCGCTGTCGCCAATCATATAATGCTGTGCGGCCACCGTCATGTCCCGCTGCAAACGCTCCAGGGGGTTGCCGGGCATGATGGCTCCCGCGCCGGCTTGGCGTAGGCAACGGTTCACGATCGCCTGGCAGGCTTCGGTGACGTGAGTGCTGAAAGCCCGCATACTCGCCGCCGCATCGGCCAGCCTTGCCTCGGGACCGGGCAATGCGGCGTCGAATGCTGCAGCCGCTGCACGCGTACCGGCAATTAAACCGGCGTACTGCGACTCCATCCGGCCCAGTTCGACCTGAAACAACTGGCTATCAGCAACCGTGCGGGTCTCTGTTAACCGTCGCTTGCCGATGGCCTGCAGGGTTACTTCGTCGAGCGCCCGGCGGGTGCCGCCTAAGGCTACCGCAGCATGCTCGATCGGCAGTCTCAGATGCAGGACTGCGGCCCTGCCACCACCCCTGTACACAGTAAGTGGCCGGATAACGGCGATGAAGCAATCGGGCACGAAGGCGTCGTCGACGATATAGGAATTGCTGCCGCTGCCGCGCAGCCCGCTCACCTTCCAGTCATTCAGGATCTGGACCTTGTCGAGCGGCACGAAGGCGGCAATCTGCTGCGGCCCGTCCCCGACATTGGCGTCCTCAACCAGGCAGTTGGCCATGGCTCCGTTGGCATGTTGGATGCCGCTGCCGAAGCCCCAGCGTCCACTCACCCGGTAGCCGCCTGTGGTGCGCTGGGCCCGGCCGCTCGGGTTCAGCGAAGAAGCCGCTGTCGGCCAGGGTCCGTCTCCAAACAATTGTGAAATGCCTTCGTCGGGTAGGCGAGCAGCCATCGCAGCACTGCTGGAGGCGCCTATCATCAGGCTCCAGCAGGTCGACATGTCGGCCTGGGCCACGACCATTAAAATTTCTAGTTGATCAGCTAAATCGATGTCGTAACCGCCGACTTCGCGTGCGCTCCACAGGCCGAACAGTTTGGCTTGGTGCAACGCGACTACTACCTCTGGCACCAGCGTGCCCAGGGCTTCTGAACGTGCGGCGGTTTCCTCGATAAGCGGGGTCAATGACGCTACTCGCGCCAATAGTTCGGCCCGGCCGATAATAGAGTCTCCCGTAATCTGCATGCCGGCTGTCATAGCCTCTCCATCGGTGTTCTGCTGCCGTGGTAGGCCCCCATTGAGTGGTCCAGTTTAAATATTAATGCATGGCCGGCCTGGTTGCCATCGGCACGATGGTTTCCGGGGCTGGTTAGATACGCAAAGAAGACCGTTGCTTTTTTTAGGATTTCCCTCCTCCTCACGCAGAATACGGTTCTCCTTGCGAAGGCGGGTAATTTCCTTTGCCTGATCTCCATGCGGACCAGACATCAGGTCATCATCACGAGCTTGTTGAACCCATTTGTTCAGTGTTCAAAATCCAATGCCCAAATCAGCAGCGATCTGCTTTCGCGAAAGTCCACTTGTTAATGCCAGGCGAACGGCCTCCCGGCAAAATTCCGTTCCGTGTCTTCGAGACATATTCTGTCCCCTTGATCGCCAATATCGCTATCAAGTGACCAGAAAATTTGCGAGACAAGACCAGTCAGCGACCGTCGCGCTTACCATGCTTGAAACCGAGGGCAGGGTCGGTCGCCCATGGTCATTAAAGCATGGATCGTCACAAAGTATTTTTTATGAAAGGTTTGGGATCCATCACTGAGTCTTAAGCCCTTTTCGACGCAACATGAACTCTGGCTGGCCAGGGCCGTGCCACGGCGCGATCGGCGGCAGTTTCGGGATTTGTTTTAATCCCGCGATTGACTGGCGCGATTAATGTGTGCAACGATTTCTGTTAGTACAATCGTAGCACCTTCGTTATGTCTAGTTGTGGTCGGCTTCATCCGACGTGTAAT
>CAUZAW010000327.1:0-3673 GCA_963577735.1 Phycisphaerae bacterium | reverse complement strand
GATCACGCCGATGATTTGCGCGTGCGCGTGCCGTCATCGTGTGGCCGCAGCGGGCATTGCCATGAATGCGTCGTCGAGATCAAGCGCGGCATGGAGGCATTGTCACCGCCGTCGGAGGTTGAAAATTTTTTACATGGCCAGTACCGGCTGGCCTGTCAGGCCTGTGTAGAAAAATCCGATGTGGATGTCGAATTCTCGCTGCTGCTACGGACGCCGAAAATACTGACCGCACAGGACCACGGTGTCATCGAGTTAGACCCGGTGGTGACCCGCCGCGGTGATGATGTTTACTACCACGATGATCAGATTGATACCTACCGTGGGCATATTTACGGCATGGCAGTTGATGTGGGGACCACGACCATTGTCGCTGAACTGGTTGATTTGGAAACCGGCCAATCGGCATATCTCAGTTCTTTTGAAAATCCACAGCGTTTCGGGGGAAGTGATGTGATGCGCCGGATTAGCTACGACGCCGGCGAGTTCCAAGGGGAACTGCACAAGGTGCTGATTAACACGCTCAACGGTGAAATTCGTCAGATGTGCGACAAGCTGAGTATCAGTCGCCACGAGATTTATGAATTTGTCGTCGTGGGCAATTCCACCATGCGGGAGATGTTTTTCAATCACGACGTGCAGTCGATAGGACAGATGCCGTACAAATCACAGGTCGAGGAGCAATACTTGTCCGGCCAACGGAACACCACGTCGCTGACCGAACCGGCGCGCGGCTTACGGCTATGGGCTAATCGCCGAGCCCAGGTGTTTGGCGCACCTATTATTGCCAGTCACGTGGGCGGCGATGTTGCGGCCGGGTTGCTGGCCATGGACATGGCCCGGCAAACCGAAGTGGTCATGTTTGTGGACGTGGGGACCAATTCAGAAGTTGTCATCGGTCACAAAGACCGGTTGATCGCCGCATCCTGCCCAGCCGGTCCGGCGTTTGAGGGCGGGTTGGTCCGTTTCGGCATGCCCGGTTGTGACGGAGCAATCGAATCAGTGCGATACAGGGACGGCAGGTTCATCTGTCAAACCATTGGCCAAACCGAGCCTCGCGGTATTTGCGGCTCTGGGTTGATTGATCTGCTCGCTGAACTGCGTCGTCATGACTTGATGACGCCCAAAGGGGTATTTGCCGACAAGGCCAAGCATTTCGATATTATTCCCGAGCACGGTATTACCTTTTCTCGAAACGATGCCAGTGAACTGGCGCAGGCCAAGGCGGCTAATTACTGTGGCCAGATCATTCTGATGCGCAAATTCGGTATCAGGCCCGATCAGGTCGCCAAGCTTTATCTGGCTGGCGGGTTTGCCAACTACGTGGATTCGGTCAGGGCCGTGGAAATTGGATTTATCGCGCCGGTGAGCCCCGATCGCATTGTCAAGATCGGTAATGCTGCGGCACAGGGGGCGCTGCAAATGCTGCTGTCCAAGCATGCGCGTCAATCCATTGAAAGATTGGTCAGGAAAATTGAACACGTCGAACTGGAAACGACGGCAGATTTTTTCGAGGTTTTCGTGGAAGGTTGCCAGTTCAAGCCGATGCATTTCCCGTCGCAACCGCGGCATCAGGAACCCAAATGATGGGCAAGCCAAGTTCAGCATCAAAGAAGTTGTCGGGCATGTATTCCTGGCAAAAGCCGATGTTTCGCCAGTTGCTTCAAGAGTCGGACACGTTCGTCATTTGCGTGGAACTAGTGACTTCGCGAGGCGTCATCACCGAGCGCGGAGGTCACCGCGTGCTAGAACTGGCACGCAAGTTGGCTGAGTATCCCCGTATCCATGTACTGAGCATCACCGACAATCCCGGTGGTAACGCCATGCTTGGTGCCGATGTCCTAGGCACCGACCTGATTGCCCGTGGCCAAGAGGTCATCATTCACCTTTCCTGCAAAGACTGGAACCGCAACGCCCTGCAGAGCCGCGGTTGGGAATTGGCTAGTAGCGGTTTTAAAAACGTGTTGGCCCTTTCCGGCGATTGTCCCAGTAGCGGTTATGAAGGGCAGGCCAGTGGCGTGTTTGACATTGACTCTGTTGCCTTACTGAAGATGTATGCCGACATGAACCAAGGCCTCGAGTTGGTGACCCGCGGCAGCGGTGGCCAGCCCGTCAAATTGAATCGCACCGACTTTTTTCTCGGTACCGTTGTCAATAATTTCAAGCTGCACGAGCGTGAGGTGATGCCTCAGCTGTTCAAGTTGTCTAAAAAAATTGAAACAGGGGCTCAGTTCGTCATCAACCAGCTCGGCTACGACAGCCGCAAGCAGGATGAACTGATTCGTTATATGCGCTTGAATAATCTCGATGTGCCCGTCTTGGCCAATGTGTTCGTACTTAGCTCCACCGTGGCAAAATTTTTTAATGCTGGCAACATCCCCGGTTGCACTGTAACGGATGAGCTGATGGAGCTTTGCAACCGTCATGCCCGTTCGCCGGACAAGGGCAAGGCGTTCTTCCTGGATCTGGCCGCTCGTCAGGTCGCAGTGGCCAAGGGGTTGGGTTACCGCGGCGTCTACCTAGGCGGTCACCTGTGTTACGATGACTACCGGCACATTATCGACACAGCTGATTCTTTTGGCGAGGAAGACTGGAAAACATTTGCCCGTGATATTCAATTCAGCCGCAAAGGCGAGTTCTTTCTGTTCAAGCAGGATCTCGGCACCGGTCTTTCAACCGACCAACTCAATGCTGACTATTTGGCCAGCAAAACACCGCAATCACTGCGTCAGCTTCGCCGACAAGTTCCGTTGGCTTACAAGATGAACCGCTTGGTGCACGAAAAGGTTTTCGAGAAAAACAGCCCGGGCTTCAAGGTCGGCCAACGGGTCTATTCCAAACTTGAAAACACCCGACCCTCGATTAAGAAGGCTTCGCACCGTTCAGAATTGGCCCTGAAAGTGCTTGGCTTCAACTGCTGTGATTGCGGCGACTGTTCTTTGCCGGATATCGCCTTTCTTTGTCCAGAATCACAATGTGCCAAGAACCAGCGTAATGGCCCGTGCGGCGGCACAAGAGACGGCAAATGTGAAGTTGGGGAAAAGACTTGCATCTGGGCACTGGCCTATGATCGACTCAAGGCCTACGGGCATGAGCAGCAGATGCTCAATGGACCTGTGGTTATCAAAAATGCCGCACTCAAAGGCACCAGTGCCTGGGCCAATACGTTTCTCGAACGCGATCACCACGCCAAGGAAAATGGTGGTCAACGGGAGTCGGGTAAAGGAGATCAGAGCCTATGAAAGTTGAAGGGCTGGACAAGCAATTTACTGTTGTTGGGGAGAACATGCACTGCACACGCGTGTTCCTGCGCAAGGGCAGTCGCGTCGGGGTGACACCGGATGGCCAGGACGCAATTTTGTTTTCCGGTGATGACGGGCAGCAGCGCTACCTGGTGATACCCGACAGATTTAAAAAAACTAACGACTTCAAGGCCGGTCGTGTCAAACACGTGCAGATCGCCGTCAACATAGCGATGGCAGATCAGGGCGCCGACGTGCAGATTGCGATGGACTACCTTCGTTACGTGGTGCAACGACAGGTCGATGCCGGCGTTGATTTTCTCGATGTCAACACGGACGAAATATCGGTCAAGCATGCCGAGCAGCAGAAGGCGATAAAATGGCTCGTGCGCACGGTGCAGGTGATGACCGAGATGCCGCTGTCGATTGACTCT
>CAUZAW010000326.1:0-3678 GCA_963577735.1 Phycisphaerae bacterium | reverse complement strand
CGTATCGACGACGCACCACATCCTGAAGAGTTTTTCCTTGCGATCAAACAGCACGGAGCCACGGTCCAGCTTTGGCTCGGCAAGCGGGTTTTCAACGGCCTTGAGAGATGGGTCCAACACTCTTCGGGCACCGCTGATTTCTTCAATCATGTAATCATCGATGAACAGTTGCCTGCCGTTCAGAATGACAGCATCTCCCACAAGTTCGTCGTCGATGTCTTTGAACAGCAGAGACCGCCGGTCTTCTTTGGCAGCGATCGCCGCGGCTTCGGCGGAGATTCTGTAAATCGGTAAACGAGCCGTGCTCAGTTGATCAGCGGCATCATCGACCGCTGCGCAAAGAGCTTTCACATCTGGATCGTCCGCCTTGAGCGATAACCCTAGCGATACGAGCTTGCGTTCGACGTTTTGTCCCGTTGCTTGACTCGCCCGAATGACACCTGCCGCTGCTCCGTCACCATCCGATCCGGCGAATTCCATCAACGATTTAATCTCTCCATTAAATTGCTTCAGCCGCCCGATGGTGATCCGATGAGTTTCTTTGGCGTATTCGATTGTCGCCGGCGTCGCATACGGATTGTTCGGCGGCTCAAAATCCGTGGAGTGCTCAACCTGGTCGGTGATGCGAAGTTCATCGATCTGGCCGCGAAGAAAGTGTCCCAAGGCATAGTCCCAGATGCCCAGGTGTATTTTCGCACCAGTTCCATCTTCGAGCGCTCCGCCGCTGACGATTCGAATGACGCGTTTACCATCGAGAAAGATGTTGTAGACACTTTGCCCGTCGCCTTGCTCACAATCCCAATTGATCTCCAGGTGATGCCATCGGCCGACTTCGACTTTCGCGGCTTTGGACGTGCCTTTGTACTTTGGCGTGTACTGTCCCAATGTTATGACGGAGTTCTGCAAGTAAACTTCCATCACCGACTGTCGTTTCTTGGCACCCGGTTCAAACGGCGGACGGTACCAACCAAATAACGGGTGATACATGCCCTCTTTGTCCTCCTTGATGCGGAACCACATCTGCACCGTGCCTCGCTTCGGATTGAAATTCTTTGCCGCGTCGAAAGTGCAATTCTCTCCACTGCGAGTGACGTCCAACGCGCGGCCCCAGTGGCCAGCATCGGACGTGCCTGCCACCTTGTACGCGTTTACAATAGCCGGACGTGCGTCATTCTTGCCGAGTGCATATTCCGCGTCCGCGGTCGCAGCGTCGAAGCGGGCATGAAACAACACCTTCGCCTGCACGGGGGAGATGCAAGTGATTTGAAGTACGACCAACCAAAGGAAGAGTTGCGGACTTTTTCGAATTGAACGAATCATTATCGGTAGAATTCCCTGTCGCCTCTCAAGCTCATTTCGTCCTATGTTACATTAACGCCATGACTGTGGCATACAAATACAAGCACACCATCGTCGCGTTTCTTGTTCTGATTGCAGTCGCCAGCGCGGCGTTCGCATCGGAATCGACTCGGCGTTCGAACGATGACATTGTACTTCTCAACGGAAAACAACTTTTCATCGACGACTACATCATCGATGAAATGGACGGCGTCACGAAGGTCCTCAACCGTCCGGTCAAACATCCGAAAAACCCTCTAGCGG
This sequence comes from Phycisphaerae bacterium, assembly GCA_963577735.1. Lineage (GTDB taxonomy): Bacteria > Planctomycetota > Phycisphaerae > Phycisphaerales > Phycisphaeraceae > CAUZAW01. Next base: position 2,076 of record CAUZAW010000326.1, on the reverse strand, counting down.
TTCCCGATTTGCCATGGGAAAAGAACAGCTTTTATGCAAACGGGTCGGCGATATACGACTCGCAGGACAAACTGTTCAAAATCTGGATCCACCTCTGGAAGCATCAAGGTGATGAACTTGCCGCCACGACCGGTCTCTACGGCTATCTGACTTCGACCGACGGTGTTGAGTGGCGAAAGCCAATCATCAATCGGGCAGAAAACACGAATCGTGTGCTCCCGCCGCCTGGCACAAATAGTTTTAGCGGCCAGGGAATCTTGAAAGATCCGGTCGAGAAAGATTCAGCACGCCGTTACAAGATGATCTATACCGACAACCCGGATAAGAAGTCAGCAAATTACCAAACGTGTGCTGCCTACTCGCCGGATGGCATCGTTTGGAAAGCCGAACCTGAGAATCCGTTAATCCCGTTTGGAGATACACAAAACGTGCCGCTTTGGGACGCCGCGCGCCAGAGCTACGTGGCGTACGTCCGCACAGGTCCGCCCAATATTCGCGGGATCGCACGGATCGAGAGTCGCGATTTCATCCATTGGTCGCCCAAGGTAGCGGTGTTCCAGCCTGGCAAATACAAGATCGACGAGCCGTTTCGCAGCATGCCCTACGGCATGAAGGTCATGCCATACGCGGGCTGTTTCATCGGCCTGATCAACACGTACCACTGGGAGACACTGGGCCCGATTCCAAACGACAAACTCTGGCAGGACAAGGTCAACGTGCAGTTGGCATTCAGCCGCAATGGAATCACGTGGAACCGTGTCGGCCCATCCGGCGTGATCCCTCATGCCGATCTCAACAAAGACCTGGACTGGGAAACGATCGCCAAGGACCAGGTGTTCCTGCAATACGGTGAGCACAAAAAGGAGTGGGACTGGGGCCAGATCTATTCGTACCACGCTCCGGTCGTGTATGACGACAAGATCTGGGTTTACTACACCGGCCTCGGCAGCCGCCACTGGTCGAACTACCACGGAGACGACCGCCCACCCAAAAGCGGCATTGGACTCGCTACTTTGAGACTCGACGGCTTCGTCTCGGTGCAACCCGTATCGGATCAAAAGGCAGGAACGCTGACAACGCGACCATTCGTTTTCCTGGGCGACGACATCCAGATTAACGCCGATGCCAGCAACGGCTCGGTGCGTGTTGAGATACTGGATGCCAACGGAAAACCAATCGATGGATTCTCCGCCGCCGACTGCCAAGCACTACGCGGCGACCAGCTGCGACACACGCTGCACTGGAAAGAAAAACAAAACTGCAGGCAATTGAAAGGACGCCCCATTCGGCTTCAATTCTATCTGGACCAGTCAAAACTGTTTTCGTTCACACCAACCACTCATCGTGACCAGTGATAAAGCAGAATGTCCCCCAAGAGTCTCACGATTCAGTGTTCTTCGCCACGGACAGGAGCTTACTGGCGCACATACACATAGCACTCCAGCTCCTCAATGCTCACTTTTAGAGTCCCGGGATCTGTCGACGGCTTTTCGGCTCCCCCCTCGTCGCCAGCTGCGGCCGCGACCTCGGCCGGAATCCACTCTACCGAAAGCGTGTTGTCACCAAACACGAGCGGTTGCTCGCGCCCCGTGGTCTCCCAGTTCATGTCGACCAGGTACAGGTCGAAGGGGCCAAGCACATCCCCCTCGTAGACGTTCTGGCCGTCCTTGTCCTGCACGCGTGTGATGTAGTCCAGCGGGACATCTACACCATTAATGCGAATCTTCAGCGAGTCGTCGGGGGGCAGGCCAACCGCCTTGAACTGCATCGTCACCCGCAGCATGCTGTCACCAAAGTCCTCTCCCATCCGAAAGCGACGTTGGCCTGCCAGCACCTCAGCAGCGCGGTCCAGATAGATGTTGTCGTCGTTGGAGAACCCGGTCGGTGATTTACGTGGCTTCTTGTAGATCGAATAGAACAGGTAGTGACGGTCTCGCCGCAACACCTCGTCGCGGTCAGCCAGTTCCCGTAGCCATCCCAATGCTGCCGGCCAGAGATAGGCTGCGTTGGACGACGATCGATGTGCCGAGGCTCGTCTCTCGAAAGTCCGCTGGTAGTTGTAGGGGGAAATCCCGT
>CAUZAW010000325.1:0-3682 GCA_963577735.1 Phycisphaerae bacterium | reverse complement strand
TTCCATTGATTGGGTTGGAGGACCAACTGGTGGGCGTGATGCAGCTGTTGAATCCAAAGAAACCGCAATTCGATTCGGTGGATGAACGAATCGCCGAGGCGTTGGCCGGGCAGGCGGCGGTGGCGATCCAGCGTGCCCGGTTGATCGAGGATCGGCTGGCCAAGATGAAACTGGAGGCCGACCTGGATATTGCTCGCCAGATTCAACTAAATGTATTGCCGACTCATTTGCCCCCCTGCCCCGGGTATGAACTGGCACATTTCAGTGAACCGGCGGATCAAACCGGTGGCGATATTTATGACGTGGTGCGGTTGGGCGGGGGGGCCAATGGTGACGATGCCACCGCTGCGCCGCTGGTTATTTTTTTGGCCGACGCCACAGGTCATGGAATCGGCCCGGCGCTGAGCGTCACCCAGGCGCGGGCAATGTTGCGGATTGCGTTGCGCTATTCGGATGACTTGGACACACTGTTTGCGCACATCAATTCACAACTGACTGCCGATCTGGCGTCGAACCGTTTCATCACGGCATTTCTCGGGGTGCTGGACCCCAGTCGGCACAGTGTGCAATACCACGCGCCCGGTCAGGGGCCATTGCTTCATTTTCACGCCCAGAGTGGCAGGTGCCAGTGGCTTAACGCGTCTACGGTGCCGATGGGGATTATGGATGCGCCGCCGATGGATCGGCCTGATCCGATCGTCATGGCGCCGGGTGATTTGCTGGTGCTGTTGACCGACGGATTTTATGAGTACCAGGATATGGCCGAGCAGCAGTTTGGCCGCGAGCGCATCGGGGAGGTGATCAGCCAATGTTACAATGTGCCGGCCGACACCATCGTTGATCGACTGGTACAGGAGACACGTAGGTTCGCAGGTGGTGCTCCGCAACTTGACGACCTGACGGCTGTAATTATCAAGCGGTTAGTGTGACTTGAATGCCTATTTGATAATTGACGTATAACTGCTGGTCACGACGATATGATCGACAATTGAATGGCAGGAGAGGTGTCCGAGCGGTTTAAGGTGCTGGTCTCGAAAACCAGTGTGGCGTTTTGCGTCACCGTGGGTTCGAATCCCACCCTCTCCGTTTATTTTTGCAACGCATGCCATTGTGCGATTTCTGGGCCCCAAAGATTGTCAGTGGCCAAGCGGGCAAGTATTGCCAGTTATGTGCAGTGCAAGAACTGCTTCACCAGGCAAGGTGGACCTTGAAACCGACTGGGTGATGATCCTTCAGGGTTGCGTATCGTTAAGATTTTTAAAGATCGGATTGATCACGATTATTTCGCGCTCGATGCGCTGCCGGAGACAGTTGAGATGCCTGTCGAGACTGACACAACAGTGCGCATTTCTCGGCGGTAGATTCGTATAAAGTTTCGTATTGAACGACCAGTTCGATATCGCTCAATTCCACTTGACCCTTGGCGCTAAACAAGATCGTTGTTCCAACGGCATAAGTTAGAACCGGAGGGTCCGACTTTCAATCCGAAATATAAATCAGGCCGGCGCCAGCCAAGTCTAGGAATCTGCTCAAATCACCACTCCACCGGAGCATAACCAAATTCATTGGTTACCCAAGCCATCAAAGTTCTGGCCACTCGTGCGTTTGCACCCCAAGCAAAGCAAATCGGCTCTAGGAAAGAGACGGCCATGGCGGTGGTGAACGTACCAGCTAGTATTGTCCGTTTGCCAGACGCATCTAATCACTGATCCGGAATGCGAACAGGTCCGTGTGAATGAGGTGGAACTTGAGGCGAATCACCTTGCCTTTGAACGGCGCCAGATTCCTGCCGTTGGCCCATACGATTTCGGCGTCTACAGAATCGGAGACAAACGGGGCGCAGTTGTCCTCGTCGTAGCCCTCGGGGATCTTGGTGGATCGCATTTGGTCATCGGACGCCGTGTCAACTTTTAACACTTTAGTCAGCAATTGCCCGGATGGCTTGACGTGAGCGTTGACGAATAGGTGTTCGCCCTCACACACAAAGGGACGGGTTAAAATAAAACCTTCCTTGTGTGCGCTGCGCGACACAAACCCATCCAGCCGCCAGGTCGCCAGGCCGATGCCTCCACTTTGCTGCTTGCCAGCGCCATGGTGCTCGGCGGTGCCGTCATAGTACAGATGAATTTTTTCGTCTTTGACGAACGGCCGCACTGATGTGTGGATCATGCTGTGGTCGAACGCGCCGTCCGGTCCCCAGGGGATCAACGCGTCGCGCATCGGCGGGCGTTGCCAGTGAATGCCGTCGCGGCTGTGGGTCAACTGGACGGCGATGGTGCCGTCATGGTCGTCGTAAAGTTCTAGCGTGCCTAGCCACATGCCTTCGTAGGGAAATACACCCATGCCGTACAGGTTCTCAACGGTGGGCGGGTCCGCTTCGTCGGGAAACAGACACACTTCCTGCTGTGTCCATTGCTCCAGGTCCGTGGAAACGCTTATGGCGATACGCCGCTTGATGTTGGCACAGACGTTTGGCCGCATCACGCAGAAGTATTTCTGCTCCTCTTCATTCCAATGGACGTTGTTGGGCGTATCGGAGTGCCCAGTGATCAGCAGGAACCGCTTGGGCGATCGATACCACTTCAGACCATCTTCACTGAAGATGTGGCAGATGCCACCCTTGCCCAACGGCGGCTCGCTCTCCTCGATGTCGGGCGGTTTCAACAGTGAGAATCCGTGCAGCAGTCCGTCGTCCGCAGCCGGTCCGGGCTCGAGCAGCAAGCTGAAGCTCTGAGCGCCTTTTCCGTCGGTCAACCATTCACCACGGTCGTTGACCATTTCCTCGCCGATGACGATGTTGTTCTGTTTCGAGCCCCGCCATTCGTAGACGCCGATGTTGGGCTTAACCCATTCGACACCGTCATCGCTTTCGGCGTAACAGATGCGGTAGTGTATTCGTGCTTCATCATCGTTGTGGCGTCCTTTGTCACGTGCAAGGGTGTTATACCACATGCGGTAGCCGCCGCCCGGCCGCGGGCAGACCGCACCATATAGGCACAACATGGGGCCTTCCCATTCCTTGTCTCGTGTGAGCAACGGATTGCTGAGATGCTTGATCGGCTGATGAAGCTTGCGAGGGGCCGTCCACGCATCGGTGACTATGTGGTTGTCAATGAATAGTTGCTTCTGCGTACCGATTTTAAGAATGATTGACTCTATTGGATCGCTTTCGGTTTTACCGCTCTGCCCGATTTGATGCCCACTACTTATTTGTCAACGAGCAAAAAAAAACTGATCCGAGGACCGGCTAAGTCGTTAAAAATACTGGTCGCGGGGGATAGATTTGAATCTATGGCCTTTAGGTTATGAGCCTATCGGTCAGCCTTGAATCGAGGTGACTTTAATTTTCAGATAATCCTGGCGATGCCCACGCTTGCGTTTGTAGTCCTTGCGCCGCTTGAACTTGATGATGGTGACCTTTTCGGCTCGATGCTCGCCGAGGATATCGCCGGTGACCTTGGCCCCTTCGACCATGGGTTGGCCGATTTTCGTATCGCCGTTGTTGGAGACCATCAGGACCTTATCAAAGGTGATTGTGGCCGTGTCGGCGGCCAATGGTCTCTTGGCGATGCGGATCACATCGCCTTCACTGACCTTGATTTGTGTTCCGCTGTCTTCAATGATCGCGTACATCGGTCGGCCTCTTGGTCGTGATTAAGAGGCGGCATTATAGCGGCTTGGA
>CAUZAW010000324.1:0-3702 GCA_963577735.1 Phycisphaerae bacterium | reverse complement strand
AGGCCAGTGGCGATCGTCCGCGACGCACGGCGATGACTTTTCTATCCAGGCTCGCAGATCGTAAGACAGGTAGCCGATCCACAGGCCTGCGGCCGTCTTGTCACAATGGATGACGCGGCGAAGGTCGGCGAATGGACGGTGCCGCCACGTTCCTTGGGGCTTTAGTGCCTCACCACCTCGCCATTGACTCTGGCCGTAGCCGATAGCGTCGAACTGGTAACAGCCGGCAGGTTCAGCGAGGATCGACCAACGTGCCCAGTGTTCGTCAAACCGGCCCGAGTGCAACAATGCCACCCGCCGGTCAGCCGGCCAGCGGGCCAATGCCTCAAGCGGGTCGAATTTCCAATCCAGGGCGCGTCGTGACGGGTCCATCAGCCCCATCATAACGCCACGCCAACAGGTTTGTTTAACCGCTGGCACCGGCGGCAATGTCCTGCGAATGTGATCTGGTCAGTCCGCGACATATCACCTATACGTCAATAACCAGAAAGCCACGGCATTGTCCCGGTGGATAAGTAACCGGACCTGCCATGAAACACGCCCGACAAACGCGTTTGCCGGACGTTGAAGGGGTAATACTCAACCAGAGGTTTAGTTTAGGCCCTGATCGATTCGGAAGACTTGCCCTGCGCCGCCTGCTTGACGCCGGTATGACGGGGCTTGGCGGTCCGGGGATCGGTTCGAGGCGATTCGATGACCGGCAGCGAGTGCAATGCGTTACGCGCATCTTCAGGATTCACATTTTCCTTTAATTGCGGAGCATTTTGAAGTTGCTTGGGCACTACGCGATCCTCCTTCGTGGAATAAATCCATCCGAGGAAGTTCTTGCACACATCCCAGATCATGCCCATGTCGCCGGCGCTGAGCATCATCTTGCTCATGCGCCACATCTGGCGAGGCCTGAAGTAGAATTCTCTAAAAGCCTGCTTGGTCGCCTTGAGTATTTCTTCAGCACTAAAATCCTCATAGCCCAACACAGCCGAATCGTTCATGTCAAAGTGCTTCCAATCGGTGGTGTTCAGCCACCCGTTGGCCACGGACTGGAAGTAAAACTCCGTGCCGGCGTAGGGCATGGCGACATGAAACAGGGCGATATCCAGCGGAATGCTCTTGGCAAAGTCGATGGTCTGGCGAACCGTCTGCTTGTTTTCGCCGGGCAAACCAATGATGAAGTAACCCCATGTCTTGATGCCCAAGCTGTTGCACATCCTGATGGTCTTGGCGGCGGTCTCGACGGTGGCGTCCTTCTTGACATTGTCCAGCACCGCCTGCGACCCGGACTCAATGCCGAAGGCGATCAGCCAACAACCCGCCTGCTTCATCTTGCGGACCATTTCCTCGTCAATGGTGTCCACCCGGCTGTTGCACGTCCAGCGAACCTTCAACCCGCGTTCGATGATTATGTCGCACAACTGCATCACGCCCTCGCGGTTGTGGGTGAAAAGATCGGCCAAGAACAGCACGTTGTGCACGTCGTGCTCAGCTAGGTATTCGAGTTCCTTGTAGATCGACTCAGCGCTGCGGAAGCGTACGGACTTACCCCAGACAACCCCCTCGAAGCAGTAGGTGCAGGAGTACGGGCAACCACGGTTGGTCAACACCCACACGTAACGCTTGCCGAGAAACGGCATCTTGTATTTGTCCAACGGCAACAGGTGCTGGCGGGGAATGGGCAGGTCGTCAAGGCTTTTTAAAAGTTCGCGATCTGGCGTCACGACCGACTTGCCGTCCTTACGCATGGCCAGACCGAGAACCTGCGATGGATCCGCGTCATTGCGCACACAGTCGAGAATGTCGCGGAAGGTCATCTCCGGCTCGTGGCGAATGACAAAATCAAGTTGCGGTATTAAATCGATAGTGTTCTGCGGCACGGCCGAAACATGGGTGCCTACAGCGATGGTAACAGCGCCCGCCTGCTTGGCACGCTGCACACCGGCGGCATCCATTTCAAACGTGGTACCGGTGATGTAAGTAACGTAGAACTGCGGTTTTTCCCTGTCAATCTGTTCGAAGAACTCGTCGGGCGACATTTCCTCGGCGATGGCATCGATAATGCGCACGGACAGATCATCGGGCACCATGGCGGCGATGTAGGCCAGTGACGACTGTGGCCAGATCATTTTCTCCCGGCTCTTACGCCCCCATCGACACATGTCACGGATGTAAATGTGTCCATCGGGCGACGGGGGATTAACAATCAGAACGTCTGACATGCTTGTTTCCTTCTCGCTGGCTGACCGGGTTTGCACCACGGCCAATTCACTGGGCGATAATCCTAGCCACCTGACAAGGACTAATCCATTATGCCTCCGCGTTGTCCAAGGCCGCAGCACTGGCATGGGCTGCAACTACCTGACCATCGCTCATCTGTCGAGCAGCCGAAGATGAGCGTTTCGTTAACACGTAATCACCAAGAAACAATGCGTCCATGCCCGTCTTGAGAAAGCACGAGATCGCCTCCTCAGGGTGGTGAACAATCGGTTCGCCTCGAATGTTAAAACTGGTATTCAGCACTACGGGAACGCCGGTCAATCGCTCAAATTCCTCTATCAAACGGTAGTACCTGGGGTTGGTCTTGCGACTGACGCTCTGTACGCGACCGGTTCCATCGACGTGCGTGATGGCCGGGACCAGTTCACGCTTGTTTTCGAGCACATCGTAGACCAGGATCATGTACGGCGAGCAATGGTCACTGTTGAACCATTGGCCCATACGCTGCTCAAGAATACTGGGGGCAAAGGGGCGAAAGCCCTCGCGGAACTTGACCCGGGCATTGAGCAGGTCTTTCATTTCTGCCGCTCGCGGATCGGCGAGAATTGAACGGTTACCCAGAGCGCGTGGGCCCATTTCCATCCGGCCCTGGAACCAGCCAATGATTTTGCCCTGCGTCAGCATGGTCGCTGCCAGGGCGGAAACATCCTCGCTCTTTTTAATATCCACGTTGTCGTCCGGGCCAATCTTGCTTTCGATGGCGGCCTTGCATGCATGGCCGTCCCATTGCGGGCCGAAGAAGGCATGCTCAAACACGTAAGTGCGTGGCTGACGCATCACGTGATTCCACAGCCAGAAACAGCCGCCCAGCGCGGTGCCGGCATCATTGGCCGCCGGTTGGACCATGACCTCGTCGAACACGCCTTCTAGCAAAATACGCCCGTTCATCACCGAGTTAAGGCAAACGCCGCCGGCCAGACACACCTTGTTGAGCCCGGTGGTTTTGCGTAACCAACGGGCCATGTGCAGACCGATCTCTTCGGTCCGTAGTTGCAGGGCCGCGGCCACATCCATGGCGTGTTGTGTTGGCTCACTATCCGGCTCGATCGCCGGGCCGAACGTATCGAAGAACTTGCGGCTAAACCAATTGGGGCGCCCCCTGTACTGGTAGGCGAAGTAGGACAGATCGACTTTATATTCGCCGTTTGGTCCTGTCTTGATGACATCTCTGAACTTGTCGATGTACCGCCGCACATCGCCATAGGGCGCCAATCCCATCACTTTGCCCTCGCCGGAAGCAAATCGGTAACCGAGATATTCGGTAACAGCGCCGTAAACGATGCCAACCGAGTTAGGAAACTGCATTTTCTTAAGGCAGGTCATGTCCAGACCGTCACCGTGACCCATCCAAGTACAGTCCCACTCGCCGGCGGCATCGATCGTCAGGATGGCAGCCTTGTCCCACGGACTGGTCAAAAATGAGCTGGCGGC
>CAUZAW010000323.1:0-3711 GCA_963577735.1 Phycisphaerae bacterium | reverse complement strand
GTCCGGGCCGATGCGGATATCGACTGGACGAAAGGCGTTGTGCGAAGACGTCATCAGGTTTGGTTGGGGTTTCAGCTGATGGCCGGCACCCAGTGGCGCCCACGAAAAACGGTTGATGTCGCGGGCGAAATATCCAGCGATTAGCATCTGGCCCTGAATAGCATCGGGCAGATGCGGCGACTCGGCGAACTCGATAATCATGGACTTAATTCGCGTCCCCCCGATGCTCATTTCACCACCCCAGTAGCTGGCGGTTCTTTCGACGCTGACCATGCTCGGCAGTAGTTCTGAGATTCCCGTACCATTACTTTTAACAAACGGCTCGCCCCAGTTGCCGAACGCGATCCCCCATGGGTTGCCACCGCCACTGGTCCGGCGGAATCCGTGAAGCTGCAGTCGACGAGGGCGCAATCGCCACGAGCCGTGTTCGTCCAACCGGCTGATGCCCCAGGGGGTTTCCACGCGTGAAAATGAATGCAATCCCTGGCAAAACAGCAGTTCACCACCGGGGCTCCAGGTGAACGAATTGATGTTCTGATGGGTATCGCCCGTGCCGAACCCAGTTAACAGTACACGACGCGTGTCGGCCTTGTCGTCGCCGTCGGTATCTTTCAGATGGAGCAAATCGTTGCCTTGCCCGATGTATGCTCCGCCGTGCCCCAGCGCAAAGCCGGTCGGCATGTTCAAGCCGTCGGCGAAGACCGTCGTCTTGTCGGCGCGACCATCCGCATTGGTGTCGGTGAGAATCAGCAGTTTGTCCCCGGGTTTGTCGGTCGGCTTGAGTTGCGGGTAGGCCGCCGTCACCAGCACCCACAACCTGCCGGCGGGATCCCAGGACATGCAGACCGGGTTAGCCACACCATCTGTCTCGTCGGCATACAGGTTGGCTTGATAGCCCTCGATCAACGCGAACGATTCAAGCTCGGCTGCGACGGAGTTATCCGCTTCCGGCTTGGAGACAGACAGAGGGTTTTGCGCGACAGCGCTGGATGTCACGACGACGGCCAGAGTCAAATGCAAGAGATACTTTGTCATTGGTAATCAAATTTTGTTAGTGAATAGTCCAGATTCAAAATATGTCGATGACATCATACAACTAAGTATCTACGAAATTATTTGGTCAATCACCCGTGCCCCTTCGACACCCGTGAGTTTGACATCGAGTCCGTTGATGTTGTACGTGAGTCGTTCATGGTCAATGCCGAGTTGCCGCAGAATGGTTGCGTGCAGGTCATGGATCGAGACCTTGTTGAGCACCGCTTTCAGCCCGAGGTCATCGGTTTCACCATAACTAACGCCGCCTTTGATACCGCCGCCGGCGAACCACGTCGTAAAGGCATTCGGATTGTGGTCACGTCCTGGCTTGACCTCAACCTGCGCGATCGGCAATCTGCCGAATTCACCCCCGCAGACGACAAGCGTTTCGTCGAGCAGGCCGCGCTGCTTCAGATCCGTTAGCAGCGCGGCAATCGGTTGGTCCGTCTCCTCTGCGAAGCCTCGATGATTGCCTTCGATGTCTCGATGTCCGTCCCAGCTCTTCTGATTCTCCGTACCCCCGCTGTACAGTTGGACGAAGCGAACGCCACTCTCAACCATGCGTCTGGCAGTGAGACACTGCCGCCCGAAATGAGCACAACGTTTATCGTCAAGTCCGTACATACTGTGCGTCGACGGCGACTCGCGTTTTAGATCGAAGACTTCCGGAGCCGCTGTCTGCATTCGATAAGCGAGTTCAAAGCTACGAATGCGGGCTTCCAGATCGGCGTTTGCTTGACGGGATTTATGATGTTCCCGGTTGAGCGTATTGATGAAGTCGAATTGCCGGCGCTGTTGCCGATCAGAGATGTTTTTGCTGCGAGTCAGATCGTTGATAGGCTGGCCGCTATTATTGAGTGCTGTTCCCTGAAACGAGCCGGGAAGAAAGCCAGCGCCCCAGTTTTGTGCCTGCCCCTTGGGCAGCCCGCGGCCCAAAGGATCTGTCATCACGACAAATGACGGCAGGTTGTCGTTCTCACTTCCCAGCCCATAGGTCACCCATGAACCGACACAGGGATACCCCATGCGGCTGACTCCTGTATTCAACGTGAACAAGGCAGGCGAATGGTTATTGGACTTGCCACGGCACGAATGCACGAACGCCATGTCGTCGACGTGCCGAGCAGTATTCGGGAAGATGTCGGAAACCCATTTTCCACACTGGCCATACTGCTTAAAGCTGAATGGAGACTGCATGATCGGGCCGACTTTCTCCGGAAAGAAACCGACTTCGTTGTCGAACCCTTCCAGCTTCTTGCCGTTTGACTTGGCCAACTGGGGTTTGTAATCCCAGGTATCCACGTGGCTTTGGCCGCCGTTCATCACCAACCAGATAACCGACTTGGCACGCGGCGTGATCCGCGGAATCGAGGACGCGGCTTCCACGATTCCAGGAGTACAAAGCGAACTAAGCGCAAGGGCGCCCAGCCCATGGCCGCCAATGCCGATGAAGTCACGTCGCGAAGGTTTTGAGCTTGAGTTCATAATTGCCGTGTCAATCTACGTAGATGAATCCGTTAAGTGAGAACATCGCCTGTGCGAAGTCGGCCAGTGCGGCGGACTTCGCTTTGGAAGAGTTACTTTGCTCGTAATCTTTCTGTTGTGCATTTATGAACTGTGTTGCAGCTCGCAGTTCACTCTTGGAAGGCTCCCGGTTCAGCGCCAACCGAAACGCGTTGGTAACGATCGTCGAAAGATCGTCCTCTGGCTGCTGTGAGATCCTGGCGGCGAATGCCTGGGCCAGTTCGCGGATATAAGGGCTGTTGATCAGCAACAATGCTTGCGGCGCCGTTGTCGTCGAGTTTCGACGGCCAGCACTCGTCAGTGTTTCCGGTGCATCGTAAAGATTGAGCATCGGATTCAGCAGACTGCGTTTCACGGTAAAATAGATGCTCCGCCGCTTCTGCCGGGGATCTAGCGTGCCACTGCCAAACATCGCACGATCCAATTGGCCTGACACGGCCAGGATCGAATCGCGTACGGCTTCGGCTTCCAAACGACGGGGTGCGTAACGCCAAAGCAGTTTGTTGTCAGGATCGATTTTTCCGGCGGCCGCCGAGAACGTGGATTCCTGCTGGAATGTTTCGCTGGTCATGATCAGTCGGTGAACGTGCTTCAGGCTCCAGTTATTCCGAACCAACTCGCCCGCGAGCCATTCCAACAACTCCGGATGATTCGGCAACGCCCCCTGCGTGCCAAAATCGTTGACCGTTGCCACCAAGCCCCTACCGAAGTGATGTTGCCAAAGGCGATTCACAATCACACGCGCCAGTAAGCTTCCGGCGCCATGCTTCGTATCGGTTATCCAATTGGCGAGCGACTTGCGGCGATAGGAGGACTTGCTTTCCGGCGGCGGATTCTCGATCCAATGCGACTCGTTGTCCTCATGCTGCATGAGGATTTGCAGAAAGCTCTGAGTGGCGAGTTCACGTTTTGAATTCGGGTTGCCCCGATTGAGAATGTATGTGCGATCATAGAACTCCGGACCCTGAACGTTATAGACGCCCGGTCGAAAGCCCTTCCGGCCCTCGGTCGAGACGAAGACCGTTTTCTGCGGGTTATCCGGCTTCTGGGTGAGATGACTTGCTATCTCGGCTGAAAGCCGCTGCCACTGCGGATCGAATAGACGAGACCAATTGAGCAGCTTCTCTGCTTGCTGGGGACTCCGCCCGGCGA
>CAUZAW010000322.1:0-3713 GCA_963577735.1 Phycisphaerae bacterium | reverse complement strand
AGACCGTCAGCCACAACCTGCTGCTTGGCGCCTACAACCACGGTGTTGGTCTGCGCATCTTTTTCCGTGACATAAATAGGGTGGCCAAGCGACACGCTCAGTCCGCGCCGTTGGCCGATCGTAAAGTGCTGATGGCCGTCGTGCTGGCCAAGCACCCGACCGTCACGGTCCACGATCGGGCCGGGTGTAACCTGGTCCGGTGTGCGCCGTTTAACGAGGCCGAAGTAATCGTTGTCGGGCACGAAACATATTTCTTGGCTGTCGGGCTTGTCGAAGACCGGCAGTGAACACCGCTCGGCAATACGGCGAATCTGTGGTTTTTCATATTCCCCTACCGGGAGCAACATGCGTTCGAGCATGTCCCGGGATGTATCGAACAGAACGTAACTCTGGTCCTTGTTCAAATCACTACCCCTCAGCAGATGTGACCGACCGCTCCCGCTACGCTGCAACCGTGCATAGTGGCCCGTGGCGATATGATCGGCATTGATCGACTGCGCATATGCTGCCAGTTTGCCAAACTTGAGCCAGCTATTACAGCGAATACATGGATTGGGTGTTCGCCCATCATTGTACTCGTCCACGAAGTAATCAATGATTCTGTTGAAGTCACGCTTGAAGTTCATCACGTAAAGCGGGATATCGAGTATGGCCGCCACCAGCCGGGCATCACCGGCATCATTGACTGAACAGCACCCCTGGCGATGAGCTTTCCCGGTATCCGGACCCGGTTCGATACAGACATCATCGCGCTCGACGGAATCATCACTGCCCAGTCGCATGAAACAGCCGACCACCTCGTAGCCCTGCTCGAGCAGCAGGACCGCGGCAACGCAGCTGTCCACGCCTCCACTCATAGCCACCAACACTTTTTTGCCCTGTCCAGCCTTTTTCATAACACCTTATCTTAACCTATGATGTGTGTTCGGACGACCGGACAGTGACAAGTGAAGGAATCAGCTGATGATGCGATCAGGGTTGATCATTGTATTGCTCACCAGATTTTTTCTTGGTGCTGCGGCAACTGCTGATGAATCAATGGCATTGATACTAGACCAGGCGCCGGCGGACAGCGACTTGCTCATCATCGTACCCAGTCTGTCACGCTTTAGTGAAAAAGTCGCCCTGTTCGACAGTCAGATCGGCCTTGGCCGATCTGACCTGCGCAATGTTTGGTCGAAGATCAAACACATCACCGGCCTGACAAACGCCATCATGGAAGACGGGCCAGCCATGGTGGCGATCTCGACAGTCCGCGGCAACGATACGTCAGTTGATCAATCTCGCGCTTGGCTGCTGCTTCGCGTTTCAGATTATGCCAAGGTAGCCACCGCCTTGCGGGGTAGTGGTGGCGGCGAGGTGACGCCCGTTATCCTGGCCACCGGGCATCGCGCCTTCGCCGCCCGAAACGGCAGTTTCGCCGTATTCGTACGCGACGAGGACACCGCCAAGGCCTATCAGCCGGCCAATGCGGCCGCAGCAATTGTCAGACGCCTGGGTCCATCGGCCAACCAGTGCCTGCAACACAGTGACATCGCCCTCGTCCTGTACGGCAAGGACCATGCGGCCACATTCAAAGCACTAACGCAAATGCACACGGAGCAGGCGAACAGCATGGCCGCCATACCGCCATCGGCCATGACAATACTAGACTGGATCCTCGACAACCCCCTGTTGCGCGATGCAGACGCCGCTGTCCTGGGACTCAAACTCAGCGAGGAGGGCCTCTCCCTCACTTATGGCGCCCAGTTCAAACCCGGTTCGCCCATGGCCAACATGTTTGCCAATAGCGCCCCGGCCGCAGAGGTTCTGGCCCGTCTGCCCAGGATGCGCTATGTGGCTGCCAGTGCCGCGAACCTGCAGGGCATTAAGTACAACGACCTCGAATCGCTTAAAATTGCCGCACCTTTCATTGTTGACCCTTGGCTGCAAAATACAATCCTGCAAGTTGGCAAAAAAGGCCAACCCATAACCGGTTTCGCCCAGGTAGAATACAGTCCCGGCCTCCTCGGACCGTTCGTGGTCCAATATATCGCCACGGACGAAGCGCCCGGCTTCGCCACTGCCTTGCAAAAAAATATCGAGGCCATGAACGCGATGCCGGATCGCAAACAAAAGGACCAACAAACTTTTACCGCCCAATACTTTCCTAATAATGATACGGTAAATGGAAAACGCGTTGATCGATACAACATTCGTCCCCACGAAATCAACGCTGCAACGCAACCGTCCCTGAACGGGGCATGGTCCATACTTCCTTGGGCGGAATTTGCCGCCGAAAACCGTGATTCGCCTCGGGACGGTCTTGTCGTCGAGCTTGAACACGCGGTCATCATTACCGAACCAGTGGACTACGAGTTGCTGATGTCCGTCATTGACGCAGCCGGCAATACCACGGAACTGGGCCGCAAGGGGCCGGCCACATCCAGCAGGCAATATCTAGCCGAACAGTCCTCGTTAGAAATCTACTTTGATCTGGCGACGAAATACGATATGTCCTCAGGTAGCGCCCAAGGCGGGTTGACTACGGCGCAGAACCTGCTCGTACCACCCCGGGACATGGAGCCGATTGCCTTGGGACTCAAAACGACCGATCAAGGCATCGTATTCCAATGTTTCGTACCCACCGCAGTTTCGGAATACCTCTATGGCCTGAAGACGCCGACCGGTAAAACCATGCAGGAACGTATCACCGGCCAACAACGCCCACCTACACGCCCCGGTCACCAGCGCCGCCATGATCGCAACACTGACAACCGCCAACCCATGCCTGCCAATACACCGGCCTACCCCTTTCCCGGTACCTTTACCCCACCACGTTAGGCCTCCGAAGAAAAGTCATTTAACTTTACAACCAATCCCAGACATGACTCAATGAAGGTCATGCCGACCAATTGGGCACCGCCCTTGAGGTTATTCTCAACCCTAATAAAGATGCACCAGCATGCCTGCAGACAGCCGAACAAACGCTAGACGGTGCGGGCACGCTTCTTTGACACGCGCGACCGGCCTTGTGCCATGATCTGCGTTTGCCTTTGATGGAATATCCAGAAGCGTACCGTCATGGCTCCAATGACCACGGTAACCCCAAATCGGCGGGCTGATCACACCGCCACGCACCAGTGTTGTAAATTCACGCGGCTCCACCCACCACCAAAGTAGGGCACCGTCTTCGCTGGGATTAAGGAAATAGGTTAGCTATCGAATTTTATTACCCATCCGTGTGCTTATGTTGCATCCTGAAGAATCCTTTCATCAATAGCGACACCCTGAGGCCGAAACGAATCAACACAATGATTGAGCTTTCGGGATAGGCCTAGTACAATCTCTACTCGGCTGATCGGCTTATCGTCAACTGTGGCAACACAGCGCATAAGCAAACCGGCGAGCAACCCATGAACATACTCGTGATCGGTAACGGCGGGCGCGAACACGCGCTAGGGTGGAAATTGGCCCAGTCGCCACAGTGCGATCGCCTTTTCTTCGCGCCCGGTAACGGCGGCACCGGACAGTTGGGTGAAAATATACACCTCAATGCCAATCATGTTGACACGAAAACGGCAGATGAAATCGACTACTTCAGCCGCCATAACAACGTGGAACTGATCGTCATCGGCCCGGAGGACCCATTGGCTCAGGGGCTGGCCGATAAATTGGTCCGGCCTGGGCGCACGGTGTTTGGCCCCAGCAAGGCTGCGGCGCGCCTCGAAGCA
>CAUZAW010000321.1:0-3724 GCA_963577735.1 Phycisphaerae bacterium | reverse complement strand
CGCTTGGTGCGCAAGCGCATCATCACCCACGGGCGTATCGTGCCCGGTCGCATCAGTGCGGTCGAGAAGACCGATACCAGCGTGAACGACGACGTCATCCACAAGATCACCGTGCAGCCGCAGGCCGCCGGCGAGGAGACGGTCATCGCAAAGATGGGGTCCGAGCCCGCGAAAGCAGCACGCCGCATGATGGAATCGAACCAGCCGACCTGGGTTCTGGTCGATCCGGGAAAGCCCAGCCGGGGCTTGTGGCCGCATGGATGGAGCCTCGAAGCGATGTCGGACTGATCGGTCTTCGGAGTTCCGTTCGCTCTCCGCAACCAAATTCAGACGCAACTCATTTTACCACTTTCTGCCCCCCCCAAGCACCCCACTACTAACGTCAAGAGGGGACAGGGGGGTGGTGTTGGTGTCACTATTCCGCTTTGTCTTGGGCAAGTAATCGACGCACCGCTTTGGCCTTCTCGTCGTAGGTCAGCGGTAGTTTGGCAATCATGGCCAAGGCTTGGCTGAAGTTGTGCTCGTTATTGTCTGCGTGTTCTAAGTGC
This sequence comes from Phycisphaerae bacterium, assembly GCA_963577735.1. Taxonomy (GTDB): domain Bacteria; phylum Planctomycetota; class Phycisphaerae; order Phycisphaerales; family Phycisphaeraceae; genus CAUZAW01. The sequence continues at coordinate 3,176 of CAUZAW010000321.1, read as the reverse complement.
GTTTCGCTGGTACAAGCATTGGTACAAGCGTCTGTGTCAGTGTTTATAGGTTGAGTGTTTACATCAGCTTCGAACTCTATGCCTCCTGACTGGGGGTCAGGAGGTCGGAGGTTCAAATCCTCTCGCCCCGATTTGCGAACACCGTTGACAGTTCTTGTCAGCGGTGTCTTTCTTTTGACAGCACCAGTACTTACGTGCGTGCGTGTTTGGCCTTGGTCCGTGTGGTGGGCTGATGGTGTTTTGTCACCAGTTGACCTGTATATGCACGAATTGTCGCTCGTTGGTACAAGCACTGGTACAAGCGAACTTCCGGTTCCTTGCGGCGATGAGTCAACTCGTCCGTGAGTTCCCGTCCCTTTCTGGTGGTCCATCATGCCGTTGTCTTTCAGTGGTAGCGTAGGCAACACATTCAACGCCCCGGCCACGTCTAACAGCTTTGGATCGGTGTACACATTGGCGGTTAACGCTGGATCGCCATGGCGCATGGCGGCTTGAGCCGTACGGGGCAAGACACCATCTTTAATCAAGTGCGTCCGAATGTGTGCCGCATGGCATGCACATCCACCGTGCGTCCGCGACAGTCACGAGGCACGCTTACCTGTTCTAGGGTATCCTACGGCACATGACGACTTTCCCATGAACTACAGGTGGCGGGTAGACTCCTTTCCTTCCTGACTCTCAACTTCGAGTAGCAGCTTGCAGCCCAAGAGTTTCCACCGTATGTCCAGTGCCATTCCTATCCAGCCACCCCCCCAAATGCGCTGCGGTGCCCGCATGGTCGTCCTAGTGTCTGTTATCCTACCACCCTTGGCGCTCATTGCTGTCATGTGGATGGCGTGGGGCAGCGGACTTAAGGTTCTGGACCTGTCACTTTTCGCTGGAATGTACCTCTTTTGCGGTCTGGGCATCACGGTTGGGTTCCACCGCTATTTCACGCACAAGGCATTCGACTGCCCTAGATGGGTGAAGATCCTCCTGGGCATATCCGGCTCCATGGCCCTGCAAGGCGACCTTTTCTGGTGGTGCGCCGTGCACCGAAAGCATCACCAGCACAGTGATGGAGTAGATGATCCGCACTCCCCAAACGTAGGCGGCAATAACCGGGTGCGACGTTTCCTGCATTCTCACTTCGGCTGGCTCTTCCAGATCGAGCCGCTGGACTTGCATCGCTACACCCCCGACCTCATGGTCGACCCGGACCTGAAGCTGATCAACCGGCTCTTTCCACTATGGGGACTGCTGAGCGTATCGATCCCCGCGGTACTCGGTGGCCTGCTGACAGGGACTTGGTTCGGTGCATTCACCGGTCTGCTTTGGGGCGGCTTGGTGCGCGTATTCTTCGAGCACCATGTCACATGGAGTGTCAACTCGGCGTGTCATATCTGGGGCAGCCAGCCCTATGAGACCCATGACCAGAGTCGGAACAACCCGCTCGTGGGTGTCCTGGCCCTTGGCGAAGGGTGGCATAACAACCACCACGCTTTCCCGACGTCCGCCCGGCACGGGCTAACCTGGTGGCAATTTGACTCGAGTTGGCTCGTCATCCGGATGATGGCCTATCTGGGCATGGCCCGCAAGCTCAAGACACCGCGAGTTGAACGGATGGCGAGGTTCTCGTGCGATGATGTGAATGAGACGTCCGAGCAGGGACCAGCTGAAGCGATCAAGCAAAGTCAAGTCTGACCCGGGCAATCAGCATCATGGCACTGCTTCCCGTGAAGTAAACCCCCCTCCCGGGGTGACCTGCTCCATGAGTATCTCCAATTCCTAGCTTAGCGTTTGCTCCCGGTCCGGCATGGCTGGCAGGCGTAGAGGCGCAACCCCGTAGACAGGTGGCCATGTCTGAATCGCCTCAGACACGGGTGACCGATACTTGAGCGAGCTGTGCGGATGGATCGTGTTGTAATGGCGCCGCCAACATTGTACTGGCAGTGGACAGAACTCTTCCCGAAGTTCACGATGCCTTAGGCCATCGCAACATCAGCACTTACGTGTGTGCCTGTTTGACAATTGTCTGTGTGGTGGACTGATGGCGTGTTCTCGCCAGTTGACCTGTGTGTATGAGAATTATCGATCGTTGGTACAAGCACTGGTACAAGCACTGGTACAAGCACTGGTACAAGCGAACGGCCATTACCTTATGTAGATGAGTCAGCTCGTCCATGAGTTTCCGTCCCTTTCTGGTGGTCCATCATGCTGTTGTCTTTCAGTCGCCCAAAATAATGTTACTTGCAGGCAACGATAAAAGATGTTTTGGCTTCCTGAATATCCGTTCGATCCTGTTATAATATTTCATATCTTAAGCGTTAGTTTTGCACGTATGCATCATGCAGCGGAGAAAGATTATGAAAGGGAATCCTGTATTAAACTGTTCTGTCATGTTCTTGCTAGCGGCATTGGCTTCAATGTTCGGTTTTGCATTCGTTCCGATGACAGCCGCAGATACTTTTACCTTTCAGCAAGGGGTCAACGGTTACAACCGCGCGCAGGATACTTCAATTCGATGGGCTTATACCACTAACTTTGGTGACTCGGCTGAGATAGACCTGGATCATGGCGGTGATCCGGGTGCTTATGAGATGTGGTCTACAGGTTCGGGTCGGGCTTCCGTGCTGGAGGTTGGTAATTTTTTTCAAAGGGAACTCGGATCCAGTGATGGAGGCTCCACGCTGGAGGCCGGGGCCACCTATCGTTACTCCCGGATGTTCATCCGATTTCGTGATGTGTTTGGCACGAGCCCTGGACAGGTGCCGCCGGGAGCGGATATCACCACCGCTACACTGAAGTTGTTTAACACCGAGGATCTTGGCGCTGTAAAGGCTGCGGGGAGTGCGGCCTTTGATGACCCGACAACCGGGTTGGGTGGTACGACTATTGCGAATCCGCAGGGACAGCCACGACTCAATAGCGGTACCATCGCAATCTATCCTTCACTCATTCCGATCACCTATGGATTTGATGACGGCGTGGCCGCCAAGGGTCGCGTGACGGCTAGGGATCGTAGACGTGGGAAGATCGCCTGGGCACAAGGTGCATGTGCTTCCTCGTTATACATCGGGGCAGGTCCTCATGGATCCGTTGCGTCAATGTTGGCACCCAATGACGGATTTCGATCGGCCTTTTTATGGGGGCCGGCGGATTTTAATAATCCATGTATTGGAGAGGGTGAAAATGAA
>CAUZAW010000320.1:0-3747 GCA_963577735.1 Phycisphaerae bacterium | reverse complement strand
AGCTTCGAAAAGCAGGGATCGACACATCATCCCCGCCCATTTGACGCTGATCATGACAACCCAAAAAACGGCCTTGGGCCGTTTTCTGGTCACGCACTGCGGTCGGGGGCCATCTGGATATTGCGGCCATGGCAATCCGATACAATGCCATGCGTAGTAACCATCGGAAAACAAGTGTCATGGTTGATCATTGCGACCAGTTCAAGCCTGGCCAGCGCGTAGCGGTTACGCAGCAAATTCCTAAGCGCAACCAAGTGTGGACGACTCGCGTGGAAGGCACAGTTCAGCAGTATGAACAACGCCAGACCGGCTCCTGGTTTGCCCACACCAAGTTGTGGCTCGACCGTTTGACACTCCAGAAAGACGATGGCGAAATTGTGGTGTGTATACTTGACAACTATTCCCATGTCTTGCCATTACCCCAGAAAACTCCACCACAGCAACCGTGGGTTGAATCACCGGACGCCTCAGCATCAAAGGCTGACGAACCGTCTTCTCTTGTCGAAGAAAGGAAGCCCCAGTGACAATGCCGCTTGGGGTCACGGCGGTGATGCTGCCGGATCTAGACTTTTCACAGCAGATTGCCCTGTGCCAGGACGTGGATATCACTCACTACAGCATTCGGCCGCGGGTTATTGCTGACGATCAACGCGACCAACCATGGGGATTCTGGGGTAATCACAAGTTTGATCTGACCCCGCGCCGACTTGTCGAGCAGGCAAGGCAGATCACCCGCCAACTGGCAGATGCCGGGATGGTGCCATTTGGAACAAACCCGGCCACAAATATTGATGCCAGCGACGACGAGTTGAAGTTGCACCTTGAAGGCGCTGCGGCCGTCCGCGCCGGTCGCGTCCGCGTGGCCACAGCACCTTATCCGCAAGGGCCGTTCGAATACTCATCGCTGCTTGACCAGGTGGTCGATCGCTACCGGCAAATCGTAGCCATGGCCCAGCCAATGGGACTGAAAATAGTCATCGAAACACACCACGGCAGCCTGGCTTCCGGGCCGGGCGTGGCGATGAATATCTGCCGGCATTTCGACCCGTCGCAATTGGGCGTGATCTTTGATATGCCGAATTTTGCGATTGAAGGCAACCTGGCGCCACACTTGGCAATAGCAGTGCTGGGCAATTACATTGATCACTGTCATGTGGGTGGCGCCCGCCGAACGTCCGGGCAAAGCGACGGCCAGGGATTCCGCAAAGCCAGCCACGAAATGTGCTCACTTACCCAGTCCGATCTGCATATTCCAACCTGGATCGGTGCACTGCACAAAGCAAACAAGCATGTCCCGCTGGTAATAGAGGATTTCACTGCCGCCAGAACAAGCGAGGACAACCTCAAACACTCGGCCGAGCAACTGCGGAAAATATTAGACTCGCTACCGTAAGCGACTGAATAACGACCGTTGGATTGTTCATCTATGGCGATGGTTGATTGGCAGAAGCAATACGGCGACCGGTTTCGCGGCTGTCGTGCATTGGTCACGGGCGGAGCCGGGTTCATCGGCTCACATCTCACTGAGGCGCTAGTTCATCTTGGCGCCGACGTCGTCGTGCTGGACGATCTTTCGGGATCCGACGAAAACAATCTTGACGACGCGCGTGCAGCCAACACGTTGGAATTCGTCAAGGGCAGCATTATCGACGTGCCCACGGTGGCAAGCTGCATCGAGGGATGCCGGTTTGTGTTTCACCTAGGCGCTCTGCCGTCAGTGCCGCGCAGTGTGGAACAACCTGGACTGTTTCAACTGGTCAACGTCACCGGAACGCACAACCTGCTGGAAGCGTCGCGACAGGCTAGCGTACAGCGGGTCATGTTTGCAGCCAGTTCGAGCGCTTACGGTGATGTCCCGACGCTGCCGAAGATCGAATCCATGGAGCCGCAGCCCAAAAGCCCCTACGCCGCCAACAAGCTTGCCGGCGAACACATGATGCGGGCATACGCTTCCAGCTACGAGATAGATACCGTGTCGCTTCGTTACTTCAACATTTTTGGGCCTCGGCAAAACACCAACAGCACTTATGCTGGCGTGATCGCGGCATTCGCCAAGGCGATGATCAACGATCAACAGCCGCTGATTTATGGTGACGGAGAACAATCAAGAGATTTCACGTATGTGGCCAACGCCGTGCATGCCAACCTGCTGGCTGCGCAGAGTGAAAAACCGATTCACGGATCGGTATTGAACATCGGCTGTGGCGTGCGGGTGACGATCAACAACTTGGCCCGACAAATGGCCGAGGCCCTGGACAAGCCGCATCTGACGCCGCGCTACCAACCGGCAAGGACGGGGGATGTGCTGCACTCACTGGCGGGCCTGGACCGTTCCGGCCAGACCATCAACTACGCACCAATCGTGGACTTCCCGGCCGGGCTCCAAGCCACGCTGAAATGGTATGAAACGGCCAGACCGTGGACCAAATGATCAGTGCGGCTTTCACAAACGCGTCCATCGATCCGATGGATACCCAAATCATGTCGCCACCATCACGCCGCTGCCGATCACAGCCCAAAACAGCCATTTTGCATTTGGCTTCACGTGCCTTAGCCTTTTTCGAATCATGTGCTAATGATTGCGGTTGTCATGGTGGCGGATGATCAATCTCGTCACTGCATTGCAAATACCCCACACTCTGCACGCAACCTGCAGAAACCCGTAACCGCCAGGATCTCCAGCATGACGGGGCTATATGGGCAGCATTGCTCTATAATCCCTGCAGGGGTACATGACCATGCCCATCGAAGAAGCACTAATCAAGAGTGTCGTTGCGGGGTTGTTGGCGAGCCTGGCGTGTGGGTTGGGCGTTTTGCCGTTATTGGCTGGCCGACTGGACCCGAAACTTTATCGGGGTCTTGGATATGCAGCTGCCGGTGGGTTGATGTTTGCCGCTTCGGTGTACAACCTGATCCTGCCGGGCCTGCGAATGGAAATCCAGCAACCCAGCCTTTCTCATTTGGTTCGCGTTATTTGCGGCATCGTGCTGGGTGCGTTTTTTTTGTCTATGACGGACCGTTGGCTGACCAGACGGCAATTCAGCACGGCCGTGTTGGATGGTTGGGGCGGCAAAACCGGGATATTGATATTCATAGCCATGGCGGTACACAGCGTTCCCGAGGGCGTGGCGGTGGGCACGGGTTACGCGACGGGCAAATTGGAATCATATGCTTACGGCAACATGGGTTCGTATATTGCCCTGGCTATTGCCCTACACAACATACCCGAGGGCCTGGCGGTGGGTATTCCGATGCGGTCTGCGGGCCTGGGGATAGGCAAATGTTTTTTGGCGGCGTTTTTGACGAGCCTGCCTCAACCGATCGCGGCGGTGCCGGCGGTTCTGCTGGCGTGGATATTTGAGCCGTTGATGCCGGTGTTCCTGGGCTTTGCTGCAGGTGCGATGATTTTTCTGGTGTTGATGGAACTGATCCCTGACGCTTTGGCCACGGAAAAACCCAGATCGATCGCGTGGGCATTTACTGCAGGGTTCTGTCTGATGCTGTTGATCCAGATACTGCTTTAACAATGTCACAACTACGATGGCCAAACGTGTTTCGCACAGTCTGGCGGACCCGTATCTGACACCTCTGGTGCCAGCGACATATCCGCTGCTACAGAAACCGCGACACCTTCCACCGGAAGTAATCATGCTCGCTGCCAACCTGACCCGTTCGATGCATCAGCCAATCACCAAGACAGCACGCAGGGTTCCAGCTACTGGCAACTGCCTGGCGGACCTTCGGGCA
>CAUZAW010000319.1:0-3778 GCA_963577735.1 Phycisphaerae bacterium | reverse complement strand
ATCCCGTCAAAATCGAGCAGGCCGTCGTCATCGATGTTGTACGTTCCGCCCTCCACCGTCGCGGCACCGTTGATTTCCAGTTCAGCGCCCGATTCCACATTGACCGACACTGTTGAAATGAAATCGACCGGTGAATTGATGTACGAAATACTGGTTCCCGTATCCGGTGAAACATTGATAACCCCTTTGGAGGTCATCTTGCCCGACCCCGCTACCGTACCTTCCGTCAGATTGAGAAACCCGGCGGATGTAGCGAACAATGAAAAAGCAGACAACTCCCAGTCCTCCTGAAAGGTGATCCTGCGTGCAGACGAAACTGTCATTGTGCCGTTGAAGCCGTCGGTTAACTCGCCATCTACCACGATGTCGCCCCCGGTTGCGTTGACCTTGCCCGGTTCCGTGAAGATGCCGATTGGCCCTCCTCCTGGCAAGAAGAAACCGTCCAGATTGAACACCCCACCTGTATTGGAGGTGGTGAGGGTCAGCGTGCCATCACTGGCCATGATCGTGCCGTCGTTTTCCAGTTCAGTTTGTACGTTTACCTCTCCCGCACCGATCAACAAGCTGTCTGAACCGACATTCAAGTGCCCGACGTCGATCAAGCTGCCCGTAGCGGGGCGAATCTCAGCAGCATTGCTGACGGTAAGGGTCATTGCTTCCGCCTCTCCGCCGTCGCGGATAAACAGATCAGAGTTGGTGTCTGTGACCGTGATGGTTCCCACCACGTCTAATCGGAACTCTTCGGTATCGACGTTTGCACCTTCGGCCACCGTCAGGTTGGCGGCGCTTCCATTGGCAGTCAGGTTGGCCGTTGGCAAATCACCGCTGTTACCGGGCCGGTTATCACGGACATAGACATCATCACCCGACTCGGGTACTTCATCACCACTCCAGTTGGCAGAGTTGTTCCAGTTGCTGCCCCCACCAGGTCGGTAGAATTCACGACGCGGCACATCAAGGCTTGTATAACTGTGCCCGGCTGCCATCGCAAACAGGTCGGCGTGACTTGGTCGCCGACGTGTCCCTGATGGGGCTGGAGAGGGGTCCATGAGGAAAAGGCCGCTGCTATCCAGGTGGGCGTTATTCCCGCCGTCCGCAATCTCAGCAGCCAGGTTTTTTCCGAAGACAAAATCAGGATTGAAGTCGTAGTCGTTGTCACCAGTTTCTGCAACCGTGCCGTTGTTAGCCGCGGACATCCCCAGTGCATGGCCCACTTCATGAAGCACGACACTTAACATGTCGGTGGCACCTACCGCAGAGGATCCCGCAACGGCATTTCCCGAATAGCCGGTTTCGAACGTGTCGGGAATATCCGCGCCAAAGGTAAAAAGATCTGTTTGTTGTGTGGCGGTCAGATCTCGCCACAACGTCTGCTGCATGTCATATTCTTCGTCGTCGTCCGGTGTGGTGTCGATGAACCAATTGCGTTCGGCGCCACCCGATCCTGAACGCGTATCGATCTTGATGTTCGCTGTGACCTCACGGCTGGGCAAGGTGCCGCCAGCGGTTGTTTCCGTTATCAGATCATGGTCGCCGATGGTGCCAGCAGCCAGGTCTTGGTACCAGTAGTAGATCGTCAAGGTGGTATTGGCTGCCGTGTCCTGAAAGACACTCTGGTAAAATTGCTCTGCTTGTTGGAATAAAGGTTGCAGCAAGGCACCCGTCGGATCAAATGTCGGACTGTCCGACTGTGCAGCATCAAAGTCAAGTACGATATTGATTGCCGAAGCGAGCGAAGTCGGCAATAAAAGCGCAACCATCACCACCCATAAATATCGTGATTCCCATCCTGTAAAATGCCGCATCGAATCTTTCTCCATGATTTGTCGTGGCGTGCATGATAACAGAAGAGGCTTGGCAATTGAAGAGTTTTATACTGCTTAACAGTCCTTAAGGCCGCCTTCGCCCAACCATCAACACACTCATTGCAAGAAGCGATAGCGTTGTGGGTTCAGGAACTAAAGCGGACGTGTTGCCTGTTGCCAATTCGGGCTTTGCGTTAACTTGGTAGTGTTTGGCGACCATCATAAAGATACCGATACGGAATGGGTACGGAGGTGGTGTCAGTGTTTCTTTCGCACGAAACCGCTCACCCTCGCCGCGTGGGCATCGATCATCTGCTGGTGACCGACGTCCTGTGCCAGCCAGGCGGCGGTATCGAAGTCGGCAAACCGATCTGGATGGAAGACCGTCGCGTCGATGCTCGTCTGTCCATCGACGATGTACTCCGCCAACAGTTGCCCAGCCACCGGGTGGTAGCCGAAGCCGCCGGAGCAGAAGTTCGTACCCAGGTACAGACCGGGCAGCCTTGCTACCGGACCGATGTTCGGCACGAAGTCCAAGGGGTAGCTGACCAAACCGACCCGATATTCGACGAGGGGCTCGACCCCGATGCGGGGTAGGCGTCCGGCGATGGCCTCTCGAATGACGCCGGCAATGGCACCCGGTTCCAGGTCGTTCAGGGCAAGGTCAAAATCGGGATCGACCTGCTCCGGTTCGCCGGCGTAGCCCCCTACCAGCAACCGGCCGTCCTCCGTGGGTCGGTAGTAGACACCGGTGGCATCGTCGTTGGTCGCTGGCAGCCGGGGCGCCTCACCGAAAGGTACGGTGACAAATCGCTCATGTACGAAGCTTCGCACCGGCAGGGCCGCATCGACCCGGCTCAGCAGGGTGTTGGCCCAAGCGTTCACCGTACACACGGTGTTCTCAGCGGACAGTGCTTCGCCACCCCGCAGGCGCACGCCCTGCACCCGTCCCTCGGTTACGACGAAGTCCTCCACGGTGGCCTCCTCGCGGACCTCCACGCCAAATTCGGCAACCTTGGCCGCCAGGGCCGGGATGTAGCAATCCGGTTCGTTCCAGCCACCACGCAGGTCGAGAACCCCGTGCTCTTCGTCACTGAGTTTCAAGTCCGGGAAACGTGATTCCACCTGCTCCCTGTCGAGCACTTCCAAGCGGGCACCGGCACGCCGGTGCATGTCATGCAATTGCGCGGCCACCTCCAGTTGCTCGGGGTTGTAGATCGCCAGGCAGCCGACCTGGTGAAACTCGTAGTCCTCGAGAATTCGGTTAAAACGCTCGAAGATATCGAAGCTGACACCTCGGGCGATGGTGGCCGCCTCGTTGCCCATGAGCATCGTGCTCACGCCCCCTGAGCGACGGCTTGAGCCGGAGCCAACACGCCCCTTGTCCACGAGGGTGATCGGCCCCGCACCCCGCTCGGCAAGGTGGAACGCGGTGCTCAGGCCAGCGATACCGGCCCCGACGATGACGGTGCTGTGGCTCATGCCCGCTCCTCGCGGCGAATAACGTATTGTACCGGTGGCCTACAACGCCACCGAACTTTCATGCGGGTCGGCGCGACAGGCGCCACGGATGTTTCGCCCGGAAAACCGCCTGTTCAAACCGGCTTCTCGACTGGGCCGGCCAGTTATGGGTGCTGCGGACCGATTTTATGGAGGATCCGTTCAGTATTCGTCCAGTTCTCAGAAGGTGCCCCACCGCGATGTTACATTCTCAGTCGTCCCGGCATATGGCAGTGATATTCTACAGCTAAACCCTCCAGAACCCTATCGATAGCCCCCGTGCGAACAGCCCCCCCATGGCCATCTCATCCTTCCCCGGATCACTCAAAGATCGAGCCCACCGTGCCGTCATCAAGGGCATGAAGATAAACACTGGTCGTGCTGATGTTGCGATGGCCCAAGGCGTCACGAACTTCAGGTAGGGTTCTGCCCGCTGCCAGTGCAATGCTGGCGAAGCTGTGACGACCATCATG
>CAUZAW010000318.1:0-3790 GCA_963577735.1 Phycisphaerae bacterium | reverse complement strand
CTGCAATGCGAGTGAACACCGAGCAATCCTCGAAACAGTTGATGCGGGAGCCGACCCACTTGTCAGATGGGGAAGGCTGTCATCAGAGCGTCCGGTCGGGAAGAATCAAGGCCCGACGCGAACGATCAGACGCGACGGTCCCGCCGGGGTAGTGGCGGCGGCATGTGCACAAATAGAGATCAAGTGCAACACGGGAAGCCCACGTCGGTGGTGGCGCGTGACCACCAACAGCCCGCCCGCGAGGGATGGGGCCGGCCGACGCGGATGGCGGATGGGCCCGTAGTAGCGACGACGTCGGGCAACGCCGGCTGAGCGAAGGGGCCCTGCTTCAAGGTGATCGCAAGAAGCGACGCGGGACCATTGAGGGATTGGCCATGAGCCTATCAATCCCACCGATGGTTCAGAAATTGCAGACGGCGCTGCACGCCAAAGCGAAGCAATCGCCGAGCCTTCGGTTCTACGCCCTGTACGACAAGGTCTATCGAACGGACGTGCTGCAATATGCCTACGCCCGCTGCCGTGCGAACGGCGGCGCCGCGGGTGTGGACGGTGTGACGTTCGAGCAGGTCGAGTCAGAGGGTGTCGAGTCGTGGTTGGGCGGGTTGGCGGAACAGTTCAGGAACAAGACGTATTGTCCACAAGCAGTGCGTCGGGTGATGATTCCGAAGTCCAACGGCGGCGAACGGCCGCTGGGAATCCCCACCGTCGCAGATCGTGTGGTGCAGATGGCGGCCGTGCTGGTCTTGGAGCCCATATTCGAGGCCGACCTGCTGCCGGAGCAGCACGCGTACCGACCGGGCCGAAGCGCGTTGGGCGCAGTGATTGCGACCCACAAGCTGGTGAACACGGGGCATCGTGAGGTGGTTGACGCGGACCTGAGCGGCTACTTCGACAGTATTCCCCACGAACCTCTTCTGAAATCGGTGGCCCGGCGCGTGAGCGACGGGAGCATGCCGCATCTGATCAAGATGTGGCTACAGATGCCGGTGGAAGAGGAGGACGACCGTGGACGAAGACATCGAACGACCTTGCCCCCTGAATGCGTCCATGCCGAATTCACTAACATTCGACATGGACTCGTTTCAGGGGGCAAGGTCACACCTATGTCAAAATTCCCCGAGAAATACGCAGAATACAAAAAAAGCGATGCATAATCCGACGCATTGCTTGCACCAAACTGCGGCCATTCCACCTGATCTCCAACGTGTGATCGACGCTTGGCCTGCGTTGCCATCGCGAGTGCGGCAAGGGCTTCTGGGGGTAATTGAGGCCGTTGGGGGCCATCCGGATGAAACCCCCAGATAGCCCGGGAACATTTCGCCAGAAATATCTGTGAACCTTATCGATAGTCTCCGGGCGATCACTTTCCCCCCATACCCACACCCACCCAGGCAGTGCGGAGATGCAGCCCAATATTGGCGATGGTAAATAATCCGTACCTCGACTTGCCCCGGCTGGGGGATAAGACCAAGTGCCGGCTCGATTTCCGTTGAAGGCCGCAACGCCGAATATTATATAAGATCTTTATATACATGATATTGCAATTAATTATATGTCTTGTGCCCGCAAGTGGCATGGTCATTGCATTAGGTATGACCATGAAACACGAACCTACCAAGACCGACAAGAAAATACGGGTCCTGGGTTTCGACCAGATCTTAAATTCCGCGCGGATACTATCCGCCTTGCTGGCAGTTAGCCTGCTCGGCGGCTGCTACGCTGAGCGGATCGGTCAGGTCACAGATCCTTATGCCTTGCATCCGCCACCCAAGTACATCACCGACATCTTTGCCAGGCACCCGGACCAAATTTTTCGGATGGATGCCGTTGCTCCAGGCTCAAGTTACCGTTTTGATCCATCGGAAAAGGATCGGCACTTTGCTAGTGATCACCAGGAATTACGTTTTCGAAAAGTTGAAATGTCCTTATGCAGCCGCATGCCGCAGGGGACGGTCCTGGTAGACGTTTCATTTGTTGACGGGAAAGGTACCCGGATCACCGCCCGGTCGGTGAACCTGATGCGCCTGATACCAAAGTTGGATCTTACCGGTGACATGCAGTACCCCGAAATGCTACTTGAAGAGTACGAACGGTTCGGCGTGAGTTTCCGCCGGGAACATGACGAGTTCACCATCCGCCTGACAGATGTCACTGATCACGCTGCGGTAGATACAGCCCGCCGGGCTTACCGCCTGGGTATTTGGAACAATTGCCTAGATCCCACCAAGTGGGAGATGGTCCTGACCTCGCAGGATTACTCGGACTTCGATGAGCGTTTAAACGGTGAATTTTACATCAACCAGAACCGGGTTCTGGCACATAGTTGGTTTTATCTAGACTACGAGCTCTATGCCGCATTACTTTGGTCCAAGAACCCCAATCTTGAGATCGATCCTTTCCTTGATTACGAAGAGCTTTCCAAACGTGCCGAGCAAACGGTGCCCAATCTGGACAAACTGCGCAAGATCAAGCGTCGTCTTATGACGGAAACAATTGAAATCGGACATCAGAGCCGCAAAAAACTGGTTGCCCTTGACGTTGAGCAGCACTACAAGCGGCAGGGTGGCCTGGTCCTTAATTGTGCCGATTTTACAACGTACGATGATGTGCTCAACCAACCGGTGCAGCTGGCATCCTTTTCAGACCGCGGTTTTTATCAACCCGATCAACCCAAGCAATTTGACTTTGCGTGGCTACGCGCACTTGACCAGGTCACGATCGACACACTGGATGCCCCCAATTCGGACTGCTATGTCCAGATCACGCTTACCGGAAAACACTCACCATACTCGGTGCTCGTGGGAAATATTGACATGGCATTGCTTGCCGAGCAGAAACTGTATGGCCTGCCATTTGGATTCAATCCCTATCCCAAGACCCGAAGGCACAATCCGGTTCAAGACACCATTCACTACGAAACGGATCGCATGCCGGAAAACATCAAGCCTTACGTCATGCTTCTGGACAATGGCACTGGACGTTGGATGAATAACCAGAAAAAGGGCCTTGAGAAAGTCTACATGGGTTGGGATTCAATCGACCATGATGTCTTGGTGATCTACCTGGTCACCTACGAGCGCATCATGCCGATATGGGTAGCAAAAGTGCAGATGGATGACGAAACGGTTGACCGCGTGCGGATCCGTCGGCGGCTCTACGATTACTAGACGTTGCATCACATGGTGGCGTATTGTAAAACCGAATGCATGGAAATTATTTTCAAGCATTTAACGATCAAACCGACCACTGTTTTACCGTCTGCCAAACCAACGGCCATCTTTTCCATTGCGGTCTTTATTTTCCTGTTTATCCCAGTTTCATTTGCACAAGAGTCGTCAATCCGGCTGGAAAAACCACGGAACATTTTCTTTTACCCGCAGCTCAATTTGCAGGGCGGATATGACACCAGGGAACCCGGAAGCCACTGGGGACTTGCGGATCGCGGAGCGCGAACGCAGTGGTTTGTCAAGGACAAGGCGCACCAGCAGCGTGGGTTTACCCAATGGATCGAGCCAACCAGTTGGAACCTGAAGTTTGCCGTGGAGATTGATCCCCAGGAAGACAACCAGGATCAATTCAATATCCAGATGCGACTTCTGGATACCTGGGTCAAGCTTGCCACGAAATGGGACCGCACGCACCTGTGGCTCGGACACAAGTCGATCCCCTACGGGCACAACCCGAAACTGGAACCCAGCCATGCCTTCATGCCCAACCAGTCGGAACTGGATTTAAGTTTCGGCCGCGACACCGGCCTGTTTCTTAAGACACCGGTATCACAGGAACTGGA
>CAUZAW010000317.1:0-3817 GCA_963577735.1 Phycisphaerae bacterium | reverse complement strand
GTTCTAGAAACGGCCTTTTACTCAAACTCGCCCGGCAAAGCGCAGCCCACCGGTGACTTCCATCGGTGGTATTTCCACCGGCTCACCGGCCACTACTTGCTGGTAAACCGTCTGCAACGACTGACCATAACGCTGGCGCGAGAAGAAGCTGTACGCTTCATGCCGGGCCGTATCACGCAATTTCCAGGCCAGTTGCGGATCATCGATCAGTTGTCGCAAGCGGTGGGCCAATGCCGTCGGCCGATCCGGCCTAGCCAACAGTGCCGAATGCCGATCCTCGACAATTTCACTTATCGCGTATCGCGCCTCGCCGACAATGGGCACGTTTGCCGCCATAGCCCACAGCAAACTCATCCCGCCAGCAGCCTGTCCCATGGCCAGCGCATAATCACAACCGGGCAGCACTCGCCATGGGCAATCCAACTGACTATCCAAAAGCATGCGATCACCGCGGCTGACCCGGACAAAAATTTGATGTGCTCGGCGACGGTCCATCTGATCAACGTGCATAAGCAATTTCAACCCAGGGACACCCGTTGCTATTGAATCGGCGGCCAGTCTTACAGCCATCATCGGCTCTAGGGCCTCGGTCTGCGTTGGGGGATCGCACAATAGTGCAATGACCCGCACATCGTCACCGGCAATACCCCACCGCTGCCGCAGGGCTGCACGAGCCTCACCGTCAACCATCGCAAAATCCAGGCCCGGGCGCAAAACGTGTACCGTTGATTCTTGCACCCCCCCGCTGCAAAGTTCACGACCGATCGTATTGCTGATTGGTAAAAAGACCGTCTGCGCCCTGTCCATCTGGCCTAGCACTCGCAGCCAATGCACTGCTTTACGCGATGGCGCCAGCGTGAGCGTCACGACCCGTGGTATTGAACGGTACCTCAATGCCGCCAGAGACAGCGTTCCGGTGGACCAACAGTGAAACAGATCGAACGGACCCAACCGTTGCACAGCCTGCCCCACACCGGACCACCCGAGGCAAGCATGCCCCTGCGGAACACCCAAATGGTACGCTCGTTCGACACCGGCATTGGCAGCCTGCTCTTGCAGCGTACGCCCGCCCAGTAGCAGCAACACATGCTCATGTTCGCCCGGCGCACGCAAAGATACATTCAACAGTGCCAACGTCGTCGGTGACGCTTGCGGGCTTGCGGCATCGATCAGGTGCAAAATACGCATGTCTAGGCGTGGGTTGCGGCCGCGGCATGAGGCCTATTCAAAAGGTTCGCCCGGCTGGCGTGGGTAATGCCCGTAAAAGATCCGGGCGGCGTCCCGGGCCATCCGCGACGCAAGGGTGTGCCAAGCCGCTCTGTCTGTCACCGCGCCGGGCTCAACACCGCCGCGCGGCCCCATCTGCACTTTCACCATATGGCCCCGAAGTGCTTCCCCTCCGTCGTTGCCCGACATACCGGCCAGGGGAAACAGACGACGATGGCCAATCACATCGATAACTTTTACCTCTAGCGCCGCCGCGGGCCGAAAAAAACCCGGTTGCGGATACAGCAATGCCCAATCCACGTGCACGTGCACCACCTGCTGGGCGCCCACCGCTCGGCCAACTTGATCGATACCAACTCGTTGATAGTCATTACCCAGTGAGACAATCAGTGAATCAACTTTACCAGGGTCGATCAATTGACTAATGGCATGGGCATGGGACAGGGCATCGGTCATTTCATGACTAATCCGCGCTACTATCGTCGGATCATCAAACACGTGTTTCGGGTCCTCCACCATCACCAGCGTCGGCCGATCTTCCAACCGGTACACTGCTTTTATCTTTTGTGGGATAATTTGCGCAACCCATGCCACGTAGTTGCAACCGCCGCTCACGGCCACCGTGCCCAAAAGCACCGCGATGCCAATCACCTGCACCGTTGCCCGCCGCCATAAAGCGCCGCACTTCAATGGCGGGGTTCCTTGTGCCGGTAAAAAAGGCCCGCAGTTCGCCGGGAAAACAGCTGCAACAGCCCGTGCTGGATCGTCCGCTCATCACTGTCAAGGAAGGGCACGGGGCTTGCCGGGTACTGAGCACGAATGGTGTTCATGTAGGCAAAGGTATTGGGATTGGCTGCGTCACTTTCCACTACGTTGACGTTGGCCGCCACGACACCGCGCCATACGTGCTTGTTTGCCGGGTCGTGCAGCGAATAGGTAAAAACGTCTATCACCACCAACCGCTGCACTTGCAATCGATTCATCAACTCACCGTAATCCAGCGTACTCCAATGCGGGTTCTGCTGTTGAAACTCAGCAATCTGGCCGGGATCAATCAGCGTGACCGATGTCATGTTTTCACTGATCCGCCCGCCGACGTATCGCGACAGCAGTTGCGGCACCTGCGGATGGCGATAGAGCGTACGGTCATCGGCAGCAACCACGATGGCCACCGTGGTATCGGCAAGGCCGAGATATTCCCCCTCTACTTCAACCCCGCTGCTACTACCGGCCACGACATCCGCCGCCCACCCGAACATGGCGCAGCCACCAAGTGAAAGTATCATCAACACGACCACGCACACACCGGCGGCCAGCGCATTTAACGACGACCGACAAGTATTGAATTGCGCACTGCCAGCCATACCTAGAGTACTCCTTGCACGAGCAATATCTTGTAAATCCACGCCCCAATCACCAACCCGCCGCCAACCAGCATCACCTGTAGCCGGCAAAGCCATCTGCCCAATGGCCCCAGCGGTACCGCGGTGATCAACGCATATCCACCTACGATGGCCATCGCCGCAACCAATACCCCTGCCGCCGCGCCCGCTGGTTGAATGTAGAACGCAGTCAGAAGCTGGCCTCGGGCAGCATGACTAAAAGCCGTCGTGTACCCACAGGTAGCGCAGGGAATGCGCGTGACTGTGTAAAACCCGCACGGCGGCAATCCCAACTGCGTATGGGTTCCGGTCCCTGCCGCATCCGGCTCAAGTGCCGCCGCTGTGATCAGCAGTGGTACCGTGATTAACAGGATCACCATCGCCGCCAAGCGAGGCCGCCACCATAACGCACATGTCACCGCCCCGCGCAGCCCTATCAACAGTTCGAGATACCACGGGCATGTTGCGGAATCAGCCATGCGAGTCTTAGATTACGCACACACGCCTTACATGGCAAAAACCGCTATCATGGCGCATGGGCTTTTGCGATGATTACCGATGACGATTCATCATTAACCGCCAGTCAAACCCCGGCCGACGATAAACCATCCAAACGCCATATTGCCACCCAGCGGACCCTCGCCGTCCTGCCCACCCTGTGTACCCTAGGTAATGGATTGTGCGGGTTTCTTGCCATTTTTTTTTCCAGTCGTATCCCTGAAAATGCCCAACTGCTGTGGCATTGGACGCCGCTGACCACCGGCGCCATCTTTGTCTTCATGGGCATGTTTTTTGACACGCTCGACGGGCGTCTGGCACGACTGACCCGACATACCTCCAACTTGGGCGAGCAGCTCGATTCCATGTCCGACATGGTCACCTTCGGTGTCGCGCCGGCCTACCTTGTCGTCCAGTTGGTGGCTGTGGAAATACCTTTCCTCTCCGAACAGAAAGATCATATTTTCGACCGAACCGCACTGGCAATCGCATGTATCTACGTGGCCTGCACTGCTCTACGCCTGGCGAGATTCAACCTCAACGTGAAGAGTAATCTGACGACCGATCACATGAGCTTCGAAGGATTACCCACCCCTGGTGCCGCGGGCACAGTCGCCAGCCTCGTCCTGCTGCACCAGAACCTTTGGGCCAACAATAGTGGCGACAACCGATGGATCACCGCTGCCAGTATCGCCATGGTCACCATCACC
>CAUZAW010000316.1:0-3817 GCA_963577735.1 Phycisphaerae bacterium | reverse complement strand
TGGCAAGGTCAGTACTGGAAATCATTATTAGAATTCCAGCTGTGCGTGACCAAGCTTTCGAACTGGGCCGCGGTCACCACGTGCCCGTCTCCGTAAAGGACGTTGCCTGGGCGTAGACCCGGCCACCCGGATGGGTGATGAGTATGTGCGTAATCGGCGATCACCGCCGTCTCGGAATGGCCCGGGTGCAGACGCGGAGATTCACCATTGGGATTGCCCGAATTCGAAAAATTAAAATCGCCCGGTGAGAAACCGACGATCATGTTATATCCTATCGTATGCCGGTAGTGCAGGCTCGGCGGTTGCACGTGAAACTTGTCGGCGTATTTTGTCCAATGGCCGCTCGGATCAACGGCCACATCGGAATTTTCAGGCCACGATCTAGGGGGCGACAGGGGGCAATGGTACATCCGCGTCTGGTTACTGGAAATCTCGATCAGGTTGTCGCGATTGTCGAAAGGCGTCATGCCCCCGCCGCCCTCTGCCGAATAAAAAATACTTCCATGGTGCCAAGCCGGAAAATATTCGTTGTCATTTTCAAGAAGGTAAACCGATAGGCCGACCCCGATTTGCTTGAGGTAATTCATGCAAATGAGGATCCGAGCCTGTCGCCTCGCTGATTTAAGTGTCGGCAGCAGCAGCGAGATCAACACCGCGACGATCGAAATGACCACCAGCAACTCAATTAGCGTAAAGGCATTGCGGCGGCGTGTGGAGGTCATTACAGAACTTTCTTATCACATATTATAGCCGGTCCTGATCTGCTTCCAGTCGCAGCGGCGCGTCGATCGTGTGTCTTTGGGCACTCTTGAAGACGACCGGCTACGAAGGATATCTGAGAAACGCCCAAAAGGTGATGCAAATTACCAATGAGCTTGTTCGTCAGGTATGCACGATTCCCGGCATGAAAAAAGAGGTAGAGCCACAAATGAATCTGGTGGGATTCAGGACAGACGTCGACCCGGCGCTACTCTCGCAGCAGATGGCCAAGCGAGGGTGGCAGGGCATATCTGCGATCAAAGATCCGCCTACTCTCAGGTGCATCGTTTTGTCACATATGGAAATGAAAATCGCGCAATCCATAGCAGATTTAAAGGAAGTAAAAACAAGCCTGTCAAAACTCTGGACGCTGGAATTCCCAAAAGAAAATCCGATGGAGATCTGGTAGTGTCCAAAAACTCACACGCTTGCGGTGGCAAATGGTTAATTATTACGATTTGCAAAAGTGCAACGGCACAGGATCATTCTTGCCAGGCACTATCGCAGCACTATTCCGCTCACCAGTGCATACCGACAGGACATGTAACCTCTTGAGAACCAAGCTAGCCATTCGACTTGGACCCGGTTCAGGGGGTGAGGTCAATACGGGTAAATGCTTGGCGTAAACGCCGATCGCTGGACATAGATATTTTCGTCCAGCGTGCCGTGTGTCTCTGCGTGTCCATCTGCATAAAGCACATTCGAATCCTGAAAGGGGACCCATAACGCTCGGGAATGGGCCGCAGTCACCGGCACGGCAAAGGTGTCGCCGGGGTTAACGACGTTGTGATCGGAAATGAGGGCCGCGTTGCTGTGGCCCGGGGCGGGGCGATCGGCAACGCCGTTGCCATCCAGGTCGGGATTGCCTGAAAAGGCGAAAGTATGCCACGAGTCGCCTGCCAGAAAGAGCATGTTGTAGCCGACCGAACACGTGCCGTTGGTTGATACATCGAAATGTTTGGCGTACGGCGAACTCGGATCGGTGCTCGAGTCCGGGCTATAACCGCCTAAGACAAAGAACGGGCAAAAGTAGAGTTCGGATGAAGCGTTGCTTCCAGCGATCTCGATTAGGTTTTGCCGGTTGCCTGTGTCCGGCGACTCTACTGCAGGATTCCACACCTGCGTAACTGCGATGGACCTCGGCGTTGGGAACTGATAGTTGTTGTCCGTGACATAAACCTGCAACCCGACCCCGATATGCCTAAGATTGGTCAGGCACGAGAGGACCATCACCTGTCGCTTGGCGCCCTTGAGTGTCGGCAGCAGCAGCGAGATCAGAATTGCAATGATCGAAATCACCACCAGCAGTTCGATTAGCGTGAAAGCATTGTGGCGGCGTGCGGAGGTCATTACAGAACTTTCTTGTCGCACATTGTGGCCCGTACGATAACCTATACGGCCATCGTCAGAAAACAGACTCGTGGCATTTGCAACGCCACGCAGGTGGCGGAAGTTAACCGTTACAGCCGTTTGTAGACGGTGCGATGTGGCAGTTGAGCGTGAAACAATCGCATGGTCACGCGGAATCAAATGGGCTAACCCGCTGCGGGCCGTGATGCCACATTAAAGTGCGGCGCAGAAAAGCGCCCAAGCGAGTCGAAACGAACAGAAACGCATCCTAAATAGATTTCCGCAACGCAGTGAGTTTGCCGAAGATTGCGAGAACTTTTCGACAGGTGCGACCCCTAACGGAATCCAATGAATGCCCGTGGCAGGACTCGAACCTGCACGCCCTTGCGGGCACCGCCACCTGAAGACGGCGCGTCTGCCAATTTCGCCACACGGGCTAAGTGACAAGTTTAGATCGACGGTTATGGGTTAGCAAACGCGGTAAGTCGCGCCTTCTACAGTGTGAGGACAGTGATGTTGGAGTTGGTGTAGATGCACAGGTCGCCGGCGATGCGCATGCTTTGATCGACGATTTGCTCGGGGGCCATTTGACTGTTCTTGACCAAGGCGCGGGCGGCAGCGACGGCATAGGGGCCGCCCGAGCCGATGCCGACAATGCCATCGGTCGGCTCAATGACCTCGCCGGAACCGGAAACGATCAGGCTGACCGCCTTGTCGGCCACGCAGAGCAGGCTCTCAAGGTGGCGCAGCATGCGGTCGGTACGCCACAGTTTGGCCAATTCGATGGCCGCTAGCTTGATGTTGGCCGGCGAGTCGCGGAGCTTGGATTCAAAGCGTTCCAGAAGGGCAAAGGCGTCTGCTGCGGCGCCGGCAAAACCGATGAGCACACCGGCGCTGTCGAGGCCCAAGTCGTCGAGTTTACGGACTTTTACCGAATCGGCCTTGGCAATGACCTTGTCCATGGTGACCTGCCCGTCACCGGCAATGGCGACCTGGTCACCGCATCGCACGGACAAGACGGTGGTTCCATGAAAACTTGTCATGGCAACATTGTAGTGGGTTGGGCAACTTGTGTTGTGGGATGGATGGCGAAAATGGCAACAGGTCTGACCAAAACCCTACACTGTGGTCGTGGCCGGTGATAATGGACATGTCGATGTGGGGCACGTGCCGGTGCTGGCCGGTCAGATGCTGGCTTTCTTGGACCCGCAGGCGCACCAGGTATGCCTGGATTGTACGGCGGGGCGGGGCGGTCATGCCTCGCTGATCGTGCCGTTGTTGTCACCGGGAGGTCGGTATATCGGACTGGATGCGGACGCGGACAACGTGGACTTTTGCCGACAACACCTGGCCAACCTGGCGTCGCCGGACGTGGCCATCGACGTGGTGCACACCAGTTTTACCAATGCCCGGCGTGTGCTTGATGACATGGGTGTGGATGCGGCGGACCTGCTGCTGGCCGACCTGGGTTTTTCGTCGAATCAGGTGCAGGATGGGGCTCGCGGATTTTCTTTCCAGGCTGCCGGGCCGTTGGACATGCGTTTTGATCGAACGCACGGACCGACGGCAGGCGAACTGGTCAATACGCTCGAGGAGCAGGAACTGGCAGACCTGATTTACCAGTACGGCCAGGATCGGTTCAGCCGAAAAATTGCGCGAAATATTGTGGAAAAACGCCAGCAATCCCCGATTAATGATACGTTGCGCT
>CAUZAW010000315.1:0-3839 GCA_963577735.1 Phycisphaerae bacterium | reverse complement strand
GCATGAAAGGCCTTACGGCGTTCCTGTTACGTTGTCTACCCCGGTTACATTCTGCACCTCTTCAACACTGAGCCTCGCCGTCGTGCCAGGGGCCGAGGCAGCATTTACCGCTGCGTAACGGGACATGACACCACAACTACAAGCTGCCGCCGACAGTCACCTGCGGCTGGCAACAAGCAGTAAAACCCAACGGCTTACTGTATTTACAACGACCTCATCAGATACTCTCTTCGCGCATGGACATTACACCGCGGCACCGCGCCACGGTTCCTTGCCATTTGTGAATGCAATCGTTGTGCCAGTGTGCGAAGAGAGTATCCACCTGAACAACGGCGTTACCGTAACATCGGCATGACCAACATCTACTTGCATTCCTCTGGCAAGGGCACCCTGTACCACTTGTGACGTGACCGCTCTGACATCCGCAACACCACGCAGGTGGCGAAAGTTAACCGTGACCGCCGTTTGTAGACGGTGCGATGTGGCAAGCACCACCGCTACCCGGGAGATATGGTCTTATTTACTGGGTGGGCGACGGGGCTGGCGGCCCATTCGATTTTCTCGGCATGTTCCAGTAACTTGTTTGTGAGGATTTTTAATATGAATACTGATCAAACCCCAAGCTCGGGTCATAGATGGTTGTTCTGGACGTGCTTCATAGCACTCACCGCGACGTCTTTTGGTTTCATGGGTCGGGTGCTGGTCATCGGTGAGTGGGGCGTCGCCTTCGGTCTCAATGAAACGGAAAAGGGCGGCATACTGGGGGCGTTGATGTGGCCCTTTGGTATAAGCATCTTCTTTTGCAGCCTGATCATTGACAAGATTGGCTACGGCCGCATCATGGTCTTTGCGTTTCTGTGCCACATTTCCTCGGTCATCATCACGATCTGTGCCTCGCTGGCCCTGGCGCCGGCCGGTGCCTCGTCAGCTGAAATTGCCGCCGGCCAGGAAACCGGTTACTGGCTGCTTTACGCCGGGACAGTCTTGATGGCCCTGGGTAACGGCACCGTCGAGGCTGTGATCAACCCCGCCGCCGCCACCATCTATCATGAGAACAAGAGTAAATGGTTGAACATCCTGCACGCAGGTTGGCCGGGCGGTTTGGTCATCAGCGGCATTGTCGCCCTGGCCATGAACCATGGCGGGCTGATCGGACGCATGAGCAGCGAGCCGATCAGTTGGCATTGGAAGATCAGCCTGATCCTTATCCCGACGCTCATCTACGGCTTCATGTTGTTGCGGTGTCGGTTCCCGGTCCATGAGCGTGTCAAGGCGGGTGTTTCCTACCGCGGTATGCTTCAGGAGATTGGTGTGCTGGGCGCAATCATTGTCGCTGCATTGATGATTCGCCAGCTGGGTACGGAATTTAACTGGTCCGGCAACCTTCAGATCATTCTGGGCGTTATCCTGGTCATTGCCTTCGGCTTGTATGTCCGGTCGCTGGGCAAATGGCTGTTCGCCGCTCTCTTGTTGATCATGATCGTTTCGGGAACGACCGAGGTTTCCACCGATGCCTGGATCGCGGATCTGATGCGGCCGGAAATTAAAAAGCTATGGGGTTTGGGACTCGACGCCGGTTGGGTACTTGTCTACACGGCGTCGATCATGATGATTCTGCGTTTCTGTGCCGGACCGCTGGTCAAGAAATTTTCGCCCTTGGGCGTCTTGGCCATCAGTTCGCTGATCGCCGTGTTCGGCCTGATGTTCATGTCCAAGGCTACCGGCTCGATGATCCTTCTGGCTGCGACCGTCTACGGTGTAGGCCAGACGTTTTTCTGGCCCATGATGCTCGGCGTTGTTGCTGACCGCTTTCCCCGCGGAGGGGCCATGACCCTCAACACCGTGGCCGCCGTGGGCGTCCTGGGCATCGGTGTCTTCGGTACGCCATGGATGGGCTATATCCAGGACACGCACAACAGCCACGCCTTGCAAAAGCAGGACCCTGCGCTTTATGCCCAGGTTCAAGGTGAGCAGAAGCAGAGCGTGTTTGGCTCCTACCCGTCGCTCGATACCAACAAGATACAGGCACTTCCTGACCCGCAGAGGAAGAAGGTTGATCTCGTTCGCGCCGGGGCAAAGAAAAACGCCATGTTTTCTGTCGCTGTCTTACCCGCCTTCCTGTTGGTCTGCTACCTGGGCCTGATCTGCTACTTCCGTGCACGCGGCGGCTATCGTCCGGTCAGCGTGGCGGCGGTGGGCGAATCTGATTCAATGTAGCCACACATCCGGATGGTGCATTCCATGGAAGGTGAAGGACAAAAGACTTTTGTTTTGCACAGTCCCACCACGGACCTGCACGAGTTTCGCCAAATTGCCGCGGCCGTTGCGCCGCTCAGGTCGCAGGGCCGCGTATCTCCGACAAGAAGGTCACCGCGACCGGCCACCCGGATATCATCGCCTGGAACCATATCATGCGCGACGAACTGGACAATGCCGGCGAACTGCTTCAACTGGTGGAGGGCGATGGCCCGGACGTGCTTTGCCGCGCAGCGGACATCCGTTACGAAGATACCTTTCTTCTCGCCCCGGACATTGCCGATCAATTACGCAAAAAAATCAGCATCATGCGCGACCACTGGCGCGACGTTGAAGCCTACCTTGCGACACCGTTGAAATAACAGTTGACAGGCCAGTCAGGCGTACTGCTTGGCGATCCCCTCAGCCCGGTCCTTCATCGCTTTGGCAACCTTGCGTTCCCGCGGGGCCTGTCCGGCAGACTGGTGCCACATGGAGAACATGCGGCGTAAGGTGCCGCCGAAGGACGCATGCCATATCAGGCTGTGGAATATCAATACGTCACCGGGCTGGGAATCCACGACGTGGCAGGGCATGTCCTTGGGGTCGGTGCCAAAACCGGCGAACCTGGGATCGCAGGCGACTTCTGGGTAATCTGCCAAGACTGAGGACAGCGGTGCCAATTCCTCATGCAATGGGCTGATGTGGCTGCCTGGCACGATACGCAACGCACCCGTTTCTTTGACGATCGGGTCAAGATACATCGCCGCCTTGAGTCCGATGGTGTAATGGGGAGAGAGGGTGTTTACAAGGTTCGGATCGTTTCGACCCTCGGGTATGTTCGGTCCCCAGCCGACGTCTGCGTGCCAAGGCGTGTCGCCGTGATAGAGGTGCCCATCGCTGGAAGCATAAAACCCGTCCAAGCCCAGTACATTGTCAATGGTTTCGGTGATGCGACGATCCTCGGTAAGGGCGCGGAGTACGGGGTGGCGTTCACAAAATCCGGGGTCAATGGTTAAATTTTCAGGCAATTCGTCACGTGACTTGTCTTCTTCCTTGAGCCGGACATCAAACAACTGTTCAAAGGCGTCATCGATCGCTTGCATCTCGTTGCGATCGTATACCTGGGGCAGGACGAGGAAACCGAACGTGTCGTAGAAGAGCTTTTGCTCATCACTACCGGGCACAGTTACGCTGTTTGGTAAAATCATGGCTTGCCATTATATAAGATGTATCCAGGTTATGCCGTGGGCAGCGGCCCCTCGGGTGTGACGCGCAATCGTTGGACACGCAGGTGTCCGGGGACGGAGTCGATGACCGGATAAACGTTCAGGATAACATCCGGCTCGACTTCGATGGCCAGCCCGTTGTAGTAGTTGGGCGAGTCGAGCATGGCCCCGTGTGACCAGTTGGTGCCGCCGTCAATGCTGACATGCATACCCACTCCGGTACAGCGGGCGATGACCACAAGGTATTCGGATTGCGTGGCGATCAACTGGGGATTACCCGCCCCTGAGAAGGAAGCGTAACAGGACTGCCTCCAGGTCAAGCCACCGTCGTCACTGTGGGTTTGCCACATGAACGGCGCAGCGCAGGACCGGGAA
>CAUZAW010000314.1:0-3857 GCA_963577735.1 Phycisphaerae bacterium | reverse complement strand
TGTCTTCGACGCGCTGCTCGGCGACACGCCTTTTGCCAAGTTGCTGGCGGTACCGCACGGCAAGATCCTGGACGTCCAGCCGGTGCTGGGCGTGGCTCTGACAGACAAGGGTGACACCCAAGCATATTTCGAGGTCAAGACGCGTACCAAGAGCCGCCGAGGCAGTGCCTCTCGCTTCAAACATGAGCCGATTAGCCTGTTTCTAACAGTTCGCCAGTACGGGCCAGCGCAGGAACTTGATGACCTTATAGATGTACTGGCCGAATTGGCCGACAAGACCGAGGCGTTGGCCACCGATTATTTCATTCCCGATTTCCTGACGCCGATCACGAGGCAGATTACCTCGAGCAACGCGTAAACCTGAACCAATCGAGCTTGGATGGGTGATGGCAATCTTTGGTCGAGAATCGTCAGCCAGTCAGCAGCGAGCCGAACGCTTCGGGCAATGGGTCGCGACACGCAGCCCCTATGCGATGATCAGTATGTTGCTGGCTATCCTTTCCCTTGTGGATTTTGTGATCGTGTTTCTGGGCTTGATACTGGGTGTTGCCGCGATTGTCACCGGTTTGTTGGGGCTGGCCGATCTCAAGAGACGTCCGCACTTGATGGGAAGGCGCCTTTGCGGGCTGGGTATTGTGTTGGGCGCGGCGGGTGCGACTGTCAGCATGGTACTGTGGCAATTTGTCTATCCGTTACTGTCTGCAAACCGATAACGACCACGGAAGGTCATCTCGCGTGCCAACAGGTCAACTCAAGGTAATGGTCGTTACCGGTGGCCCTGACCGCGAATATGAAGTCAGCCTCCAGTCAGCGCAACAGGTAACCGAAGCGTTGGAGCAGTCGGGCCACTTGGTCAGGCAGGAGCGGGTCGGGCCCGATGACCTGAACGCTCTGGACCGGTTTGTCGAATGGCAAGGCGATGTCATCTTTCCGGCTCTGCACGGTCAATGGGGTGAAGGCGGTCCGCTTCAACAGGAAATGGAGCGGCGTGGCCTGCCCTTCGTGGGCAGCGGGTCCGTATCGTCGGACTTGTGCATGGACAAGCATCGTGCCAACACCGTGCTCGGCCAGCACTATCTTGACTGCCCGTCCCACCAGTTGCTTGAAGCAGACCAGGACGTTCGCCTCGAACCGCCAGTGGTTATCAAGCCACAGTGTGAAGGAAGCAGCATCGACCTGGAAGTCTGTACGGATGGCGAACAGTTGCGGCAGGCACGGGCAAGACTGCATCAGAACCATGTCAGGTTGATGGTGGAAAAATACATCGAGGGCAAGGAACTGACCGTTGCCGTGCTGCAAACCAACTCTGGCCTTCAGGCATTGCCGGCCATTCACATCTTGCCCGCCACCGGCTTTTACGATCAAGCGGCCAAGTACGAACGTGATGACACGGAATATCGATTCGACATCGACCTGCCCACCCCTGTGCTCGAACAGGTCAACCGCATGGCGGTGGCGGCACACGAAGCTTTGGGATGCCGCCATCTGAGCCGGGTGGACCTGATAGTCGATCCCGACCATCGGCCATGGATTCTTGAAGTGAATACGATTCCCGGGTTCACCAGGAAATCACTGGTGCCCAAGTCATCGGTCCGCCAGGGTATATCGCTACCGCAACTGACCGACAGGTTGGTGCGTCTGGCAGTCCAATCACGTCACGCTAACGGGGTAAATGTGGCAACTGTCTCTGACCATTTGCTGGGCTAAGCGTAGTCGTTGCTGCAGGTAGGATTGTCCGGAAAAAAAGGCGGGTGCTCCCGGTGTGGTGTTGCATTGCTGTACCGATACTGGACCGATCATCTTTTTGCCCCCGGCAACATTGGCGGTGATGTTTCTACTGGACATGTCATTGTGGGCGGCAACTTGCCCCGATCCTGATGGGTCAGGCCGGGCCCCGCTATCGGTCATCAACCGTGTTACGTCCGCATAACAGCCATACCGAACTTCACCGGGCATGTTTGGCGTTGCTGCAACTTCCTTGCCGATGAACCGGGCAAGGCCCGATGTGTGTGGAGTGGTTATGGGATGGTTTGGCAAAACTGGCAAGGGTCGCAAGAAACGTCCCGTTAGGCGTTTTGCCGATTACCCCCTTGTTGTGACCCTCGTCAAGCAACGCAAGCACCTGGCCGTTGCAGCAATGATCCTTGCGGCCCTTGTTGGATGGCGGTGTGCCAAAATCTATCTGGTTGACCAAGCTACGACCGCCACAACAGCGCCAACTGTCCAGCAAGTCAATCTGGTCGATGCGCCACCGTGGTTGGACAAACTGGTTCGCCAACGCTTATGCCAGCAGGTATCGGCTTCCTTGCAGCATGATTCCTTGGCAGGCGTATCTCTGGTCCGTAGTGTCAGGGCGCTAGAGAAAAACCCCTGGGTGCGCAAGGTGCATAGACTGAGGCAAGAGCGCAACGGGACCGTGACCGTGTTGGCTGATTACCGCCAGCCCGTTGCCGTGGTTGACGGCCGACATGGTTACCATCGTGTCGACGCACACGGTGTACAACTGCCGGGTCTGTTTGTCCGCAGCAAGCTGGAATCACTGGGCATGCTGTTGATCGTGGGGGTCGAGGCCTCCCCGCCGGGGGAAGGGTTACACTGGCCGGGCGATGACCTGTCCGCGGCCCTTGCACTGGTCCAGGTCATGGAAGGCCAACCCTACCGCAAGCAGATCAAGTATATCGACACCAGTTTGCGCGATCACCGCGAGCGGGTTCGCCTGGCCATCGTTACGACTAAAAAAAATGGATGCGTACGCTGGGGACTGGCGCCCGGGATTAATGATCCCGTCGAGCAGGACACCTCCACCAAATTGCGCCGAGTTGCCACCGTCTATCGTAAGTATGGAGACATAGGCGCTGACGGCAGGATCGTGGATATTTACGGGCCGGCCATCTTCCTTCGCAGCGTGTCCCATGACGACCGACACATCCAGGTGGGCTATACTGATACTCAAGAGTGACGCTTGAAATTACCAATATCCCTGCGGCAAACGTTGAAACAGACGATCTCAATCGTGGCCGTGACTGGCACAGACGCCGCGCTGCCGGCCGACGCTATTTGCTTTTGGCCTGGTGCGTCTGGCTCATCATCAGCTGGACGGCCACCCTCACCACGCAGTCGATCAAAGTAGCCGCGACGGTTACGATGCCGTTTTTGGCGTTGATCGGCTTGATGCTCATGTGGCCCATGCTGCGCTTGAGCCAGAAGTTTGAACCACCTGTCACGGTTGATCCAAATGGCCGATTGCCGGCAACCGGCCACCAGCAATTGGGAATATTCCGTGAATGGTTGCAACTGAATATCGTCTTTCAGGCTGTTGTCTGGCCGCTGATGCTCAATGCCGAATGGACCATTGAACAGACGGCTTGGCTGGACGTTACCATTGCTTCATGGAGCCTGCTGGCAGCACTGATCACCGATTGGGGATGCCATAGCACCAGTGGGTGGACGCGTCTAGTCGCCATGATCGTCTGCTTGTTGCTGCTGTTTGCCGAACCGGCCCTGATGGGGCTGACCAATATGGCCACCACTTCCGGCCAGGCGATTAGTTGGACCATGAAGATCAGTCCTATCAGGATCGTCTGGGACATGACCCGTCAGTACGGCGGGGACAGTAGATTCCAACAGCACATCCCACTGGTCCTGGCCACCATGGCCGCGGGTATTGTCGGATGGGTTGCCTGGAGGATTTGCCTCCTCAAATTTGGATGGCGACTCGACCGTGGCTAAAGTTACTGGACACTGTATCGAGCGTGTAGGGCCAAGCCCATGCCTGGTGCCGATAGGTTAATTATTGCCAACTAACATGCGGCCCAATGAATACCGCAGTCTGAATGGTGGATCACCATGGAATTTAT
>CAUZAW010000313.1:0-3902 GCA_963577735.1 Phycisphaerae bacterium | reverse complement strand
ATTAACGTTGTATGTGAAAAAGCGAGCCTGAAGATTTTACCCAGGGAGTGCTGCTGGCAATGGAAACAGCATCCTGAGGATGCCTGGCAAGAAAAGACCTTTAACAAGATTGAACGGGATACCCTTTACGTAACCCAAGCCAACTATTTCCTGGATGCGGTCGAAGGCAAAGGAAAAGTAACCTGCACACTGGAAGAGGGAATTCAGACGTTACGAGTCAATCTTGCGATGCTGACCTCAACACGGCAGCAGGCGTGGCAAACCCTCGACCGTTAAGACTAAATTACAAATCGGATTCAAACTATGAGCACAGCAAGTAAAGAGCCAACCGTCCTGGAGATGTTTGATCTAGACGGCAAGTCGGCGTTGATCACCGGCGGAACGGGCTGGCTGGGCAGTGCTCTGTCGCGAGGTCTTGCCGAAACAGGCGCATCTGTGGTTATTTCCTCGAGCCGGTCAGCCGAGGCGGCCCAAGAGGCAGCAGACAGGCTGCCTAGTCCAAATGGCGCCAAGCATTACGGCGTGAAACTCAACCACATGGAACCTGAGTCTCTCGAACAGGGTTTCAAGGACGCAGTAACTGCGAGCAGCCAACTAGACATCCTTGTCAACAATGGCCTGGAGTTTGTTTCACACGACTTAACCGACGTGACCTTTGAAGAATTTGCACGGCACCAGGCAAACAACGCGGGCTATTTCGTGTTGGCACGTCTGATGCATGAACATGCGGTCAAACACGGCGGCGGGGCCAGTATCATCAACCTCGGCTCCATGTACGGCCTCGTTTCCTCATACCCGGATACATACGAAGGCGTCTCGATGGCCAGCCCGGTAGCGTACCATTCACTCAAAGGCGGAACGATTCACATGACACGACATCTGGCAGCCTACTACGCCAAGGATAACGTGCGAGTCAATTGCCTAAACCCCGGACCCTTTCCCACCGCCGATATTAATAAAGAAATGGTGCGGCGATTGCGTGAAAAATTACCCATGAAACGCATGGGCCTACCACATGAGCTAAAGGGCGCATTGATTCTTCTTGCCAGTGATGCGGGCAGTTATATCACTGGACAAAACTTGACGGTGGACGGGGGCTGGACGGCGTGGTGATCGAAGATTATCAAGTTGAATCGGATAGCTGCACCTGATACTAGCTTGCGGGGGGAAAGAAAAACAAGCGGCAACTGCTACCGCAAACCGCAGCGTACATATCATCGGCACTAGCGGCGACTCCAAGCCATTGGGCCATGTCATGATTTTGTCATTCTCATCCACCACCTGACCAATCACGAACCGGCTTTAGCTTCGCCAGGTACTCAATGTTACCCGCTCGCCCTTTACCCGCGCCACCGCGAACCGGTGAAAGCATGTGCTCTTCGACGACAACGCCCAGTTGCTCCATTGACTTGAGCACCTTTTCAAACACCTGCCTGGCTACCTCATCTGGCAAAACACCTCGCTCAAGCAGTGAACGTTCAGCCTCATAATGCGGTTTGATCAGCGTAATGATCCGGGCCTGCGGATTCCTTGCAAGCCATTGCAAGCCTGCGTCAACGGCATGACGTTGACGCGTCCAGCCAAGGTCAATGGTCACCAGATCGCAACCGCTGAAATGATTGAGACTGGCCGGGTCAAAATGCAGGGCATTTGTCCGTTCCAAGACGACCACACGCTCATCACAACGCAGTTTCCAATCCAGGTTGCCGTAGCCGGTGTCAACGGCATAAACCATGTCAGCGCCACACTTGAGAAGGCAATCGGTAAACCCGCCGACGTTGGAGCCCAGGTCGGCGCAGGTAAATCCGGCAACGTCCACCTTGAACTGGTCGAGCGCCGCGGCCAGTTTCAACCCTCCTCGCGATGCATAGGGTTTCTGCAGATCAGCCATTCGACAATTATTTCCGTAACCATGTGACTTACAATACGCCGCTGTGCATGCGTGGGCCGGCGGATTGCGCGGACATGATCTGGGCCTCAGCCTCAAGCATCTGGCCCCAACGCTGCATAACTTGTTTTTCTTGTCCCACACCTCGGGCAAAATTCACAAAGGCCAGGTAGTGACCCTGTTCTGAGACGCTTAGGCCACGATAAAGCTTGCTCAACTCGCGGTCGCCGTCGTGATCGGCAAGAACGGCAAAACGTTCACACGATCGCAACTCGATCAATGCCGAAACAAGTAAACGATCGACCAGTTCTTGGGGGCCTGCACCGAGTCGGACCAGCCGACGAAGTGCGGCTGCGTAGGGATTACGATGGACGTTGCTCAATTGGCCACCGCGACGGGTCAGCAGTCGAACCACGGTGCCCAGGTGCTCGATTTCATCACGGGCCACGCTGGTCATCACCGAGACCCAGCGGTCGTCCAACGCCTTATCGCCATTCTCAGGACGGCGACCCAGTAGTTCAAGGGCATTGGCAGCCGCTTTTTTTTCCAAGTGGGCGTGGTCGTTCAACAAGGCAAGTGGATGACGCAATACCTGCCCTGCCCATGAGCAGGGTGTGCGGGTTCTCAACGGCAGTGCGGCATTGCCTCGTGTACGGCTCACAGCCACGATTGTATCGCACTGCTGAGTCACCGGAGGCGATAGATTGCTATGCTACCTTGGATAAGATGGAAAATCAGTGGGTCACACATCATCTGGATGCCGGCGATGGCGGTCTGGACAAAAGCGAATGGTTGCTGACCAATGGCACCGGCGGCTATGCCATGGGGACGGCGGCGGGGGTGAATACGCGACGCTACCACGGCCTGCTGGTCGTGGCCGCTAGGCCGCCGGTGGGGCGAGTGGTGGCGCTGAATCAGATGCTCGAAAGGTTGACACCTGATCGAACGGGCAAGGCGGAGGGGTTGGAACTGACCAGTTGCCTGTTCCGTGAAGCCGACGAACTGGTGCACACACCAGCGGGGCACGAATCACTCGTGCACTTCAGCAAAGGGCTACACGTGGAATGGGTGTATCGCCAGGATGGAGTTTCGTTTACGCGTCGACTTGTCTTGCACTGGAAAGAGCAGGCCGCAACTTTGCACTACACGGTTGAGGGGCTGTCCCATCCCGGCATGCTCAGCCTTTGGCCGATGTTGACGCTGCGTGATTTTCATTCGCTGATGCACCAAGATGATGCCGAACGTTTTCACATCGAGGAGCAAGGGCCGCAGGCTTCACAGGTCAAAATAAGCCGTGGCGACATGACGGTGGCGATGGCGTGCGACAGAGGCAGATTCGTAGCCGGCCAAGACTGGTGGCACAACGTGCATTACCCGATCGACGCACGGCGAGGCCAGGAGGATCGCGAGGATTACTATCTGCCTGGTCGCTTTGACGTGCCACTGGAAGGCAGCGATGGCCCACAGTCCGTGACCGTGACGGTTGCGATGGACACACCTGTTCGCCCGTGCCAAACAGCGGCGGCGCGGGCAGACCACCTGGGACCCATGCTGGAATCCATATGCCGTGACAGCGATGACCACGACGGCACCAAACGGATGCTGGTGATGGCGGCCGACGATTTTGTGGTTGATCGACGGGACGGCAAAAAAAACCTGTCGACAATTCTGGCCGGTTACCCCTGGTTCGCCGACTGGGGACGAGACACCTTTATTGCACTGCCGGGCCTGATGTTGGCGACCGGCCGGTTTAGTGAAGCGCAGGAAACCCTACGCAGTTTTTCCGAAGCGATTCAAGATGGCCTGGTACCCAATCGGTTTGACGATTACAACGACAAGGCGGCACATT
Source organism: Phycisphaerae bacterium (assembly GCA_963577735.1). Classification (GTDB taxonomy): domain Bacteria; phylum Planctomycetota; class Phycisphaerae; order Phycisphaerales; family Phycisphaeraceae; genus CAUZAW01. The sequence continues at coordinate 165 of CAUZAW010000313.1, read as the reverse complement.
ACAACACTGTTGATGCAAGCCTGTGGTTTATCCACGCCGCAATCGAGTACGTTAACGAAAGCGGCGACCGCGACTCATGGGACGCGTGGCTAGCCGGTTCGGTCACCCAGATCATTAAAGCCTATATCAAAGGCACCCGGCACGGCATCGCCCTTGCCGGCGATG
>CAUZAW010000312.1:0-3919 GCA_963577735.1 Phycisphaerae bacterium | reverse complement strand
TGTTCACTGCCATTGGCATCGCCTTTCTGCTGCCCAAGGAAGTGAGTTTTTCCATCTGGTTCTATTTCTGGGTGGGTCGGTTCATTATTCTCATAGCGGTGTGGTTAGGCTACGGCCAAACGGATGACGCCTTTCCAACCGACTGGCTATGGGAAGCCAATCCCGTCACCGCACAGGGGTCCGGTGCCCTGATGATGTTCAGCACCATTTGCCTGTACCGCGCTGTTGCCGATTACGTGCGCTTGGCCAAAGGCATGACGATCGGCCAGCGCCTGCAACTGTTCATGCCGGTCATTGGCCTTGGAGTCTGCCTGACTGTCGTGGTCGGTTGGCTGTGCTGGAACTGGTGGCCCAGCACTACTACCTCGGCGGACCGGTTCACCGTGGTCCTGTGGGCCTGTATCTTTGTGCTGTTTATCACCTTGTTAACGCTTGGCCTGATGCGTATTGTCGCCGAAAGCGGCGTGTACTGGATGCAGGTGTTCGGTGGCAGTTTCTTTCACTACTACAAGATGCTGGGCCTAGGCAGCATGCTCAAGTCCACGCTCGTGGCCCCTTTACTGCCGATCTACTCCGTGATATTTCTGGATATCAAGACATTTATTGCGCCCAACATCATGAACGCCGCCAAGATGCGCGAAGATGTTGCCACGAGCCGAGCCCGGTATCACCTGACGATCGTTTGTTGCATTGTCCTGACGGTTGGTTTTGCCCTTGCCGGCACCATCTACCTGGCTCATGAGCGTGGCGCCAACCAGATGGACAGCTGGTTTTTCACCAGGGGACCGATTGAAACCCTGGAAAGAACAGCCAAGGCCGGCAAGATGGAACCGGCTTTCGAGCCGGTCAACACGGCCTGGTGTGCCACCGGGGCCGGCTGGATTTCGCTGACCATGTACCTGAGACGCTCGATATTCTGGTTTCCACATCCCATCGGCTACATCATGATGAACAATCCGCTGATGTCCGCGATGTGGTTTAGCTTTTTTATCGGCTGGGCCACCAAGGCGCTTATCGTTAAATACGGCGGAAAATTCACTTTCGACAGGGTGCGTATTGGTTTCATCGGCCTGATCTTGGGTGAATTGATCGCTATTTTCTTGTTCTCTATCCTTCGGGTCGCCACCGGCACGGATTTCGGTAGTATCACGTTGAACCGCATCTGGTAGTATCACGTTGAACCGCATCTTTTGATCGATGAGCTAGCCCTATTTGTCGCTACCCTATTTCCCATGCGCAGAAGTTGGTCAGTGGCAGATCCCCTCTCCTGTTTTTATCTTTGCAGAGCAGTAAATATAAACTTATTGCTGGTGTTTGTCGTGTGGCAAGTGGGCGTTGATTGGCCGGCGATGAGACTGATGTAATAGCGAGCGGTTGTCATGAGGACTCTGGCAAAAAAAACCCGGAATCACCTTGCCAAAAAGTTGCGTGTTTTACGCCATCGGTATTTTGACAACTTTATCTTCGTGCATATCAATAAAACAGGGGGCAGTAGTATTGAAAAGGCTCTAGGTATTCCCTTTGAGCACAAGACCGCTCTGGAAAAAATTGAAGAAGTGGGCCGTGGGCAATGGGAACGTAAGTTTACCTTCACAGTCATAAGGAACCCCTGGGACAAGGTTGTTTCTCATTATTCTTATCGTGTCCAGACGAATCAAACAGAAATGGGGGCAGGGTCGGTTGGTTTCAAGGATTGGGTGAGATTGGCCTATGTCGACAAGGATCCCTTTTACTACGACAAGCCTAAAATGTTCATGCCCCAGTCTGATTGGATCATGGATCGTGATGGGCAAGTCCTGGTGGATCGTGTCTGTCGTTTCGAAAACCTCAATGAAGAGTTCAGTTGTGTATGCAAGAGACTTGGAAGGGCTGCAAGCTTGCCGCATATCAAGCCATCAGATCGCGGTGACTATATGGGCTGCTATGACAAGCAGACTATGGCAATTGTGGGCAGTTGGTTTGAAAAAGATATAGAAACTTTTGGGTATCACTTTTGAGCGATTGCATACGCCTTGCACATGGCCATGCCTCGGCTTATCGGCGCGGTGTGTGTAGGCCAGGGGTTGTCATTTACCATAAATGACATGGAGTAACCTGATGGTGCAGTAGATCGTGTTCTGGATTCGATCTGTCATAGATCACGTCTCCGAAGCAAGGAGTATTTGTCACGGTGAGCCGGTTACCCAATATTTTGATGTTGATGACGGATCATCAACGGGCAGACAGCCTAGGGATGGTCCAGTGTGGCGTGGAGGTGACGCCGCGGTTGAATAGGCTGGCGGAGCACGGGGCATTTTTTCGGCGGGCATACAATGCTTGTCCGCTTTGTATTCCAGCGCGAACAGCGCTGGCTACAGGTAAGTACCCGACCGCCAACGGGGTATTCAATAACGATCGCCAACTCACGGCGGGTGATTGCAAGCCGATTCATCAATACTTGGCCGAGGCGGGATATGAGGTGGGGCAGGTGGGGGTACGCCACGTGCGTGTGCAGCCGCCGGTCGAGCAGCGGGTTGAGTTTTCATCTTGGGTTGGGCCGCAGGATTACGCGGCCTATCAGACTGAGTTGGGTTTTGACGATGACGGGACCGACAACTATGGGCATTTGAAACTGCCCAAGGCATATTTGGATACGTTCAAGACGGACACGGCCGTACCGGCAGGCAGCAAGTCGGTAGTAGAAGGGCGTTCAAATGCCAAGACAGGTATTTGGCCTTATCCGGCCGAGCAGTTCTTTGATTTATATATGTGCCGTCAAGCAGCTGGATTTATTGAGAATAGGCAAGATGCTAAGCCGTTTGCCCTGTTTGTGTATCTGTGGGCACCGCATCCGCCTTTGATCGTGCCGCAGCCTTATGCGTCGATGTTTGATCCGGCAAAACTGGAATTACCGGCAAACATCGGTGTGGTCAGTGAATCGGAACCGGCGGGACGGCGAAGTTCGATAGCATCGCAGTTGGCGCAAGGCGTTACCATGGATCAGTGGCGGCAGGCGTGGGCTGCACATCTGGGTCTGGTGCGACTGGCTGACGACGGGTTCGGGCAGGTGCTGGACGCACTGGAGGTGGCCGGTCAGACAGACAGCACCCTGGTGTTGTTTACCAGTGACCATGGCGATCACATGGGCCAGCATCGGATGTATCAGAAGTTCGAGATGTATGAGCAGGCGATCTGTATGCCTTTGGTGATCAAAGGTCCGGGGGTGGTACAGTTGGTCAGTGACGTACCGGTCTCGCATCTGGACGTTGTGCCCACGCTGTTGGATATCGTGGGGACCGCGGTACCCGGCGATTTGGATGGTATTTCACTGCGGTCGTGTCTTGAAACGGCTACGGCGGCGGCGGACAGGTATGTGTTTTGCCAGTATTCGGGGCTTGACCAGATTAACTACATTCGCCGGGCCGTGATCAGGGGCCGGTACAAGTACGTTTACGATCCGGCGGGCGAACCTGAATTGTATGACTTGGAAGTCGATCCATTAGAGATGCAGAACCTAGCTTCAAGCAGCCAGCACGCGGCCACGATGGCCCAAATGCACGAAGCGTGCCGGGCGTGGGCACGAAGTCATGGCGACTGGGTTAAGATGTAACAAGGGTGGTCAATATGACCACGGCAAGGTAAATGGCTGGACAACCGTTGCACGATGTATCGGGCATTGCCGCTTGATCAACAGAAGCACCGGCGAGCCATGCACCGCACGACGATCCGCGGGGAAACCGCGTCGTCATGGGCAGAGCCTAGTGACTGAATCAATAGGTGGGCCGTGTTGTCGGAGACTGTCTTTTTTAGGATGTGGAAATCCACATGCGAACAAAATGCCGCGGTTGTTGGGGGTCCTGCTCGTATCCCGTGCGATTATGGGCCACAATGTGATTGTTGGCCCAGAGTTGATCGCCGGCTTCAAGCTTGAACCTTCCGG
>CAUZAW010000311.1:0-3922 GCA_963577735.1 Phycisphaerae bacterium | reverse complement strand
TCCAAGTATTACCATAACCTACCCCTTGAAATAAAACCAAGACCTAAAATATGCGAAAAGCAATCTGCCAATACAGTTTTCATCGTACCTACGAAAAGAAAAAATGGACGCCCGATCGATTTGCCGCCCAGGTCGCGGCCCTAGGTATCGAGGGCATCGATTTTCACGTGCGATATCTTGACGACCCGGAGACTGCCGCCGGACAGATAAGCCGCGCTGTCCAGGATCATGGCCTCGTGCTGGCGGGCCTGTCCATGTCCAACGATCTTAACAAGGAAAACGACGTTGCTTTTCAAGATGAAATCAAATCGGTTAAACGGTGGATAGCGGTGGCGGCACAGGTCCAGGCGCCCGTCTCGCGAATCTTTGGAGGCCATCTCGAGCAGCGGCATCGCAATGATCGTGTTCTCACTGATTTCGCCCGTCAGCGGATCACGGACGGACTTGAGCAGTTGGCCGCTGAAGCAGAAAAGTTATCCGTTGTGCTGGGGCTGGAAAATCACGGCGGGCTGCCCTGCCTTGCCCAGCAACAGATCGAAGTTATACGCAAGGTCAATTCGCCTTGCCTCAAGGCCACGATCGACGTGGGCAACTACATGGAAGGAGGCCAGGAGGGGCACGTGGCTACCGAGCTTGTTGCCGAACACGCGGTCTATGTTCATTTCAAGGACTTTCGCAAGATCCCCTGTAACGAGAACCCGTGGGGTTGGAAGCCTCAGGCTTGCGTATTGGGCGAGGGCGATGTGGATCACGCCGCGTGCCTGATCGCCTTGGAGCAAGCTGGTTACGGGGGTTTTGTCGCACTGGAGTACGAAGCTGAGGAAGATGAACTACTTGCTGTGCCGCGAAGCGTGCAATACATGAACCAGTTTCTGTAGCTGCGCTGGGCAGCGGTAAAAAGTCGTTGCCATAGCCATCTATTCGCTATAATCTTGCCTCTTGCCCCCCAAAGGTAACGGATACATGAAAGGCATCATATGAATCGGTTTGATATCAATGCATTGGAAGGCAAAGACATCCAGGTGCACATCACTGATGAACTGGCCATCCATGTTACTGATCGTAACGGCCAGCCGATCTGGTCCAGTTCCGCTGCGCACCCGCCGACCGTGACTGATACGGGCCAGCGTAGTTTTCCCCTGCACAGCGCTACCATGCATGAAGTGACTGCCCTAAACGACGGCGGTACTACCGGCTATCGCATCGAGTTGTCTGGCTTCGACGGATCGGCCGCCGAGGTCGCGCTCAGGTTTGTGTTGGATACGACCACGGACACGCTTTCTGTCCAGGCCGAGCAGGTCGGAGACGCGGTGCGACAGATCAATCACTTGTACCGCTTTGACAAGCCCGCTTCACAAGGCGGATACATGCTGTTGCCGCACGGTTCAGGCTATCTCATTGACGCCGACTGCCCCGACGAGTTACCCGGTTCGTTAGAATCGGACTACAATATCATCGGCGCTCGTTGGTCGATGCCGTGGTTTGCCATGGTGCACGGCCATCACACGATGATGATCATCATCGAGGATTGGTGGGATTGCCAGGTCGAACCGTACCACGAGCCGGGCCGTCAAAGCTCACTGGAATTTTCTTGGCTGGCCAGCCTAGGCAAGCTGTCCTACCCGCGCAGGCAGTTGATCCGGTTTGCCAGGGACATGGACCATGTCGCCATGGCCAAGGCGTACCGCGAGCATGCCCGCGGACAGGGTCTGGTGCGGACTTTGGAGGAAAAAGCCGTGGATACGCCGGTCATTGGCAAGTACATCAACAATGTCTTGGCCCGCTGGCCGGCGTGGGACCCCAAGCTCGAAGACGCGGTGCTCGCCGACTTGAAAAAGTTCGTTGATGCGGGCCTAAGCATGACGCACTTTTTCCCCAAGTGGCCCGGGCGAGGCTTTTCTCCGGAGGCGGCCTCCGCCAATTTGTCCAACGGTGGCTGGCAGGGATGGTTGCACCCCAATCCCGTGCCCGGCGGCTGGGCGCTGCTGGCGGGCTACAACGACAAGGTCCATGACTTGGGCTGCCTAACGCAGGGTTTTCTAAATCCACTGGTGCATTGCGCCGGAGCGCCGCATTTCGATGAGGCCCGCCTGGCGACCGGCGAAGACGGCCAGCGGGACGAGGTCACCGAAGATTCGGATCACACCATCATCATGAGCCACGACCTGGTTGAAATCATGGCCAAGGTGTTTGATAACCTGCGTCGCCAGCAACTGAGCCTGGACGTGCTGTACTACGACGGTTTCTCCGCGTTTGTGGGCACCTGGGAAGATTTTACACCGCAGCACCGGTCCACACGCCGCGACGGATTTGAATGCCAGGTGCAGGTCATGGCCGACACCAGGCGCAACGGCATCATGCCCGGCGCCGAACTGGCGCGGTTCTGGGCGATTGGCGAATGCGATTACTTTTTCTATACCGACTGGGCCGGCGATCGGCTGACCAATGTTGTGGGGACCGAATCGACCAATTGCGTCGGCGAACCGGTGCCCCTGTTCGAACTGGTCTTCCACGATTGTTACGTCGCCGGTTTTTCCGGTGGCGGTTACGCCAATTACGCGGTGGGGCACGACTGGTGGCGCGACCGCACGCCACGACTCTACGAGATGATGTTTTGCTGTGCCCCGGCGTTCAACTGGCTGCCTCAAAGTGATGTGCCCGTCCGCGATTGGGATAGCGACCGGATGGACGCCCGGCTGGCCTGGCTTAAACGGTGGAGTGCTTTCTATAGCGCCATCGCCATGTCCGAGATGACATCGCACCAGTTCCTTGCAGATGACAGGGACATGCAACGTATTGAGTTCGCCAATGGTGTCACCGCCGAGTTTGATATGAAAAACAACCTGTGCCGAGTGAACGGAGTCGAAGGATTTACGGGTCAATGGCAGACGCCCGCAGAGGACCTTGGCCCCCATGAGCCCTCGAATCCATGACCCGGGCGCTGACCTGAACGAGCTGTTCGTATCCCATGGATCCTGCTGACTAGAATGGTCCGTTATGCGAGCTATCCGCCGCAACGACCTTGTCGCACGTATCGAGATGCTGCCGTTGATCGACGTCATCTTTCTGCTGTTGACGTTTTTCATTTATAGCATGGTGCTCATGGCCCAGGCCCAGATCCTGCCCGTGAAAATGACGCCGCTGGACGAGGGCCGAACGCCCCAGCCTGGGCCCATGCATGCCCTGTCTATCAATCGTGACGGAAAACTGTTTTTCAACCGGTCGCAGATCGGCATATTCGAGTTGAAACAACGCCTTAAGCAACTCGGCAATGAATCGCCCCCGCCGACGCTGTACCTGGCCGTCGAACAAGCCGGCAGCGTGGATCGCGGGCCGCTGCTGGTCAGGCTGATCGAGCAAATCATGGCTGCGGGCATTACCGATATCGCCATTGTCGGCCCTGTCGAACAACCGGCAAAACCGATCGGTCCATAGTACGCTGGCAGCACATGCTGCGAGGATAGGTAAATTGATAGACCGTGAAGCCATTGCTCCGCTGATCATCGGCCTGATAGTTGCGCTGCTGCTGCACGGCACCCTGGTCCCCGCGGCCGCGGTGGCTTTGATGTCGTATCAATCGGATGATCGTACGGTTGTCTTGGAAGAAGCGGCGCAGTTGCAAGAACCCCTTGAAGACAATCAGCCAGAACCGCAACGCCAACCGCCGCTGCCCGAACTGTCCCGGCAAGAGAATGTTAGACTTGGCAAGCAGGATGCCGACGACATTGCCAGGATGGCGTGGATATCACACGAGGCCTTCGAGAAGCTGATGACCGATCAAGCCAGCGAATCTCTCCAGCCAGCCTTGCAGGACCGCGTGCAGCCCGTTCAGGCCGCACCTGTGCGCATGGACCCAACGCCACCGGCACTGGCCACCGCTGCGGCTATGCAAGCGATGCCCACGCCGCCATTAACTGAGGCC
>CAUZAW010000310.1:0-3926 GCA_963577735.1 Phycisphaerae bacterium | reverse complement strand
GCCCATGCTGGACGAGTTCAAAACAGTGGACGTGCGCGACGATGGGATGCTTCAGGTCAACGGCAAACCGTTTGTCGCGATGGGTTGGTGGGATTCGTACTGGAGTGAGGGGCGAATAACCCGCCAGCGGCTACTCGACCAGATCATCCATGGCGCAAACATGGGGCCGACCCACCTGCCACACGTGCAACATCCGGCGGCGGCCGGTGCGATCGGTATCAACAAATGGACGCCGCAGGACCTGGCCAACGTGGCCGACCTGAAAATCACGCAGGACGTACGCAACTTCAAACGTAGCCTTTACTGGTTTTTCCGCGACGAGCCGTTTTTCATCGTGCCCCAGGCTCTTGGCGGCGAACATTCGAAGGCTGATCCGGGTGGACACTTCGAGCGATTTCGGCAGGTCAACCGATACCTGCGATCGGCTGACAGCGGCCTGCCCCGGCCGGTCATGGTCGACGGGCTGTGCAAGATGTACCACTACGACCCATTCGCCCACGTGTCAGATATTTATGCCGTGGAAACGTACGGCCTGGGATTGGTCGGAGCACAATATGGCGTACGCCTGATCAAGGAGGCACGCCGACAAGCCATTAGGCGTAACATCGATCACCCTATCGCCTTGTGGCACTTACCCGGTATGATCGGCGATGAGACGCCGTACTACCTGCGTGCCCAGTCCTATGCCGGCATGCTAGAAGGAGCCGTTGGCTTCTTTCCGTTCTGCTACGAATTTGAAGGCTTTCACCAGGGCAGGTACCGGAAAGTTCCTGGCGCTGACGACAACCGGTACATCGGCCGTGTCAACCCGCTGGGCTACTCGGCGATGCGCGGGCTGAACGCGGAAGTGCGAGAACTGGCTCCGTACATCACGAGCACAGCCGGCTATCGCGATATCGACGTACATCCGCCAAAGGCCGTACAGGCCAAGCTCTTTCAGCACGAGGATGGTTCAGCCGTAGTAGTCGCCGTAGGCGCACACGAAACCACAATCTTCGGCAAATGGACATGGAAGAGCGTTGCCGGCCGGCAAGCACACCGTGGACAATGGAAACAACCGACCGTATTCCCCGGATTTTGCAATGCCGGCGATTTACCGAAAAATCCGCAGAAGGGACAGCACGGCCTGATCTGGATGGAGCCTATTGAACTCCAGGAAGGCGAAAAAATCGTGCAGGAAGTTCTAATGACCAAGCCCGTCGACAACATCAAGTTGCATGTGGTCGTGGACGAAAAGGACCCGGGCCTGTGGTATTGGCAGCACCCGCGAGTTTGGCACACTGGCAGTTGGCAGGGTGATAACTTGAGGCAACACAGGTGGCAGACAGTGCAGATCGACGCAAAATCATCCGATCTCTGCGGCCGGAAAACGGTTGGCTTTTATTTCGATACCGACGATCCCACCGCGGTGTTGTGGGGGCGGACTTTTCGTCAGGACCGCCACGGCAAGCAGCATCTCTGGTTCGACCATCAGACATTTCGTTATGCGCAACACCCCCATGATCAGCCCATTCAATTCAAAATCAAGGGTTTTGAGGTTAGGTCCGGACCAGTGCGCGTGAAGTTTGAGCCGCGCGACGTGGTTGTGCGCAGCGATCGCCACTGGAACGACCGGATGGGATTCACTAACGTTCATGTTTACGAATTAAACGGCTATGAACCCTTGCAAGTGCATCTGGCTGAATTAAGCGCTGATCCAATTCGCGAAAACAACCATTGGCGAGTCCAATATACGGCGCATGTGGTAGACGATGAGGGCCAATCCATACCGGGTGCGTTGGTGCGTTTTCTCTGGCTCGGCGCACAGGAAGGCTTTGAGACGGTGCGATGCGACATCAAGGGCATTGCCCGTGTCACGACTGAGCAGGCCAATATCAGCAGACAAGACAGCGTTGTCATTATCCAAGGCGTCTACGGCACGCATACAGGCCGCAACCTGTTCTTCGACTGGCGAGTCAATGGCCTACGCTCCAAACGCGCAGCTGCCCCTCCAGTATTGAACAACTAGATGTGCAGCAGGCCGGCCTATCAGCATTTCGTGGAGCCATGTTGCTTACCTGCCCACAGTTGATTAATCCGAATTCTTGTCGTTAAGCCTGATATGAGCGGTGACACATCGAACTAAATTAAAAAATTAATCCGGGTGGTGGAATACCGGCCATACAATGCCCCGGAACATGGGGTAATGGCCGCACCTATAATCACCGTGTTGTGCCAGCGTGGCGCCGTGCGGCAAACAACCATAGACCGCCGGCCAGATGGAATTCGGGACGGTGGTTTTGCCTACCCAGACAGAGGGACAAGAGCGTACGCATGTTACAATTGGACGACTTTCTGCTGAATCAGTTTTCCCGGTTCTCTCGGCGACAATCTGGCGACAACCCGGACCATGGCATACACCTGGAAGCGCTTGAGCCGCGCATACTGTTTGATATCAATCCCTCAGGCTTGGAACAGGAATTGCTCGAGCACCTCAACCGTTTTCGCATGTTCCCCGCTGAGGAACTGGGCATCCTCACCCGCAACCTTCGCCCGGCCCGCTCCAACGATCGCGATGTCAATCGGGCAATGAAGTTTTTTAAAGTGGATGGAAACGTACTGGCCAGCCAGTGGCAGTCCCTGGATAGCGTGCAGCCGCTGGGGTGGAACGAAAAGCTTTATAACGCTGCTGCAGAGCACAACCAGTTGATGATCCAGTTTGACGAGCAATCACACCAACTACCCGGCGAACAGGACCTTGCGGACCGCATCGACGCGGCGGGCTATGACACGCAACTGGTTGGCGAAAATGTCTTCAGCTTCGCCGAGTCCACCTTTCACGGCCATGCGGGATTTGCCATTGACTGGGGTCCTGGCCCCGACGGTATCCAGGACCCGCCTGGCCATCGCGATGTCATGACCAATGAGCATTTCCGCGAAATAGGCATCAGTATCCAGCAGGAAAGCAACCGCTTCACTGAAGTCGGGCCCTTGGTCATGACTCAGGATTTCGGCGTTCCTCAAAAATTTGGCAACTCTCTACTGCTTGGCGTGGTTTATGGCGACGCTGACACGAATGGTTTTTACACCGCTGGCGAAGGGCTCGGCAACATCCACGTCGATGCAGACGGCACCGGCGGACACTTTGAAAGCCATACTATGTCGGCCGGCGGATATCAGATCAAGGTGCCGACCGGCACCTACACCATGACTTTTACCGGCGGCAACCTCTGGGCGCCGATTGTAGTCCCGGACGTGGCAATTGGTAACCAAAACGTCAAGGTGGATGCGGTTAATGTTCGCCGGCCCGACCTTGCAGTAGACAGCTTTAACTTTCCCGCCTCCACGTTTTCCGCCGGTGATATCATCGAAGGTTCGTTTGTCGGACAAAACCAAGGCAACGCGGCTATCCCGCGATCATCAGACTTCGACTTCCAAGCGATCCTCTCGACAGACATGACCTGGGGCAACGCTGATGACATCATGCTCCAACCGGGCCCGTCTTTAACCAAAAGCAATGGGCTTGATATTGGCCACAGCACCACAGTCAACGCGTCGTTGGCTATTCCAGCCAACACCCTCAGTGGCGATTACTTTATCGCCGTCATGGCCGACAGCGGCCAATCGATTGAAGAACTGTTTGAGGACAATAACATCGCGTGGTCCGATACCGCCACCGTACGGATCCGACCCCGCGTTACACTGACCGCCACGATACCGCAGGGCTTTGAAAATGATGTCGCAACTCCCGCAATCGTCACTGCCACACGCGACGGTCCGACTGACGCGACCTTGTTCGTATTCTTCTCCGTAACCGGCACCGCCACGGCAGGAGCCGACTATTTCGGGCCGTCCCAACCGTTTATATTTCTACCTGGCCAATCATCGGCAACGGTACAGACCATGTTGATGGATGATGATGAAACCGAATCCAACGAAACGATCAT
>CAUZAW010000309.1:0-3929 GCA_963577735.1 Phycisphaerae bacterium | reverse complement strand
AAGACACTTGAAAACGAATGGTTGTCAACTGCCGAAGAGATCAAACATACGAAGCAGCGACCAGAGGTGGACGAATAGGGCGAATCGTGCACCAGTGGCAGCAAACACGTCACAGGTACACCTGAACTGAGGTGATTGATGTTGCCCTCGCTTACAACCCCATCGCCTCACGGGCTCTTGGCCAAAATACCTTCGATGCGATCGCGGGAACTTCGCTCGCCAAGCTCATACTTCTCGCACAGCCGAAAGAACTCTGTGGCAAGCGGCCGTAACCGCGCGGCCAGGGTCGGAGCGATGACCGCATCTTCCTCGAGCCTCCAAATCGGATCAAGAACTGCCGCATAGGCGCAGATGGAAGCTTTTTCCACTCGCGCTTTGACTTCATCAGTCTCGGCTAGATCCATGGCTTCGGCAAACAACTCCAGACCGTCTCTGGCAATGCCTTGATCGACCGGCAACTCCCATCCATGGTAGACGAGCGGGTCGTTGTGAGTCCCCGCGTCCCTGTAGTGCTTGTGTATCATGTTGATGAACCTGCGGACCGTTGGAGCGGCTTTGCCATAGTGCAGATTTAAAAACTCTTCGATCAATTCTTTATCGTTGAGCGTTGGGTTCCACAGCAAGCGGCTCATCACATAGTGGGCCAGCTCCATCAACGGTGTGTCGGACCATGGCCCCGCCTGAGACTGCATGAAAACGCCCTTAACACCGGCATCCACAAGTGTGTTTATGTTCGGCTTGATGGTGTGCAGGTTGGGGTACGGCAAAGGAGGCGAGCGGAAGTAGGTGTTATATGTCCAGGCATAGAGGTGCTGGTGCATCCTGCTCCAACCACCCAGGTCCTGCATAAAAGCGACGTTCTGAGGGCAACTGGCATCAGCGAAGGCGTGCAGTTGACAGGCCCCACAGCTGGAAAGGTTGATTTCCACATTGTCCCGTGGCCTGATATTCTTGGGAGGCTTGCGAGAATAAGTATATGCCGCCGTCCCGATAAAAACGTCCGGATGGGTCTTGGCCACCTCGTCGGATACCTTGTTCACAAACGTCAGCAGGGCCCCCATGTGCGATCCTTCACGCTCATCGATAGCCGCACATTCCTCGCATTGGCAGTAGTCGCTGAACCCATCGTTCTGACAGACCGAGATATTCCCGGCCTCCGGTCTGTTTTTAATCTCGTCCCGCACCGCCTGGACCACGATATTGAACACCTCCGGATTGGTCAGACACAGCTGGCTCTGCCATTTAACTTGCCGCTTACCGCCGATCAGGGCGTAATATTCAGGGTGGTCTTTCCCATACGTGTCTATGGAAACCTGTCGGTACCAACTGTGGTTGGTATTTCCGAACGGCGATTTCCCGCCAAACCGCGGTTCATCATGAAGTACGTTGTTACGAGCGCGAACCCCAAAAACGGGGTACTGCCTTGGTGCTTTGTATGCGGCATTACGATAATTGACGAAAGGCGGGCGATAGACGCGATCCAGCGAGCCAATAAGCTGCCGTTGGCCAAAGGCGGGCACGTGAGTATGGTCGTGCGTAAGAAACCGTACGCCAAGATAGTCTTCCAGGAACGTGTAAACGCCGTAAAGCGTACCGCGGGGCCGACCACCCGCGATGGCGATGTGGTTATGGCGAATGACGATTCGCAGGTCCTCGCTTCCCAAGTCATTAACGCCGAAACCAACCGGGCTGGAGCGAAGCGATTCGCCCGGACCGATGAAGATATGCCTGTCAGGTCGGTCGGTTGCAGTCACGATCGGCAATCGAACACCGCAAGCCTCGGCGAAAAAGTTTTGGAATTCTTCCGCCGCGTACTTCTCACTGGGGATGGCATCGACCGATACGACGATGTCCCATCCCTGCATTGTTGCAAGATCCACTCCTTCGGACTGCTGAGCAAGGAGCGATGACACATTGAGCACAATCAACATGGAAAAGATTTCAATCGTGCATTTCGGCATGCGCATGCTCCGTAGACATCCTGATTTCTGGCAATGATACTCTGTGGATGGACGACCCGATTACTCAACCACTGGCGTTCGAGTTATCTGTTCTTCAAGGTGATCGGCTGACGCTCGATCTGCGAGAAGGGCAGCGTGGTCTTCAGTGTATCGTAATCACCGCTGTAACGCTTGTAAAATTGCAAGGTCACCTGCTCAGAGACCGGTGCCTCGGCCGACCAGTGATAATATCTCTGTGGATCAGTGTGGCAGTGCCAGCGGTTCAGCACCACACATGCGCCCGCAACCGGCTTACCCTTCTCATCCACCACCCGGTTGGAAATCTTGCGGCCAGACTTTAAACAGAAGTCCTGCGATTTGGATTCCAGCCCAACCTTGATATGTCGATGTTGTGGGGCATAACCGTCGGCCTCAACGGTCAGGACATATTCACCAAGCTTGACCGACTCAAACCGAAAGCGCCCCTGTGGATCGGTCTGGACTGTCGGATAGCCTTTGTTTTTGTTTATCGATCTGTATCCCAATACCGGTGAGCCGACTGTAAGGGGGCCAGCCTATTTCGGCTGGTAAAGACGACCATGGCATATACTTCTTCTTCAAATGCTTCAGGTGTTTATAAGACATCATGGGGACAACTGGCCTTTGGAGAAAAAGGTTTCCCGCCGGATCACGTTGACGCTGCCAGGCAACTGGTGGCCGACGTGATGACGGAGTTTGAAGAGACGATTGATATCATCAACTTCTGGGGCAACGATCCTGAGGTCAGCAAACTGCGAGGCCGACTGACCGATATGTTGTACCTGCTGAACATCGACGAAGTGTCGGACAACGCCGACCAGATCGTGACCGACATCACGGCACTGGCCAAGCGACGGCATGAGGACATCGTGGGATGACTCGCACTTACAAAGACATCACCTACACGCTCAAAAAGAGTGACCGCAAGACCGCAAGCATCTACATCGAGCGGGACGGGACGGTGTCGGTATTGGTTCCGAAGACACTCACGAAGACTGATATCCACAGCCTGCTCGAAACCAAGCGAAAGTGGATCTATCGCAACCTGGCCCAGTGGCAGGACATGAATGCCACCCGCATTCGTCGCCAGTTTGTCAGCGGAGAAGGGTTCCTATATCTCGGTCGCTCTTATCGTTTGAAATTAGTCGATGATCAATCGGAGCGGTTGTTGCTCAAAGACGGTTACTTCTGTCTGAAATCAGACGACGGAGAGTTGCAGAATCCCGATGAGGCCTTCAAAACCTTCTACAAAGCTAAGGGGCAGCAGCGGATCGGTGACCGAGTTACCCACTACGCTCAACGGATAGGCGTGGAACCAACAGGCGTACGCATCCTAGAACTGAAGAACCGCTGGGCATCGTGTACACCGGCAGGCCGGTTGAATTTTCACTGGAAGTGCATGATGGCTTCGGCGACGGTGATCGATTATATCGTGGTCCACGAACTGGCCCACCTGCGGTACCTGAACCATACCAAAGCCTTTTGGAACCAGGTTGACAAAGTGCTGCCTGATTACCGCGACCGCAAAGAATGGCTGCGACGAAACGGTGCGGGTATGAATTTATGAGAAGCGGGCAAGACTGGAACAACAATCATCGTTTGTGATCGTCCGTGTTTGGGCTACCAACGACCTTCGTCCAGGTCGAGTCGGCGAGCGCTGGGTGAATGCGCTGGTCAGAAAGGGGTGACCAAGTGACCTTCGACCTCTACATCGGCATCGACTACTCCGGCAGAGAGACGCCAACATCACGGACGCCAGCACTCCAGGTCTACGCCGCTTTCGGTGATGAAGAGCCACGTCGAATCCTGTCGCCATCCTCGACCGACAAAATCTACAAGAACTGGTGTCGCAAAGAGATCGCCGAGTGGTTGATCGAACAGGCAGGAAAGAACATCACGTTCATCGCCGGGATCGACCACGGCTTCTCGTTCCCGATCACGTACTTTGAG
>CAUZAW010000308.1:0-3937 GCA_963577735.1 Phycisphaerae bacterium | reverse complement strand
TGCGCCCGGTTCCGGGTCACTAACCGTCACGTGCATACCCCGTCCTAAAAAGTGAGCAGTCCAACTGCTACCGATCGTACCAGCACCTATCACTGCTACGCGACAAACCGCATTAGGCGCAATCATGTACTCAATTCCTTTGACTTAATCCGTTTTTCGCAAATGATTCAGAGTGGCACAACGTACTTTTTTACTGCCGCCATGTCGAGATCCACACCTAGGCCGGGCTTATCAGGCACAAGTGCAAATCCATTTTCCATATTAATGGGCTCAACGATCAGGTCATCTTCACGCAATATATTGCCAATTATATCACATGGAAAATCACATCCGACTGCCGCGGCACAGTGTATGCTAGACATATCACGCACTCCCAGATCCATACCCGTACCTCGCCATGTCGGGCACCCGATGCCACGCGTCAACCGGCCCCAGTCCGTGAACTGCTTGAGAGTGCCTAGCAAGTTATAACAATCAGCCGCATCCCGCCGCACGGCTTCTACCAACTGATCAAAATTGGCAAGGTGCAGGGCAATGGGATGGTGAATCTCTTTGCGAAGCTGCACGTACCAATCAAGACGATTCTGTGGAACAGGACTTTCAAAAGTAACCCGGTCAAATTCCTGCAATGAACGTGACACTTCTATAGCTCCGGCCGGATCCTCAAATCGTTCGTTGGGATCAAGCACAATGGAAAAATGCGGTGCAACCTCGCGTACAGCAGCAACCCGCAGGGCAATCGGATCACCCAGCTTGCATTTCATCTTCACCCCTTGGAAGCCTAAATCCACAGCTATCTGTGTACGCCGGGCAGTATCTTCGACATCCGCCCGCCCCATCCAGTAGTCGACGGGAACACGGTCTACCTGCTTACCGCCCAGCAGGTGATGTACCGGAACGCCCATGTATTTTCCCAGGAGATCAAACCAGGCCATTTCGTAGGCTTCATAAATTATATATTCCTCGTAACTATCACCGTGGGGCAGGGGCAGGTTGCCTATAGGTAAATCAACGAGCGATTTACCGATGATCATGTTTGCCAATTCTTGTAGCGGCTCGTACAGGTCGCCGCGGCGTGGTTCGCCCAGCCCCACCAACCCGTTGTCGGCCACCAACTCGATTATCCACTTGGGAAACTCGTAAAAGTTGAGACTTCGTCCGGTCACCGGGTCGGGCGCACAAAGCTTGTCATCGATGCCCGGCGAATGGACCGTGTCCGGCTTCATGGGCACGACGATCTTGTGGATGCGAACATCAACAATTTTCATACCTGCAACCTTAACTATGCTTTACCGCCATAAACCCGCATTGCGGTTTGGCCAAGAAACTCTAGCTGATCGGCCGGCGAAAGAAATTCACTGTGCAGTCGTCCCAATTCCACCAGTTGCGGATACGTTGCAACTTGGAAAAGGCCCGGGATATCGGTACCCCACATGATCCTGCCCGCCCCAACACGATCGAACGCTTCGCATAGTACGCGATGCACGGACTTAAACGGGAATCCTTCCTCGACAAACTTGTGCGGCAAGGCGGCGCAATCGTGCCAGACGTTTGGCAACAGCGCCAGGTCGACCTGCTGCTGCCACCTGCGCCAAAGTGTCTTGTCCGCGATGGCCTTGGCACTGGGCTGGCCCAGGTGTGGAATCACGATCCGCAGCGCAGGATGGGATTCGGCAATGTTGCGAACCGCTTCCGTTTGGTATGACTCGTCCTCGATACCGCCAAGGTCAATGGCCCAGATCAATTCCCGCCGCTCCAGTTCGTCAAACAGCCATGCGATCTTCGGGTCATCCAATCGCGCCCCAGGGTGCAAACCACACAGGCCGCTGGGCACGGTAAATTCAATCTTGAGGGCGACAAACGCGGCAGCGTCAACCAACGCGTACAATTCATCTGGGCCACCATCTTCCCACGGGTCGAAAAACACAGCCCCCATCAGGCGATCGGGATGGGCTTGCACGGCGGCGTTCACGTATTGATTGCAAACACCGTAGAACGGACCCTGTAGGAGCATCGCCCGATCCACACCGGCCCAGTCCATGTGGGCAATGAGCATTTCAGGGGTATGCTCTGTCTTTTTGTTAAACGGCGGCATGATTTGGATTTCTTCGTCGCCGATGACCGCCCGGCCATAACCGGTAGAGCGGGTCGGCCCGGTACCTATATCGCCGTGGATCTCCGGAAAAATATGTACGTGTGCGTCAACGATCGGCATCGTGATAGCCCGTAGCAACCAGTACTTCTATGCAGAAAAAATCTCGCGAAATCGTTGCATGGCCTGGATGTCATCACCGGCCGGAAATGCTTCGAGACCCACAACACCTTCGTAACCTACATCACGCAACGCCTCAACCACCGCCGGGTAGTTGATCTCACCTGTGCCCGGTTCATGGCGCCCCGGTACGTCCGCCACGTGTACATGCCCGACAAACTTGGCGTAGTCACGAATGGTCTGGATAACATTGCCCTGCTCAATCTGAACGTGATAAACATCACACAGCAGCCGAATACGCGGACTGTCCACTGCCTCTAGCAGGTGCACCACATCTTCAACATGCGGAAATGGATAGCCGGCGTGATCAGTCTTGGTGTTGAGTTGTTCAAAGTTGTAGACAACGTCGTGTTTCTCCGCCAACTCGGCGACGCGGCACAATGCCTTGTACGCGCTCATCCATAAAACACCCGGGTGCTGCGGCGCCTGGTGCACGACACGTCCGGTTTCATCGATCGCGCCGGCTCCGATGTTGAGCATTCGACATCCAAGCTTCTCAGCAACCACGAGATTTTTCTCAACGCCGTCAAGAAAGACTTCAACACCTTCGGGATTGACCATGCTCCCTGCTCCCCATCCGGGCACGGCCGCAATGGTGATGTTCGAGTCAGCGGCGATGGCATCCAATGCGCTATCCTCCCAGCCCCAAAGCTCAACCTCGAAACCAAGTTCGGCAACACGTTTGACGCGTTTGTCAAATGGCAAATCCTGGAGCACGGTGCCGGTACATACGGACAGTCTAAACATGGGTATTCCTTTCTTGGCGAGATGGTACCGGCATGACCATTACTGTCAAACCTAAAACATAAAATCTAAATGCAACCGCCAGAAATATTTCAATTGTGTACTTAGTTGCTACGCTACACTGAGTCGTTATCTTCTATCATCTGGAATTTGCCCCGGAAGGAATTGATCAATGGTAGTCAAGTCCGCCGACGAACTGCGCGACCTGGTGCGTCGTATTTTTCTGACAGCCGGCTCCGATCAGGTAAATGCTGATTGTGTTGCCGATCACCTAGTCAGTTCAAACCTGAGCGGGGTGGACACGCACGGCGTGTGGCATATTCCCATCTACATCGATGAAATCAAGAAGGGCAACATTATTGCCACCGCGCACCCGGCCATCGTCAAGGAAACGCCAGCCACCGCCCTGGTACGCGGCAACTGGGCATTCGGACATCTATCGGCACGCTACGCCATGGAAGTGGCGATCGAAAAAGGTGCCCGCCAAGGCTTGGCGATGGTGTCGCTGGTGGCGTCAAACCACATTGGCCGGCTTGGCCATTACGTGGATATGGCTGCCCGGGCGGGATTGATGTCAATGATCTGGGGCGCAGGTATTGGGCTTCGCAACCCGCGAACGGTGCCCTTCGGTGGCCGCAAGCCGGTACTGGATACCAACCCCATCGCCATGGGCGCCCCCGCCGGCGATAACAACCCGATCATGTTTGATTACGCATCGACTGCCTTGTCTGGCGTCAAAGTCGTCAACGCACAACGCCGCGGCCAGCAACTTCCGCCCAACTGCATTGTGGACAAACAAGGACGGCCCACGACCGACCCCAATGACTTTTTTGACGGTGGCGCATTCCTGCCATTCGGCGGCCACAAGGGATATGCGCTGATGGCCATGACCGAGGTGTTCGCCGGCCTACTCGCCGCGTC
>CAUZAW010000307.1:0-3992 GCA_963577735.1 Phycisphaerae bacterium | reverse complement strand
CCGGCGACCAGCGCCTTCATCTTTTCATCGGCAACGCTACGTGGCAGCATCCAGAATCCGCAGTCGGGGTGCACGTACTGGATGCGGTGAGAACCTAAGAGCCCTGCGGCGTGTTCGATGCGGTGAGCGACGTCTTCTGGGGTTTCAATCTTGTTGTCCTTGATGTCAATGACGCCGATACCGAGTCCTAAAGAGGCTTTGACATCTTTCAGCATCGAGAGTTCTGCCGCGGGCCGACGGGCGATTTCCAATACCAGGTGGTCGGCGTTCAGTTCATTAAGCATGCCAATCAGCTGGTCATAAGTGCCTTGCTGAATGGTTTGTCCGCCGTAGTTTCCAAAACATAGATGGACTGCTTTTTCGTGGGCCACACCATCCAGAACCCGGTTGATACCGGCAGCACAGAGTTGTGCATCATCAGGATGGCCGGTTACGTGAGCTTCGTCGACCTGAATTACGTCTGCTTCGATGGTGGCGACCTGTTCTCGCAACACGTCAGCCAGCGCGTGGACCAGCGCAGGCAAGTCTTGATAATGTTCATCTGCGAGAGTTTTTGCCAGCATGTAAGGACTGGTGATCGTAAATTTCTTGGGAAGGTGCGTGAGGTTGGCGTAAAGGTCGTAGTCGGCTTTGAGATTGAGATGTCCTGCTGTGACAGCATCGACTACGACACCTGGAGGTTGGGCGCGAAAAGCCGTCCCCGTCTTTTTTCGCCACCTATTGAGTTGGTCAAACGTCAATTGCGAATGGATGCCAAACATCGGGCGAATGAAGTAATCGATCATACCATTGGTTTCGGCATGATTGATATCCCAGCGGTACAATTCGCCGTCGGCGACCACATCCAGGCCGGCGAGTTCCTGTGTTTTAATCACGGCAAGCATCGCGTCGCGCAAGCTTTCACGACTACTGGAGGAGCGGAGCCACAGGGGTACGGGATAACTTCCGACTACGGTTGTTTTGATCATTTCAATTCGTCGTTGGGACCGCGACGCCACCTTAGCAATTTGTTCTGCAGATGGGAGCCGAACCCTATCAAGATAGTCAGCTGCAGCGCGAGTTGGTCAACGGGACATCCAGTAGGAATACAACTCTCCATTTTTTAGCAAAAAACGCAGACTGACGGCCTTGCCACTCCAGTCCGACCAGCTGCCTTGTTGCCATTTCACTTCAGCCTGGGGCTGATCTCCCACAATCGGTTCGGAAGAGCCCAGTACATTGCCATTGGAATCAACTGCCTCGATATGGAGTGATCCATTTTTACCGCAAACCACATTGGCGAATAAATTTTTACCGTCGACTCTTACGGGCTTGGTTTCGACCAGTCCACCCGCATCGCCGGCGTCGAGCGATACAAAGCCGTCGCGTCGCAGAGTGGCCAGGCAAATAGCGCCGCGGTCGGGAATGTAATCATCGTAGCCAGGTCGAATACCAGACGTGATGAAAGCGTACTGATTAATGCCTGTATAATAGAACCACAATTCGTCACCGCGAATGACGGCACCGGCCGGGCTGATGATGGTGAGCAAGTCATAAGCTCCGCCATTGATGGTCGAGTTTTTTATCCAGGGTTGCCGCTCACCCTGGCGATCCCAGTGATCCAGGTCTCGGCTGGAAGCCAATTGCAATTCATAAAACCAGGTGTAGTCACCATAGGTGCGAACGGCATCCTCGATTTCGGGAGAAAGTCGCATCTCGTCAAAGCCGGGCCAGTCTTTGGGAACACTGCCGGTGTGATACGAGTAGGCAGGAATGCCAATGTAATGGGATTCATAGCGAAAAATGCTCATGTGGTAAACTTCACCACGGTAAGTTTCCGGTACATTGAATTCGGGAAACTTGCGTGTTTTGTCAGTGAATCTCTCGGCAATCCGCTGCCTGGCAATTTCCTGGTCCTGATCGTCGGCCCAGTAGACCAGGCGGTGGTCGGACCAGTTTTCAAAATCCTTGCTCGTGGAGATGTGAATGGCACGACCGTTGGGTCCGCTGTGTTTCACGTAATGAATGAACAACCGTTCTTTTTCATCAAGGGTGAGATTCCATTCGTCATGACTTGGCACGCCAGGTGTCTGGGTTTCCGTCCAGTCAATCCCGTTGGGCGAAGCGGCAAAGCCTCCCTCGCCCCGCGTCCAGACATCGGGCACTGCCAGCTTGTAACGGCGATTGGGATCAGGATCGAACCGATCATAAATAACGCAATCGGTACGGATTCGTTTTCCACCGATGATTGCCGAGACAAGGTTGTTGTCCTTCGTGCCCTTGTAGGCAACCCTTCCCAGATTCGGTGCGTACCAATTCAGTCCATCTTTGCTTTCATAGACGGCCGATGCGCTGCCAGTGACCGTCAATCCGACGGAGTTGCTGGGTACCAGACCCATGACCCATAAACGATAAACTTCGTCATTCGGGTCCCAGATGGGGGTGCTGCGAGTCTGAAGGGTACAGCCGGGATATCGAACGTAATCACCGCGAATAACAGCCCCTTTTTTCTGTGGTTGATGCATCGTGCGTTTCAAGTTGTCGATCTTCGCAAGCTGTACATCGTCCAGGAGGAGTTGCCGTTCGTCGAGAGTTACTTGAAGCGGGCCGTCGGCTGCCACAACCATGGCCAGGCTGGTTACCAGCCACATCCAAGACAAGAGAGCAACGCAACAGCGGTTGGCGGGCATCGGTCTACCTTTAAAGCGGGTGTACGGTATTCAGGCTGCCAATTTCTGAGCTTCCGCCGTGTTGCACTGGGCAAGCGGACAAGCACAGGCCTCGGGTTTTGCCAAACGTCCCAACTCTTGCCTGTCAGTGTAGGTGATTGGCGACGCGGCGGCTAGGATGGTAACGGCACACATCCAAGGGCCGTTGCCAGGGTAAGAGGAGGGGCTTGAGATACCCTGGGCCAGGTCGGTTGGTCGTGATCAGATTGGGCTGCGCTGCTTGAGTAATTTCTGAACGACGTGCCCGCCGACATCCGTCAGCCGTACGTCGAGCCCCTGGGAACGAACGGCCAGGCGTTCGTGGTTCAAACCGAGCAGATGCAACAGCGTGGCGTGAAAATCGTTCATATGGACCGGGTCTTCTACCGGCAGCCAACCGATGTCATCGGTCTGACCGACGATCGTTCCACCTTGAACTCCCCCTCCGGCCATCCACATGCTGAAGGCAAAGGGATGGTGATCGCGCCCCGTGTTGGGGACACCTTCATCAGCGGCCATTCCCGCATTCTCGCCGACTGGGGTGCGACCGAACTCGGTACCCCATACGACTAACGTTTCGTCCAACAGGCCCCGCTGCTTGAGATCCTTGATCAAGGCTGCGGCGGGCTGGTCGACCAAGGCACAATAGTACGGTGTGTTCTTGGCCATGCTGTAATGGTGATCCCAGCCACCGACGTCGATCACAACAAAGCGGACGCCCCGTTCGACGAGCCGTCGTGCCAACAGAAACTGTTGCGCGACCTTGGCGAAGCGACCCTTTTTAAAACCCGAAATTTTCTGTTCTTCGGTAAAGGGTGCTTCACCGCGATCAGCCCCGTAAAGCCGGAGTGTCTCGGCGGACTCGTCCCCTAGATCAAGCAGCTGTGGAGCGGAAGCTTGCATACGAAAGGCCAGTTCATAGGCAGCGATCCGTGTCAAAATTTCCGGGTCGCGGACAAGTTCGTACTGGTGGCGGTTCATGCGGCTGATGCCGTCCACGGTTTCAAGTTGCTGTTGACGACTGATTCCCTGGGGCGCCCGCAGATTGACGATCGGACTGCCTTCTTGCCGGAACGGAACACCGTTGTAGGCGGTGGGCAACAGACCACTGGATAATGTGGAAAACCCGCCAGAAGGTTTTCCGCCCAGGACAACGTAAGCCGGCAATTGTTGGGATTCAGAACCGAGTCCGTAGGCGACCCACGAGCCCACACTGGGCCGGCCCGCATTGCCTTTGCCGGTGAAGAGCATCACGGTCGCCTGCTGGTGATTGAACTCGTCGGTGTGAACGCTGCGGATCTGGGC
>CAUZAW010000306.1:0-4008 GCA_963577735.1 Phycisphaerae bacterium | reverse complement strand
CGAGAGGAACTTGCGGTAGCCCTTGTTGCCCACGAGCATCGTGCTTCCTTGCTTGAGTTGCTCACGCAGTTTGGCCAAGATCGCTTCCCGATCAGCGCAGTCCCTGGGAAAACGGTTAGAGTGAGTCGTTCAACGGCAAGCTCCGCAACGAGCTACTCGACTGTGAACTGTTCGATACATAATTGGAGGCGAAGGTACTTATTGAGCGTTGGCGTTATCATTACAATACCGCGCGTCCGCATAGCAGTCTCGGTTATCAACCCCCCGGCGCCCAAAGCGATCCAGCCCCGTTCGCTCGCTTCGGCTACGCCTCAGCAAGCGAACGGGGCTGGCCTGAAGGCTACCCTAACACTACTTAAACACTGGTAGCTATCGTGGGGGGCAGGCCATCCTCTGACGAGGCACAAGTTTAGGCCTATTACCCTCGCTCATTTGCAGTACGCAACAAGGAATTGGACACGTCTTCATTTGGTGGGACAAACGCCCGGCGAAGCAACAGCCGCGGAACGTTAGAACTGGAACTGGACGCCACTACGGTACAGATTGGTTTGTACGCCGCCCGCCAGTTCCTGTTGTGTCCAAAATGCCGCAAGTCTGGCATTGTGGCCGTACATGATGTAATTCACACCTACGTCGACCTGTCGTTCCAGAGAGGTGGCGAAAAAGTTATTTCGATCGAATCTCTG
The DNA here is from genome assembly GCA_963577735.1 of Phycisphaerae bacterium. Taxonomy (GTDB): domain Bacteria; phylum Planctomycetota; class Phycisphaerae; order Phycisphaerales; family Phycisphaeraceae; genus CAUZAW01. Next base: position 3,322 of record CAUZAW010000306.1, on the reverse strand, counting down.
ATAACGGGTGAAGGGCTGCAACCGACCCGACGTCGGACCTATGCTCATTGTGCCGGGAAACAGGTAACTGGCCAAGGCAAAGTAACTGTCGCCGTCTCGAACGCTGTTGGTCGCTCCATGATCGTCGAAGTTGTAATACGCTCCTTCGACGGTCACCACACCGCCGTTACTCAACGGTCGCTCAAAAAGCGTGTCAATACACCACCCGGTAAAATCGGTGATCGCGGCGCCATCGACGTTGGCATTATTCTGGTCCATGACGGAAATACCGACTGCCAGAATGTCTTTGTCGCCGTAATAGGTGCTTTGGTTGTAGTAGCCGGGTTCCGGGTCCAACAGATTGAGCGTGACCCGTGCCGTAAACATCATATCGTCGCTTGGATTGGCCCCGGGAATGGGTAACGTTTCAGTACTGCCAGGGATCGCGCCATTGACTCCTTCAAACGCACCAATTTGGTACTTCAAAACACCGCCGCCCCACTGTCCCCAGATCGATACACCGTCATCGCGGCCCTGAAAGATATTCGGGTAGCCAAATTGAACGAAGGGGAAGTCCCAGGCATTCAGGTAGTACGGTCCCGAAAGGTTGGAACGGTCGCTGGGAGGAAGCATGCGTCCCACCCACACGTTAAAGAGATCATGAACTTCAAATTTCGCAATCGCGTCCAAGATCCTTATGTTGCCGGCCTCGTCGTAACTGCCAGCTACCGGGAAGGTAGGATCTTGAAAACCTTGTGCGTTGTCGATGTCGGTATTGAACTCGAACTTTAAATACTTGTGCCCTTGGCCATTGAAATACAGCCGCGCGTTGTCGATGTTGAAATTATTGCTCGAACTGCCTCCATTCGGGGCAGCATCCCCAACGGCGCTGTAACTGGTTCGCAGCCCGGCACCCACGCTCAGCCAAGTGTCTTTGCCCCATACGAAGCAGCGTCCGCGCTTGCCGCAGGCATCACCGCAGTCACAACCATCACCGCAGTCGCAACAGTTGCCGGTGTCGCAACCGCAACCGGCTTCGGTGCTCTCGCAGCCGCCCCAGTAGCCAACCGGCGTAATCGGTAACTGACTTACCCGCGGCTGCAAGGCATTGAATTGACTTCCCATTTCCGAGAGCAGATCCGCATTGGACGTGGGTTGGTCTTGAACGTCCTGGGCAGTGGTAGTGCCCGTCCCGAAGGCGAAAATTGCCACGACTACAAACATCCCTAAAAGCGTTTCCGTACGCATTTTTCCGTATCCTTTGCCTTGTGTGAAGTGGAGGATTTGTCTCATAACCGCGTGAAAAACCTGCGACGTGCCACCGTCCGACACGCGTTATCGACCGAAACAGCAGGGTCGGATTAACATTGGTGCAACAGCCGCTAAAGCTTGCCAATTCTCACCGGTGTAACGAATTGCCAAAAAATCACGCTGCACGCATCATCGACCGAAGTACTGGGATCAGCTTAGCCTTAATTGTAGCAGCCGTTAAAGCTTGACAATTCGCACTTCCTGTGTAACGATTGCTCGGATCAGTTGTTACTTTACAGAAATGGTAAACTGTAACTGTTATTCATTTTATGGAGATGAACTGGGTAATCTGGCAAATGGTGGATTCAGGTTTTCCGAGTGGCGGATTTGCCCATTCTGGCGGCCTTGAAGCCACAATGCAGTGGCATGAGGTGGATGGTGAGCGGCTCGCAGATTTTATTCAGTCCAGCATCATTCAAGTGGGCTACGGTTCTCTTCCATTCGTTGTTGCCGTACACAGCGCGCCGGAGAAGATCGGTCATCTCGACCAGCTTTGTGACGCTTTTTTGAGCAATCACGTAGCCAACCTCGCAAGTCGCAGTCAGGGACGGGCGTTCCTGGCTTCCGCCGACGCGGCTTTTGCTTCGCGTGAAATTGCCGAACTCCGTCGTTCGTCGAAACATAACCAGCTTGCCGGCCATTTCCCGCCCCTGTTTGGTGCCGTGACAGCGGCACTGCGTGTTCACGTCGAGCAAGCCACGCGGTTGTTCCTATTTCTCACCTTGAGGAGCCTGATTTCCAGCGCCATTCGGTTGAGCATCGTCGGTCCCTTGCAGGGCCAGGCGATCCAACACCGTCTCGGACCGTTTTGCGAACGCGTTGCCCAGGGGTGTCGCAAACAGCGTGAGGAAGACATAGCGCAGACCTCACCCGTCATTGACGTCCTTCAAGCAACGCACGATCGCCTCTATTCCCGGTTGTTTCAGAGTTAGCAATTCACTTTTCGAATGGGAGTGGACCCATGCATGACCCGCATACGCACGATCACGGAGGGCACGGACATACCCATGAACACATGGACCACCCGGGCCTGTTTCACAAACGATGCATGCCTTTGGCTAACCGCGATTATCGCCAGCGGTCATTTACTGTGGGCGTAGGGGGACCGGTCGGGACGGGCAAGACCGCGCTGGTGCTGGCTGTTTGCCGTGGCCTGCGGGATCGCTTGCGGCTGGGTGTGGTGACCAACGACATTTTTACCCGTGAGGACGCCGAATTCCTCATCAGGCACGAAGCTTTGGAGACCGATAAGATTCGGGCCATTGAAACCGGAGGCTGTCCCCATGCGGCCATCCGTGAGGACATTTCGGCAAATCTCTTGGCCCTAGAAGAATTGACGGACCAGTTTGACCCCGAAATCCTGCTGCTTGAATCGGGAGGGGACAATTTGGCGGCCCACTTCAGCCGAGAACTTGCCGACTACACGATTTATGTCATCGATGTTGCTGGCGGCGACAAGATTCCTCGCAAAGGCGGTCCTGGCATCACGCAGTCCGATCTTTTAGTAATCAACAAAGTGGATCTGGCACCGGCCGTCGGTGCCGACCTGTCGGTCATGGAGCAAGACAGCAAGTCCATGCGCGGCGACGGACCCTTTGTGTTTGCCGAGATCACGAACGGCGGCGGCGTGGAACAGATCATCGATCACGTCTTCCGCGCTTGGCAAGATAAACGCGTTGTCATGTAACTCGCGCTCTCGCTGCTGTTGATCGCGATAGGGGGGAGCCTTTCGGCTCCGCCTCTCCCACACCACCGGGCATACGGGTCACGTACCACGGCGGTTCGGCTAAGTTAAGTTGACCGGGAGTCGGCGGGATTTCCCACATGGATCAGCCGGGAACCGCCCCAGGCTGAGTTCGGCCCTCATTGTAACAGGTGCCCCCCCCGCGTCTAACGCGTAGCGATTTCTCGGCATTTTGTTCGTGTGTTGATGTATGGTGGGCAGCGCAAGGCGCGTAGGGCGGCTTCGAAACCGTGCTGGGCGCGCAAGTTCCTCTGTAACTCGGATTACACCGGCCAATTACGTTAACGA
>CAUZAW010000305.1:0-4027 GCA_963577735.1 Phycisphaerae bacterium | reverse complement strand
GAAAGCCGAAGCCCAAGAGCGCGCTGCCACGACGCGAGATGAAGCGAAGGACCAGGCGCAGGAGATTATTCGTCGGGCCGAGCGGCGCGAAACGGAGATGGTTGAAGAAGCCAAGGTCACGGCCCGAACAGAAGGCGAGAGAATTCTTGCTGCTGCGCGGGGCGAAATTGACAAGGAAGTCAACAACGCCCGCGAGGAACTGCGCCAACAAGTGGCAAAACTTGCTGTGGCTGGTGCGAGCCAGATTTTGACCAGGGAAGTTGATGGCAGCGCCCACTCGAAGATGCTCGACGATCTCGCTAACGAGCTGTAAAGCGCTGACAAGTTTCCGATTAAGCAAAACCTGTGGCAGAGATTTCCAACATAGCAAGGCCGTATGCGCAAGCTGTTTTTGAGCTGGCTGACAGCGGTGGGGATTTCGGGCACTGGTCGGATGCGTTGTGCACAATGGCCTTGGTTGCAGCGGATCCAGATATTCGCGCCCTTGTTAATAACCCACGAATATCGCGGCGCGATACGGGCCGAGTCTTTACCGATGTTTGCGGTGACCGGATTGATGGTCAGGGGAGGAATCTCATCCGGCTGCTCGCGCAGAATCGACGATTGCACGCACTGCCCGCGATAGAGGAACAATATGAGACGCTGCGTGCCGAAGCTGAACGCACCATCCGGGCCGAGCTCGAGTCGGCCCTGCCTGTCTCCGAGCAAGAACTACAACGAATCGCAAGCGCACTCAAGGCGCGCCTAGGCCGGGACGTGGAGCTCGTGTGCAAGATCAACGAGAAACTCATCGGGGGCGCGGCGATTCGGGCGGGGGATCTGGTCATCGACGGCTCGGTTCGAGCCAGGCTAGAAAAACTAGCGGCCACCGTAGGCGCGTAGCGGGGCCCGGGAAAACTGTTGTCACTAAGAGGATTTGAGACATGTCTATGCAGTTAAACCCTTCTGAGATCAGCGAACTGATCAAGGAGCGGATCAAGGATTTCGATGCCAGCACTGAGGCCCGCACCGAAGGTACGGTGGTCAGCCTGACAGACGGTATCTCGCGCATTCACGGTCTGGCTGATGCCATGCAGGGCGAGATGTTGGAATTTCCTGGCGACACTTTCGGTCTGGCGCTGAATCTCGAGCGGGACTCGGTTGGCGCGGTGGTGCTGGGGGATTACGAACATATCGTTGAGGGGGACACTGTCAAATGTACGGGCCGAATCCTCGAAGTGCCAGTGGGCGAAGGCCTGCTCGGCCGTGTGGTGGATTCGTTGGGCAATCCAATTGACGGCAAGGGGCCCATTGAGGCAACGAGTACATCGCCGATTGAAAAAGTGGCGCCTGGTGTAATCAGCCGCCAATCGGTATCGGAGCCGGTCCAAACAGGCCTCAAAGCTATCGACACGATGGTACCGATTGGCCGCGGCCAGCGGGAACTGATTATTGGTGACCGACAGACCGGTAAAACGGCGCTCGCAGTGGACACTATCATCAACCAAAAAGGTACGGGCATCAAATGCATTTACGTTGCGATCGGCCAAAAAGCATCATCGGTAGCGACCGTGGTTGCCAAACTCGAAGAGCACGGCGCTATGGCGCACACGATCGTAGTCGCCGCTTCAGCTTCGGAGTCGGCGGCCCTGCAATACATCGCGCCCTATTCGGGTTGTAGCATGGGAGAGTACTTTCGTGACAAAGGAGAAGACGCCCTAATTATCTACGACGACCTGACGAAACAAGCCTGGGCATACCGCCAAGTCAGTCTATTGTTGCGCCGGCCACCCGGTCGCGAAGCCTATCCTGGCGATGTGTTCTACCTCCACTCGCGATTACTGGAACGCGCCGCGAGAATCAACGCGGACGAAATTGAGAAACTCACCAACGGCGCGGTCACGGGCAAGACCGGGTCATTAACGGCATTGCCAATTATTGAGACCCAGGCCGGGGATGTGTCGGCATTCGTGCCCACCAACGTGATTTCCATCACCGACGGCCAGATCTTCCTTGAGACGGATATTTTCAACGCCGGTATTCGACCGGCAATCAATGCAGGACTTTCGGTGTCGCGCGTGGGTGGCGCAGCGCAGACGGGCCTGATCAAGAAACTCGGCGGCGGCATTCGGCTAGCGCTTGCTCAGTTCCGTGAACTGGCGGCGTTCTCACAATTTGCCTCCGATCTTGACGAGGCTACCCGCAAACAGCTGGAACGCGGGGAGCGCAGCACCGAAATAATGAAGCAAAAGCAATACTCCCCGATGTCGGTTGCAGCGATGGCGGTGAGTTTGTTCGCGACCAACGAAGGCTATCTTGATGATGTCGAGGTCAATAAAGTGGTTGATTTTGAGCAGGCGCTTCAAAGCCATATCAAGAGCCAGCATGCCGGGTTGCTAGACGAGTTAAATCAGAACCAGGCCTATGACGATGAAGTCGCCGCTAAGTTGCACGAGGCCGTAAAGGACTTCAAGGAAAACGGTGCTTGGTAGTCGCTAACGGCGACCCTACGGCAAGGGGATAACACCAAAATGGCAGGTGGAAAAGAAATCCGCACCCAGATCAAGAGTATCCAGAATACTCAAAAGATCACCAAGGCGATGGAAATGGTGGCGGCCAGCAAGATGCGCCGGGCCCAGGAGCGCATGCGCCAGGCCCGACCCTATGCCGACAAGATGCGCAGCGTGGTGGCGCATCTTGCGCAAGCGAGCCTGGAATATAAGCACAGCTTTACCCGGGAACGTGACGTAAAACGCGTCGGTTTTATTATCGTTTCCACCGACCGCGGCTTATGTGGCGGACTCAACATCAATCTGTTTCGTGAAGCCGTCAACGCGCTATCCGAGTGGCAGAGCAAGAACGTAGAGATTGATGTAACGACGATTGGCACCAAGGGACTGGGTTTTTTCAAACGGATTGGCGCAAATATCGTGTCCGAAGCAACAAGATTAGGTGATGCACCCCAGCTGACGGATTTGATTGGCGCGATGAAAATCATGCTGGACGCGTACGGAGAGGGGCGGATCGACCGGTTGTACGTGGTTCACAACCGATTTGTTTCTGCTATGTCGCAAGTCCCACAGATAGAACAGCTGTTGCCCATTCATGCTGATGAACCCGACGAAAAGCTCAAGAGCCACTGGGATTACCTCTATGAGCCGGATGCCCGCGAAGTGGTTGATGCTTTGATGACACGCTATATCGAGTCGTTGATCTACCAGGGGGTGACTGAGAATATCGCCTGCGAGATGGGCGCGCGAATGGTTGCCATGAAGTCCGCATCGGACAATGCCGGTACCCTGATAGATGAATTGCAGCTTGTCTACAACAAGGCCCGGCAGGCAGCCATTACCCAGGAAATTGCTGAAATTGTGGGGGGTGCTGCGGCAGTGTAGCCGCTGACCTCAACCAGAAAAGTTACATTGAGAGGAATTACGTTATGAGTACCGGAAACATTGTCGAGATCATCGGTGCGGTAGTGGATGTTGAGTTCCCACGGGAGTCGGTACCGAAGATTTACGAGGCGCTGACTGTCAGCGATACCGACTTGACGCTGGAAGTTCAGCAGCAACTCGGAGACGGCGTTGTCCGAACGATTGCCATGGGCTCGAGCGATGGTCTGAAGCGCGGAATCGAAGTCAACAACACCGGCGCGCCCATCACAGTACCTGTTGGAGAGGTGGCGCTTGGCCGTATTCTTGATGTGCTTGGGAGGCCGGTCGACGAAGAAGGACCGATAAACTCAGAACATCATCTGCCGATTCACCGCACTGCGCCGAGTTTTGCGGAGCAGATGCCGACAGCCGAAATGCTGGAGACGGGAATTAAGGTTGTTGATCTCATCATGCCCATTGCCAAGGGCGGCAAGATTGGACTGTTCGGCGGCGCGGGAGTGGGCAAGACCGTGGCCATCATGGAGCTGATCAACAACATCGCGAAAGAGCACGCCGGCTTGTCTGTCTTTGCTGGCGTTGGTGAACGTACCCGCGAGGGCAACGACTTCTACCATGAGATGAAAGAAGCGGGCGTGCTCGATAAGGTCGCCATG
>CAUZAW010000304.1:0-4108 GCA_963577735.1 Phycisphaerae bacterium | reverse complement strand
TTGCTTCAGAGAGCAAGTCATACACCGGACAATACCTAGCCCGCCACCTCCAGGCAGCAGCGGTAGCGGTGTGACCTGACACATCCCTTTAGGTATTTGTCGGTTTTGACTTTGATCCAAGTAGTTTTACAATTCCGGCCTAACAGGAACTCTTCTCATGGACGCAAGTTTCCAGTGCACGTTGATTACACCCCAGCAACTGGTGTTCGACGAGAAGGTGATTTACGCGTCGGTGCCGGCATGGGACGGCCTGCTGGGCGTGGCACCATCACGGTCGCCGCTGCTGGTCAAACTGGGCAACGGCCCGTTGCGGTTGGACCTGGCCGAGGGTAAGTCACGGCTGTTTTTTCTGGCCGGCGGCTTTGCCCAAATGAACGGCGAGGCCCTGTCGCTGATCACTGAAGAAGCCATGGCTGCCGAGGACATTGACCGGTCCCAAACGGAGAAAGATTTCCAACAGGCCCGGCAGACAAAGCCAGCCGGCGACGAGGCGTTGGCCGAAAAACAGCACCATGTCAACCGCGCCCGCATGATGATACACGTGGCCGACTTGCTGGAGGGTAAAGCTAAAGCCTGACGGCAAACCTTTGCAAACACACCGGGGGAAGGGAACCGTTTAGACGTATCTGACGTGACCATGGAGCAGTGGCTTGAAACTCAGTCGCTCAACATCTAATGAGGCAAGAAAATGACGATGGCTAGGATTTGGACTCCACCTTCTTCCTCCACATCGCCCACAAATCCATGTTGGAAGTGATATTTGAAAAATATCCAGACTTCATCCAAGAAGTTTTAACGTTCATCTGGCATTTCGACCCTTCGCGGCTTATAATAACGCATAACACTTGTAACAGCATGGAAGCTGGTCGATGCGCCGCTGGATAAGGCGACTGATCCCCCATATGTTTCACCGGCGCCTTGCGCTGCTGCTTGTGGCAGCATGTGTGGCCACAGCAGTACTTGTGGCGCAAACGGTGCTACTAACCACGGTCCGCAGCCCCCAGTTGCGACATGATGTCGAGGTCGAACTGGTCCACAAGCGGTTGCTGGAAACGGCCCGCGGAGATATTCGCGACCGCCACGGACGCCTGCTCGCCCACGATCGAATCAGTTACAACCTCGCCATTGACTATGACCTGCTGACCGGTAACTGGGCTTTTGCCCGGGCTCAGCGTGATGTACACAAACGCTACCCAGGGTGGCAGGAGATGGATGATCGCGACAAACAGCAGCTTATCGAGCGGTACCAGCAGCCATATGACGCACAAACACAGCGCTTGTGGCAATCGTTAGCACGCTTGACCGGTTGTGACCCGGTCGAACTTGAAAAGCGCCGCAACGCAATCATCCGCCGTGTGCACCGGACGGCCCGCTCCTACTTGGGAAACCTGATTCGACGCCGCAGCAGATTGGCCAACCGGCCCGTGACTATTCACGATGTAGCAGGCGAACAGATCGCCGAGCAGAGACAGGCGCATGTGCTGTTTGAAGACATCTATGACGCGACGCGTTTTGAACTCAATCGTCAGAGCAATGAGGCCCAACAGCAGGACCCACCGGGTATATGGGCCAAGGTTACAGTACAAATGGCAACCAAACGCCAGTACCCATGGCGTGAGGCAGCGGTCGTACTTAATCGTTCAACGTTGCCCAGTCCGCTACGCCATGACGATAAGATCGAAGTGCGAGTCATTGATTTTGCCCGACACATTATCGGCAACATGCGCAGGCGTGATAGTGCCGGGGTTTGGGACGCCTATCCCTACCGGCAGAAGTCGGATTCGGGGGCCGCGACTTACAACCTTCACGGCTACCTCAATAACGACCCGATCGGCACACAGGGCGCAGAGCGTTCACACGAACTGTACCTGCGAGGCACACGCGGAAAAATCACTCGCTATCGCGACGAGCGCCAGGCAGACTGGATTGAACCGGTGCCCGGTGGCGATGTGAAGTTGACGATCGACATTCGCCTGACAGCACGCGTAGCGGCCATCATGTCCGGCAATGACCCCACCGACCCCCAACAGCCCGGGCTAGGATTGATGCGGTCGCAATCATGGCATAAAAAGCCAACTGACAAACCGAAGGTGCCCCAGAACGATGAGGTGCTCAATGGAGCCGCGGTCGTATTGGACATAGACAATGGTGAGATACTGACCGCCGTCAGCGTGCCGTGGCGGCAACTTGACGCGATGAGCGACGATCCACTTGATGCCGAGCGATGGCAACGCATCAATCGCCCATGGCTCAACCGCGCCATCGCCTTTCCATATCCCCCCGGCTCAACGATCAAGCCCCTTGTACTCGCGGCACTCTACAGCGACCGCAAACTAGGCCTCGACCAGAGGATCGAATGCACCGGGGCCCTGTATGCTGATAAGCCCGGTAAATATCGCTGTTGGCTGTACAAAAGTTTCGGCAAGACCCACGGCCATCTGTCCGGGCCGAATGCGATCATGCGTAGTTGCAACGTGTTTTTTTTTAATGCGGGGCTTCGTCTAGGCGCTCCGGAGCTCATCCAATGGTACGAGCGGTTTGGCCTAGGCGCAAAGAGTGATTGCGGCATGACCGAAGAGATCGCCACGCGTGGGGCCACGGGGCGCCACCGATCGGAAGCTGCATTGATGGCTATCGGCCAAGGGCCGGTGGAATGGACGGTTCTGCAAAGCGCCGCCGTATACGCCACGATAGCGAGAAACGGTGTCTACATCCGGCCAACATTTATCCAAAGCCCCACACCATTGAATGATCGGTCGCATGGCATCGATTTGCAGTTGGACCGGCGTGGCCTGACACGGACCATGGAGGGGCTTCGCCTGTCTGCCAACGACCGCAACGGGACCACAAATTCGCTTCGTCGTCTACCCGGCGTACGCCGGGAGTCGGTATTTACGATCAAGGGCGTGGGCATCTATGCCAAGTCGGGTACCGCACAAGCACCGGACCTCTACCTGAACACCACAGACAATGAAGGTAATGCGGTACGGCTAATTGCCCGCCAAGGCGATCACAGTTGGACCCTCTGCCTAGCTGGTCGCGATGGCGCAGCGCAACCCAAGTACGTCATTGCCGTTGTCGCCGAATACGCAGGAAGCGGGGCCCACGTGGCCGGGCCCATCGTCAACCAGATTCTCTACGCACTACGCGACGAGGGATATCTATGATCGATCTACGCAGGAGGATCACGTCACTTTGGGTCATGCACCCCGGCTGGTGGGCGTTTCTTGCAACGATTGCACTGACGCTGATAGGTATCGAGGCGATCCGCACGGCGGATCCTCACTTTGCCCAAAAGCAGACCATCTGGTTTGTGATCGCCCTCACAACCATGCCTTTGTGCCTACTGCCGCGCCCACGGGTGATCGGGCTGGCGTCGTACGCATTGCTCATGGCCACGCTGGCATTGCTCATATTCGTCATCATTCCCGGGCTACCGCGCGCGATTGTACCCCACGTGCACCATACAACGGCGTGGATCAATTTAAAATTCATGCGTTTGCAGCCGTCGGAACTGACCAAGATCACGTTCGTGCTGGCCATGGCGTGGTACTTGCGACATGGCCGATCGTACCGTTCGCTGCGTGGCTTGATGGCGCCCTTTGCATTCCTGTTCATACCTGTAGCATTGATCTTCAAGCAGCCGGATCTAGGCACTGCGTTACTGTTTGGACCGACGTTACTGGTCATTCTCGTCGCCGCTGGCGCTAAGCTGCGACATATCACTGCTCTCCTTGCCGTAGGCACGCTGGCAGTCGCACTCATCGTCGCATCGATCTTTTACGCGCCACCCGTCGCCGACCTGCTGCTCAAGCCACACCAGCAGAACCGCTTCAAGGCCATGGCCAGCCTTGTCAACCAGGACCCGCGTTATGACAACACTTTCAACTACCAGCCGCGAAAATCGCGTATGTTGATTGGCGCTGGCCAGCTTGTTGGCTATGGCAAACAAGGGTCAAGCCTGCTCGTGCACAAACTGCCTGAAGCACACAATGACATGATTTTTGCCGTGATCGTCAATCGCTGGGGACTTGCCGGGGCCCTGGTTATATTCGGGTTATACATGATCATCATCACCTCCCTGTCTATCATTGCCGGCCAAAGCCAC
>CAUZAW010000303.1:0-4113 GCA_963577735.1 Phycisphaerae bacterium | reverse complement strand
CCAGCTCGTTACCAAATATCTCCTAGACCAAATCAAATGGCTTGGCTATGACATCGACATTGAAGCCTGCAGGATAAGCGCCAAGGATTAGGACAGCGGCGAGTTGTACATCGTTAGCATTGACAATGGCGATCATTACACCGCTGCCTGCACGCTATCTGAAATGGTTGGCATTGAATTACAAGACGTAGATCCGGCAACAGAATCTGTCTGAGTAGATACAAACAACCTGAACTGAGGAACAAACATCCAATGAGTCATCCAGCATTACAATCGATTGGGGTATTTATCTTGCTTGCCTTTTCGGTCACGATCAGCACGCCGGCATGGGGCCACGAACAACTTGGTCGCGGACATCAGTGGGTGCGAAGCCATCCTTACACGATCATCGGCGACAGCTATCACTACCCCAGCGTCTCGCGTCTTCTGGCCGTTCGGTTCTACATAGAACAGGCCAGGCTCTTCTCTTTCACGTTCTAGAATCACCAGGGCAATCGCAGCGGAACATTCAGCAGATGAGAAATTGCCAATAAACTCACATTCACGCGATATCAAAAATAGAGAATCTGTGTCCGCCCTTGAAGGCTGAAATAAAGAAGTGCGATGTTGTCGTTGCCCTTGAACGTGAGCAAAGGATCGTTGTAGAAGCGCTGGGCCCAGGATGGCGTTCAATGCCCCAGGGCATGAGATAGCGGAAGCATTCCAAAGCCAATTGCCCAACGCTCACGCCAACCTGGCGACCTCTTGCGTCAGCGCTCGCCCGCCGGGCTGATACGTCAGCGGCTTGGGGTCCAGCCATTCGACGAAAGCGTCCTTGACCGCAAACGCGAAGAAGTGGTTGCCGCTGGGGTTGTAGTGTCCGATGTAGTACCGATCAATGTACTCAGTAGGTGATATTCGAAACGCTTTGAAGTCGTCGGCGTGGCGCTGCCAACCATCGGCGTACGGCACGTCGTGGCGCTTCAGGTAATCGACCAGCGATTGATCGAAGCGCGGCTCGCCTTGAAGGGCCGCTGGAAGAACAGCGTGGCCGTAGCTAAGCAGCACGAGCAGTTTCTTGCCCGTCGAGGCGATCCAGTTGCGCGTCATGTCCAGTATGAATTCCGTGGACCGTAGCGCATACGCCATGTGCAATGCATAGGCGTCATCCGCCGAGCGGTCGGAGTCAGCCAGGTCGGCATCGACCTCGAACACTTCGGCCAAGGCCTGCAAATCTTCCACGTCCTGTACGCGGCCGCCCAGTATCAATACCTTCAGTCGAACAGTTGGATCGTCCTTGAACGTCTCGTACACCCGCTGCGGATCGCAAAGCGCGCGCAGCGCATCCGGCGTTGGACACAAACTCGGCCGCTCGACGAACCGGCCGGCCTCCAGATCGTAGCGCACGTGCGCCCAAGGCGTGCCGGCAAACAAGACCGGGTCTGCAGTCTGGGGCCCGGGCCTCGACTTGCGCACCCGCATGCTGGCGTCCAGGCTCCGCGTGTGGTCGTCGTGATAAATGTTCAACACGATGTAAGGCGCACTCAGGTCGGTCGCCTCGACCCGCAGCGCCCTGCGATACGCCTGATACACCCCCCAGCCGCCCACGCCGAAGTTGCGGATCGGCTCGCCCAGGTGCGCGGCCAGGTACTCCTGCCACGTCTCACCGTCGCTCACCTGGGCGCATTGTGTGAAGCTGTCGCCGTAGGTGTTGATCCTGCACGGCTGATCGCGAAAATGAATGAGTCGGCGTTGGCCTCCCTCTTCGTAATTCTCCATCGCGTAACACTCGTCCAGGCCGTATTTGATGATCACGCTGCGCGGAACGTAGCCCAGCTCCGGGTCGAAGCGGGCCCACATCGGAGCGTAATCCGGATCCAGAAAGTGCTCGACCACTTCGCGGTTGAAAAAGTCTTTGTCCAGAAAATCGCGAACATCGTCGCTCATGTGCGCACCTCACTGACAACCAAGCACGATCACTTCACGAAGAACAATTTACCTCATAAAAACTGGATCAGAATTCCGAGAGGGGGTCAGTCAATCTGCTGACCTTACACGATTCCCGGTTCGAGATCCATCGATTCGTGCTGTCGACGGACGACGGCCGTGTGACGCTTGTGGGCCTCTTCGTCTAACCGGCAGATTTCTCCGTGAAACACCATCACCAATGCACGGCGGCTGCGAATCGCTGAGCAGTTCGGATCGGCTCGGTGAATCGTCTCGCCATGATGCACAGCGAGATCACCAGGCTGCAATTGAATCATGGCTTCGCGGGATTTGTCGTCTGGCCCGTAATCGCTAATACCCTGTGATAAGCCCAACACACTAGTCGGGTTGTGCGGCCTCAGCCCGCGCTGGTGTGAACCGACGACGTAGCGCAGACAGCCGTTCTCCTCGTCGACCGGGTCCAAAGCCAACCACGCGGTCAATATGTTCGGCGGTCTGAGGTTAAAGTAGTAGTTGTCCTGATGCGGCGGTGTGGGATGTTCCGTGCCGGGCGGTTTGTTGAACCATTCCAGTACTCGTGCATTGGCCGTCTCTCCCAACCACTATCCGGCGTGGCATCATGGCGATGGTTGAAGAGATGAGGAGAGTGTGAAGGTGGCATCCTCCTCTGTAGAGTTATCCCAGCCCTACGCTTGGGCTTGCCTCGCCTGCCCAACAAACTGTGACGGCAACGGTGCCATCGCGGATGCCACCTGCCCACCCAAGGTTACCATGGCCCCCTAATCTCCTCTTTGAACTAACATAGAGACTGGACAACTTAATGCCCTTAACGCTGCCTACGCCCGACCATCAATACACTCATTGCAAGAAGCGATAGGGTTGCAGGTTCAGGAACCAAGGCAGATGTATTTCCTGTTGTTCGCGACGCAGTCCAGTTGGCACCGAGGATGCCAAGGTCCGCCACATCCACAATGCCGTCGAAGTTTGCGTCACCGGGTGCTGCAGCAATCAGCATCAGGCCAATGTGACCTGCGTAATCGTAAATCGGAGCCAACGTCAGATCCGCTGCGACTTGTATACCGTCAATGGTGTCAAACTCGCCATCACGCGTGCCGGCGGTGATGACAGGGAACTGGTCACCCTGGTCAGGTGTAAAGTCACCGAGCAGTTCAACGTTTAACTCACAGTCAATGGATGCATTACCGTCAACTAGCAGTTGGTCCGATGTTTCACCCAGTTCTATTTTCAATGTGGCATTCGATCGCTGTGCATAGTTTCCAGAAATTGACGTCATGCTGGAACTATTACCGGGCGCCACAATACCCCCCTGAACGTCTTAATCGCCAATGATAATATCGGCATGCAGACGCCCGTCGAGCATGTCAAATATGCCTTCCGTCAGATCCAGCGTTCTGGCATCCAATATTCCACCATTTAGATTCACGGTTCCCGTAGACCATAGTTTGGTTGAATTGGAAACGATTACCCGGGCACTGTCTTTAATGTTCAATACGCCATGACCCCCAGCCGCCGAAGTGCCTCCGCCAATGTATAAGGAGCTTGAGTTGTACCATTGCGAATCTTCACCGGTGACAGTCACTTCGCCAGATGAATCAGATTTATAACCAATGTAACCCTTTGTATTGGAGATCACACCACCTGCTTTAATGTTGAGTATGCCATCGTTATCCTTGCCAACATACAACGCTTCATCCAATGCCCAAGGATCTGTTGCACCACCGGGGTCCACATCACCTGTCATGGTGACCGTTGCACCCACAGGTATGTCGATCGCCGCCATCAATACCAGAGTTGTGATAAAAGATCTGAATACGGAAAATCGGAGCATTCTCTTGCCTCCACTACGTTGCAAGAACATGAAGAACACACGTTTTAGACGTGAAACATTATACCAGAAAGGGCTGGATAATTTAAGAGTGTTAGGCGGATTAACAGCCGTTTAACGCCGCCTGCGCCCAACCAACAACACACTCATTGCAAGAAGGGATAGCGTTGCTGGTTCAGGAACCAAAGCGGATGCGTTGCCTGTTGTTTGCGATGCGGTCCAGTTGGCACCCACGATACCCAGGTCCGCGACATCAACACTTCCATCATCGTTGAAATCACCGTCGGCAAATGTTTTTCCGGACTGGCCAAAGTTTGCCCCAACGATCCCAAGATCCGCTA
>CAUZAW010000302.1:0-4150 GCA_963577735.1 Phycisphaerae bacterium | reverse complement strand
TATTGCCTTCGGCATCCGCAATGTGGTGAATCCGGCGGTGGCGATCAGCGAATTCTACAGGGTGCTGAGGCCGGGCGGGCGGTTGGTGATTCTCGAGTTCGCCATGCCAGCCAACCCTCTGCTGCGCTGCCTGTACAACGGATATTTTCAGCACGTGATGCCGCGCACGGCGGCGTTAATCGCTCGTGATCGCAGTGGGGCGTACCGCTACCTGCCCCGTAGTGTCAGCACATTCATCGGCCGGTCGGCCATTCTGTCCATGATGCAGGATGCGGGATTGACCGACACTGCGACACGTTCGCTGTCCCTTGGTATTGCCACGCTCTATTTTGGCGTCAAGCAAGCCGGGTAAAGGATTGATCCAACGGTATGACATGCCAAGGCTCTTGCCCATTGTCACCGGCCAGTCCGTGGTATGCACGGGATGGAAGTGCCTGTTACTGAGCAAGTTTGCTATTAGTCGGAGTCTTCGGCATGGCAAATGGAGATACCATTGATAAAAGATATTGAACACGTGCAGATAGCCGGTGGTCCTCATCTGGCCTGCCACTGGCCCCGATCCGGGGGCATCTGGCGTTGGGGCGATGAATTGCTGGTCGGATTTGTTGAAGCTGAATGCGACTATACACATCTGAGCCTAGTTGATCATTCCCCGCAAAATTTTGGCAGTCGCAGCTACCAGCGACTGCGACGCTCGCTTGATGGCGGCAAGACCTGGGCCGACGGGGCCAAGTTAATGCCCCATGATTTACCCGTTGAGGAACAGCGCAAGATACTGCACATGGATGATTATCAAAAGGAAAGCGTCTGGGACTTTCGGAGCCCGGCACGGCAAGACATTGATATGACCAGTGACGATGCCATGCTCATCATGGGCCGTGCCTATTGTGGGACGCAGCGCAAGAAGCCTGATGGGTCAACCTTGTGCGACCAGGTTGCCTATTGCTACCGATCTGCCGACCGCGGCCGCACGTTGGAAATCGTACCGGGCATCGTTTGGCCCCATTACACGCGTGTGGCGGTCGAATGGGCCAGCAATTACATGGTGCTGGACAGCGGTCGCTTGCTGTGCTGGATGACGGGCTACGGCGACCCGGCCGGCGACAAGGTGGCATGGCCACGCCGCTATTGCAACCAACTGTTCGCTTCCGATGATAACGGCGCCAACTGGGATTTTCACAGTGAGATTTACGCCAACGAGACCCGGTTGGCCGCATCGTATCCGCATGTGGTGGTGTTGCCGTCAGGTCGATGGATGTGCTGCCTGGGCATGTGGTTTCAATGTAACGAGGGCGTGCGCACACGCTTTACATCGATCTGTTACAGCGACGATAAGGGGATGAACTGGACCGAACCGCGGCAAATCCATTCGTGGTCGACATCACCCTACCCGCTGGTGACCGACGACGGGCGGGTGGTGATCATCTACATGCGCCGCGCTCCAAGTCCGACGGGCATGTACGCGATCGTGTCCGGAGATGAGGGACAGACATGGTCTGATTCGTTCTGTCTAAACGATGATACGCCGGATGCCCAGCCGTTGGGATTTACCGACGGCGGTTACCCGGTGGCCATCGAAATGGAAGACGGGCGTATCCTGGCGGCCTACTACTGGCAGCATGATGACCCGGACATCGCTTGGCACGGCGGCAGACGCGTCATCATGGGAACGTTTTTCAGGGTCGATTAAGGGCAAGACCTTGAATCGCGACTGGTTGAACAAGCCGTTCAAGAAGATAGTCACATCTGGGCGAAAGCCACACCGTCGACATTTTGCTTTTGCTCGATACGAATCACATCCCGGCCGCCCGGTGCTTGGACCGGTAGCGTGCAGTAAATCTCCCTCCGGCAAACGGCCACATCATCATGAGCCTTGTTGTGAAAAGATCATGTCCACGTAGGTGGCGGCGGTCCAGCCGTAGTCATAGAAGACGTGATGGTAGGGGCTGATTTCCGGTGCGCATTTGCCCTTGCGGTGTAGTTGAGTGGGCGCGACTTCGCCGCGATCGTCGTAGAACTCAAAAAAAGAGCTGTGCGACTGGCAGTATTTTTCAATATTGCGCCGGGATGCGGAGCGGATGTGCTGGGCCGCATCGGTGAGTTGATAACGGTCAAAGCCATAAGCGATAAGCCAGTTGATGTTCATCCATACGGGGCCTCGCCACATGTCTTTTTCATAATACTCGCCGGTGGCGATGCAGGCGACGGGCAGGGCTGTGGCAAAAGTGTCGGGGTTTTCGAGATGGTCGGCCAGGTGTTGCGCCTGCTGTAGCGAAGGCGCGCCGCACATCAGCGGCAGGAACCCGGCGCTGGACAATACAGGAGATTGCTCATTCTTTTCCGGGTCGAAGTCCACGTAGATGTTCGCCCTTGCAGACCAGAGACGGTCGTTGATCAGGCCGCAAAGCTGTTGGTGCTTGTCCGCCCACTTTCGGGCGTCATCCTCTCGGCCCAATGTGGTCGCAAACTGGCACAGGACTTCGCATTCGTGGGTGACGTATGCGTTGAAATCAGTGGCGTCGAGCGGTACGGCCGCATCAAACCGCGGCGAATTATCCATGCCGCTTTCGCCTGCCGAGCAATTGGCTTCGTGCTCGATGTCGTGGTGGATGATCAATTGCCACTCAAGCAGACCAGCTCCGTCGCTGTCGCGGTTGCCAAGGTCCCATTCAACATACCTGCAAAGCTTGGGGTAGATATAGTGGATCCAGTCCATGTCGGGTTCGATCTGGTGGATGAGTTTTGCGCCAAGGCCCAGCAGGGGCGGTTGGGTAAGTCTTTCGGGCAAGTCTACGAGGGCACACAGGGGGATGTAGCCGTCGTCTTGCTGGGTTTCGATAACGGCGGTGAGCATTTGGCGTGCGAGGTTGACGTCGATGTGCCGGAACCCGATGGCGTGAAAGACCGAGTCCCACAGCCACATCCCGCGGTGCGGCCAGCGGTCGGGCGTGGTCCACATTTTTTTAATGGGATCATGGGGAGTGCTGACCTGGGTTTTCATCATGGAAAACGCTTTGCACATGGCTTGATAGGTTTCCGGGGTCAGGTCGGCAGGGACGGTGCGGCTTTTGAGCCAGCGGCTGCGGTCATCAATGGCCTGGGATAAGTTCTGGTGGATTTTTTCGGCGTCAAAACATCGGCTGACGCCGACAAGGGTGCGATGCGCGAGTTGTTTGCTGGCAATCTGCCCGCTACAGTTGGTTATTCGGCAGGGCCCTTCAACAAGTATGTGATGGGCGTCTAGAAAGGCACCGCGTACTTTGGCGGCGGGCGTCTCGATTTCAAAATAATCTCCGGTGACAAGAAAACTGCCGGGGCCGGTGTCGGCAAAGCGCAGCTGTGTCTGTGCGGGAATTTCAATGTCAATCCCGACAGCGTTAAGGGAGGTGCGTGCGGCCAGCCCATGGTGGTAGTCAGTGGGGCCGTCGATACCGGAGAAGGCCAGTAGTTGGCCGCCTGCCCAGTTATTTCGTTCCAATTTGCTTAGGTCCACTGCGGGGTGCTCCAATTAGTTTAAGGGTAGATAGTGAAGGCGTAGGGGGATGACGGGGGTATATATTATGCTTCCATCGGTTCGAGGTTGTTTGCAGTAATGCCTAGCAGTTGGGCTCGCAGTTCGCGTGGTGCATTGATCACACCGTACTCATCTTCAGTCCAGTTGCCTTCGATGAAGGCCCGGTCTGGCTGATCTGCCTGTAGCCGCAGTGCGATGGTGTTGGGCAGGTCAAATCCCTTGCGCTAGAACAACGTTGATAGCCGAGTTACGAATCGAGTGGTATGAGATTGTTCTCGGTCACGCGCAATCGTTGGCAGCGCAGTTCGTCAGGATTGTCCTTGCTGCCATAGATGAATAATACAACATCTGGCTCTACTTCAAACATGGTACCGTTGGCCCAGATGCCGTTATCCACTTGGTAGCACTGCCAAGACATGCCGTGATCGCGGCTTACCTGTACTGACATGGCCGGGAAGCGGCCGCCGATGAGCAGGTAGCCCGAGGCGGTGGTGACCATGGCGCCTGTACATGCGAACAAGGCAAACGGCCCTCGCGCCTGTGGCGTCCATGTTCGACCGCCGTCTTTGGACCAGCTTTCCCACATGACTGGCGAGTTGTACGGTCTAGCCAAGGTCACGATATCTCCGTTTAACG
>CAUZAW010000301.1:0-4190 GCA_963577735.1 Phycisphaerae bacterium | reverse complement strand
GCCGAGTTGAAGGATCGTCCTGAGCGGTTGGATGCGGATTGAGAATGACTCTGAGGCAAAAACTGCTAGAGAGATCGTCTTGAGTCGCCCCATTGTCCTCGCCTGCGACCAACCATCAACACACTCATTGCAAGAAGTGATAGCGTTGCAGGTTCAGGGACCAAGGTAGATGTATTGCCTGTTGATTGCGACGCGGTCCAGTTGACACCTTGAATACCGGGTCACCGCAGGAAAAACCCCAGCGCATACCCCAGCAGTCAGGCGCAAAATGAGGGTATTGATGTCCGCCTGCAACAGATCATCGATTCCTGGCCGTCGCTTCCCGAAGCCGTTCGCGCAGGCATCGTGGTCATGGTCGAAGTAGCATCGAACAGTTGAGACTTCCGCAGTGCAGCAGGACGCCCCCTGTCCCCTCTTGGATCCCATGCAAGGGTGGCGTCGTTGGGGGGACCACGCATAGATTTTCCCTATCTTCAGCAATGGATGTATAAGCTCATGCGGTTTTTCATGTCTCATTGGTGGTGACCCCGAAGCTGTTTTGAGATCGGGTCATTTTATACCTACAGCTGATCAAGCCATAACTGGTACCAGCTGCCCTTTAAGACATGTAAAGTTTGACCTGATTGGTAATTACAAAGGGATATGTGCCTATATGGTCGCTTGGTACACCGTTTGCTTTATCTTGGGTAATAAGGAGTGGAATGCCTGCGCTAGACGCACTTCACCCGTGGTGAAGGTGTTTGAGAGCAGGCGAGCGTATTGTAGAAATGAGTAGAAAGACGAAGATCTGGACGATCGTGGAAAGGCGGCGAAAGATGAAGAATTGGATGATTGTGACAGGTGTGTGTTTTTCTATGTGGTGTGCGTCGGTCGCTATGGGGCAGGTTGTGATCTCGCACGTCGGCGCCAACGACCCCGAAAGCGAAGGCTGGAAGTTTTCCCACACCCTCAACGACCCCGGTAATTTCGAGACCACCGTGGGGCCGGTGGCGCCGGATCCGGACTTCCCGGGGGTCGATGCCTGGCAGATTGACACCTTCGTGAGCGAAGCCAAGTACCGGTACGATCTGGATCCGGCCGAGATATCCGCCGCCGCCGCCAACGGGTGGACATTAAGCGGTACGTGGCGAATGGTGGCGGGCGTGGACGACGGAACCTTTAATAACGGAATCAACAGTATTCTCGCTACAACTGATGAGCTTGGCTTTGGGGTGAGGGCCGAAATGGACTTGGGCGCCACCGCCGACGACCGTCAGGTGAAGAATAGGATAGATGACAACATCACGGACCTCGGTCCGGACACGTACTACACCGTGGAGTTCGCCTATGATCCGGCCGGTATCGTCGACTACTCGATCAACGGTGTCTTCCAGTCCCAGCACGCCACCGGCGCCCTCACCGTGACGAATGTCCAGTTCGGCAGCTTCAATGTCAGCGATCAGAGCACTGCTGTCAGGAACTTTAGCTTCGTGGAGCTCGAGATCATCCCCGAACCGGGGACCGGTATGCTACTGGACGGTGACGCGAACGGCGATGGTGTCGTAGACGTGGCAGATCTTGGGGTTTTGGGTGCTAATTTTAATCAGTTGAATATGGCCTTTGCTGATGGTGATTTCAACGATGATGGCTTGGTTGATGTGGCCGACTTGGGAATCTTAGGTGCCAACTGGAGCGCGTCGCAATCAACAGGTAACGCATCAGTCTTGGTTCCTCAACCGACAAGTGTGCTCGTATTTGTCATTTCAGCAGCAGGGCTTTTACGACGAGGTGCCCGTTCGTTAAGTGACCACTATGGAGCAGGTACTAGTCAAGCAGTCAGGGGCCGAACGTGATGCGGTGGCAAAACACACCACATCATTGATCATCATGTCCAAGAATCGTCACGCCATGCTCCTCACCCTCTGGCGGCGATGTCTCACAAACGACGACACGCCATCATTACACTGACCGAAGAAGAGGTGTAATTGGCCCTGTATCAGGCTCGCCGCCTGCGCCCAACCATCAACACACTCATTGCAAGAAGGGATAGCGTTATCGGTTCGGGAACCACGGCCGATGCGTTACCTGTTGATTGCGACGCAGTCCAGTTGGCACCGAGGATGCCAAGGTCCGCCACGTCCACAAGACCGTCGAAGTTCGCGTCACCGGGTGCCGCAGCAATCAGCATCAGGCCAATGTGATCTGCGTAATCGTAAATCGGTGCTGGCGTCAGATACGCTGCGACCCGCAAGCCGTCAATGGTTTCGAACTTGCTATCGCGTGTGTGATCCTTTCAACATAAAATGCACAAAACCGTGACATGCATAACCATACGATGAAGCCCGATCTGCTGAAGCGAGAGTCGCTGTTGACTCACCTCCGCATTGATGGCCTACAATGGATCTAAGTACTTAACGAGCCACCGATGCAGACGGCTCACCATAAGCAACGTTAGTTGACAGAGCGTATCATCGTCACGCGAACCTAGAAGGAGTTACAACTTTGGCCAAAGAGCTTGACCATCCGTATGAACTTGAAGGCGGCAAGTGGCTGCGCGGCAACCTACATTGCCATCCGCGGCCTAGGGAAATACCTTTTGACGTGGCGGTGCATTACCGGAAGTTGGGCTATGGCTTCGTGGTGCTGACCGAGCACGACCATTTCTATAGCACCGACGATATTGCCA
Source organism: Phycisphaerae bacterium (assembly GCA_963577735.1). Classification (GTDB taxonomy): domain Bacteria; phylum Planctomycetota; class Phycisphaerae; order Phycisphaerales; family Phycisphaeraceae; genus CAUZAW01. The sequence continues at coordinate 1,525 of CAUZAW010000301.1, read as the reverse complement.
GTTGGGACGACCAGGGGCTGGTACTTATACCAGGCAACGAGATCACGAAGGATGGGCCCCATATTCTGCATATCGGTGCAGACCGTCGAATCGAACCCGATGAGAACCGCCAGAAGGTTATTGATCAGATCAACAGCTCAAGCGGTTTCGCCGTGATGAACCATCCAAACCTCAGCAGCAATTTCGACTCCACCCCCATGGACTGCCTACGTAAGCTACAAGGCTACCTGGCGATCGAGATCTATAATGATGGTGGCGCTCGCGGAGTCGGGAACCCCTACGCAACTGATAAATGGGACATGCTGCTTACTGAGGGCCGCCGCATCTGGGGAATCGCTACCGACGACTACCATGGCCCACTTCATGCAGGAAACGGCTGGGTGATGGCCTACGTTCAACACCGCGATCGCAACGGCGTCTTAGAGGCCCTGCAGCGAGGGCGGTTCTACGCATCAACGGGCATCAGTATCGACCAGATCGAAGTGGAAGGTCTCTATGTTCGGATCGAGGCATCGAACGCCCAGCATATCGCGGCCACAATCGAACATGGGCGCACGGTGGCCACAACCAACTCAAGCGTGCTCGAAGTACCGGTTCCCCCAGACGCAACATATGTTCGTTTTGAATGCTGGGGCACTGGCCGCAGCCAAGCCTGGACTCAGCCATTTTGGGTTCGAGATGGGGATAAGGGTTGAAGCTTTGGTACTTCGGATCAAAGTTTTCCGGATCTAGACATATTCGCAGCAAACGTAACTTCTTCGGCGTACATGATTGGTTCATCAATGCCAAAGAAATAAGGCGGCATGTTGGAGATGACGATCTTCGCCCTTGAGTTCAAGGGTGCAATGCTGGTAGTACTGTGTCGTGGCAGATGTTAGTCGGACTGCAGTTCATTAAGCTTCCGGTACGCCTTGGTATTGTAAATCTTCTCGTTGTGCTTCGCGTAATCTAATGCGGTCTTTCCTTCCTTGTCCTTTGCCTTGGCGTTTGCCCCAGCCTTTAGAAGGGTCTCAATTACCTCGGGGTTATTGTTACGCCCCGCAGCAATCATCAGTGGGGTCAAGCCATTCACCAGTCTCACCATCACATCCGCGCCAGCCTTAAGAACCACTTCAATAGCTTCTGGTGTTCCCTCAGGATAGAAACATAAAGCAACCAACTTCTCGTCGTTTGTTTCAACTTTGGACTCTTCGCCTAAGCTGACGCCGTACAGCAAAGTGATCAATACTAGCGCAATGATCCAATGAAATGGGGTGGCCATTGGGAATATCCTTGGTAGGGGCTGCAAGCTGCTACTCGAAGGTGAGAGTCAGGAAGGGAGAGAGTCTACCTGCTACCTGCAGTTCATGGAAAAGTGGTTATGTGCCGTAGAATACCCTAGAACAGGTAAGCGTGCCTCGTGACTGTCGCGGACGCACGGTGGATGTGCATGCCATGCGGCACACATTCGGATGCACTTGATTAAAGATGGTGTCTTGCCCCGTACGGCTCAAGCCGCCATGCGCCATAGCGATCCAGCGTTAAC
>CAUZAW010000300.1:0-4213 GCA_963577735.1 Phycisphaerae bacterium | reverse complement strand
TCGGCCACGGCCCCCGAGACGATCGTGGCTGCCGTGGCTGCAAACATGGCCTGGAAGAAAAAGTCCGTGTACCAGGTGTAGCCTTCGTTGTACTTAGAGGTTAAAAAATCCTCTCCGCTGCGGGTGATCCCCCAGCCCCAGCCAAGCCAGCCGTTGACGAGCCATTCGCCCGGGTACATCATGTTGAATCCAATCAGGGCGTACATCAGCAGGCCGATACATATGATCATGGTATTTTTGAACAGGATGTTGACCGTGTTCTTCGACCGTGTCAGGCCGGACTCGAGGGTGGCAAAGCCCAAATGCATAAGGAAAACGAGACATCCGGCCAGCAGGACCCAGAGATTGTTTGTAGTAAACATCTCCGGTGAAACCTCAGCCAACAGGTTTGGCATGCCAGTGGGCGGCGACTGCTGTGCCATTGCCTGCGTTGTCGGTAAAAAAAACACGGCCGCAGCGGCCAGGGCAGGCAACAGCCACGATGTGATCTTGTACTGTTTGCTCATGTATCGACTCCTTCAGGGATAATTCGTCGGGTCTATATTGTTCTGATCAGTGTATCTGTGGGCGAGCATATACGTTGAGCAAAGTTCGTGCCAGTAACGGGAAGGTTCTTTGCGAAGCTGATCTGGGACACCTTCAAATATGTGTGAAATAGGTGTTTACATATTGAGGACTTGCCTTGCTGCTAGCGGGGTTGGTGGTCAACAAGTATGCATGCAGCAATTTTTTGCTTGTTTTGCCAGCAACTTCGCTGCCAGTGCGGGAGGGTTGTTCGTCAACGGCATCCGCTCGTCCCATGGAAAGCGACGCCCCAGCTGGTTAATATGCTCTTAAGTGTGTCCTACACGCCGCGAACCAGGGCGAATATTCACTGATGCTACAGACTGGGCAGTCGAAGTTTTTCCGTACGTTGGCCGTATGTGCCGCTGTGGTTTTGACCATCGGCCCATGGTGCGTCTCCATGGCAGCCGTCCAGCAACCGGCCGACCAGCCACCGCCGGTCGATGTCCACGTGGATGTGTTTGCCCTGATGGAATCGTCTTGGCGCGGGCGCTCGAATAGGATTCTGGAAGGTTCAGTCAAGGACCCGGTGTGGAAGATTAAGCCGTTGGCAGGCCGGCACTTGATCAAGATTCCACTGGTCGTTAAACCGTCCGACGAGCCGCTGGTTTTAAAACCCAGCACGATCAGGTTACGCGGCAGTCGTTTTGTCGCCTGGCAGATAGTTGAAAATGAACCGGTCGACACGGGTGCGGCCGGCGAGCAGGATCCAGAGGCTGAAGTGCTTGCCCCCGTTGCGGAAGATGCGCCGCGGTTGGCGAGAAAGATCACGGTTCGTCCCGATGGCGTGGTGAGCTGGTCGATGACTCGTTCGATTCTCGGCGGCACGGTGGTCAACTCGGGAAGGGGAGGGGCTGGGATAAATCTTTTCGCGTTGCGTCTTGACCCGACGCAGCTGAAAAGTAGACAGCCCAAGAAGCCCAATACAGCCAATCGCTTGGATATCGCCAAATTTCGACAGCAGATGGTTGGATTTCGTGAACTGCGAAAAAGAGTGCGATTGGTGGAGCGTGACTTTGTCCAGAAAATGCCCAAGCAACTGTGGGCCATCTTTGACTCACCGGGCCTCAAGGGCGCGATGACAATCACCGGCATACAACCGGGCACATGGACGTTGTCGACCAAGGACTTGTGGCTGTTAAAAAGGTGGAGCAAGCCGTTGAAGAGTCGTAATTTAAGTTTACGCTCTTCTAGTGTTAGCAATGCAAGAGACCGCTTACTCGCACTGGTAAGCAAGGATGTCCTGGGCCTGGATCCTCATCCATACACGGTGCAGGCTGTGGCCTTTACCCTGTGCCAGGGCGTCTTTAAGGATTCTAAATCTGTTGCGACCCTTGTGGATCTAAGAAATCAATTGATGGGTGTGATGGGCGTGTTGTTGCAGGCGGACGACGTGAAAGTCCGGAAGATGGTGGTCGAGGCGTTGGCCTCCATGTCGCCACCCACGCCGGCGTCAAGGAGCCTGTTGAAGAAGGCGGCCCTGGATGCCGATCCGACCATTCAGCTGTTGGCCTTACAGAGTGCGTTATCCAGCAGTGGCAACTTATCAGCGGCCGTTGACGAGTCGGTTCGGTTCCTGGCCAGCCAATGGCGGCGGGTGGAGCCCAGGCAGGTGCTAGAAGCTCTGCTGGACAAGGCGCACGCTGATCCGGACAACGCCGGTCCGTTGATCGGCCGTGCCCGACTGCCGTTCGACCGGATGCGCGGCAGCCGATTGGACAATGCCATCGTATTTGTCATCAGCCAATCCGTTGGCGACCCAGTTGCCGCCGAGTGGCTGGACCGGAGATTGCTCGGTGCGCCCCAACAGAAACTGGCCATGCGTACGCTGGAGATACTCGACCGGGCCAGCCTTGGAGATCCCGTGGTTGAGCCTGCCGTTGAGAAGATGCTGGACCTGTGGCTCGGACCCCCGGCCAAGCAGCAGTCTGCCCGCAAGATAACCAGGATCGTCTTGGACGGACCGATACCGATTACCTCCAGCGGACACAGCCTGTTTCGCGTTTTGCAGAGCGGTCATGCCCGCATGCGTAGCCTGGCATGGCGGCAATTGCGTCTCTTTGAGATTCCCTTGGCCCCCCAGTCAAAAGACACTCATGCTGATCAACGCATTGATCCCTACACGGTGTTCAGCGACGTGGTTATGGCTCAGGATCAGACACCGTCCGAGGCGGCCGATTTCCTGGCCAGGCAGCAGGACGTGGACCGGGCTACGCTGGGGTTGGTCCGACTGGTCATGGACGCCACGACACCACGCACAGCGGCGGTTGCCAGCCGGTACCTGGTCAGGTCCGACCGGCCCATCGACTGGGCGCTTGGTCAACTGGCCCCGGACCAGCGCCAGCGGTTTGCCCTGGGACTCTACCAGGCATACCACATGGAGCCGCCCTTGGCCGTGGCCTTGTTGGGCCGCGACGCTTCGCGGGAAGACAGGATTCGGGACTGGTTTGGACGCTATGTAGCCGAGAACGCCACGTTGCCAGATCGGGTTCAGTGGGGGCGTTTGGATGTCCGCGAAAATGAAATGCTTGACGTGGTGGCCGAGACCGAGGACCTGGAACTGGCCAAGGCCGCGGTGGACGTACTGGTCGCCGCCGCCGGCGGCGGTGTTATCCAGACCGAGTCAATCACCACCGCGATGCTTGGTAAGCAGCGTCATTTACTAACTGAGGACTGGACAGAGCATCGCCGCAAGCTGTATCTGGACAGCATCGCCAAGGTGGCCGGCTCCTACCAGTTGGTGCTGTACGTTTACGAAAAGCCCAAGGGTGTCCTGCGGCAGTCCCTCGATGCCAACCCGCAGCAGACGCTGCAGTTGGGTACTGTCGATCTGCGGGTTGCAGGTGAAAAGATCAGCTTTGATGCTTCAACCGTGGAGTTGAGCATGCCCGACGATCAATTGGCGATCCGTATTGTCAATCTGTCGCAACTGCAAAACCTGGCAAACCCGCAGGTGAACAAACTACCCTTGGATGGGCTTCGGTTCCTTGACTTGTTGCCGCAAGACAACAAGATCTGGCGCGGCAAGACCACACTGCCCCGCCCGGATCTGAGGCCCATCGAGCTGGTCATGTCACCCAGTGATCGTTATCAAGCGGAATGATGCTTTGGTTTCAATCATCAAGTGGTCGCATTCCCATGTGCCGATAGTCCGATCATGGGACAGGTGCCACCAGCCAAGTACCGTTTTAACGGTTGATGATATTGCAGATAACTGATGAATGATCCAAAGCGATCGTTGACGCCGCTTGTGATAAGTGCCGCAATGGTCCTAGCGGTGTTGGGTGCTACCCACTGGCATGCGGGCACGTGGAGAGCACAAGTCTCCGCACAATCCACTGAGCAGGCGGAGGCGAGAAAGTCGTCATCAACCCAGGTCCCCGACCAACCAGTTCGGACATCGCGAAAGGCTTCGAAGCGGCAGTCAGCCGGATTTGGCCGGCTAGACCTGCGGCTTGGAGTCAGGTCGCCGACCGGGTCCGGCATTGTGGCCGGCCATGTTGAAGGGGTCGTGGGTGACTATATGCCCAGACGCAAGGGCCGATATTTTGCCGGCGTCACCATGTACGGCCGCTCCGGTACAAGCAAGATCAACAGTCATACTGAAGCAACTGCCAGGATTATTTACGGGCACAAGGGGTTGGCGCCG
>CAUZAW010000299.1:0-4218 GCA_963577735.1 Phycisphaerae bacterium | reverse complement strand
TTCTCAATGTTAATTCATAGCTCAATAATGACGGACGGTGACATTGTGGCTGATACCGCAGCTTTTTTAACGTACACACCCTTTACCGACGCAGGTTTCATGCGCAGGATAGTATCGACAAAGGCTTGAGCGTTTTCCGTCAACTGGGCCAACTCGAAGCCGAATTTACCTATCGATGCCTGTAGATTGCCGCTGGCGTCGTTTCGGAATTCAACCTTGCCAGCAGCAAATTCCTTGACCACATCAACGACATTGGGCGCTACCGAACCGCTCTTGGGTGAGGGCATCAGCCCTTTGGGGCCCAGCACGCGGCCCAGCTTGCTGACAACGCGCATCATATCCGGGCTGGCGATGGCCACGTCGAATTCCATCCAGCCGTCTTCTATCTTCTTGACCAGATCTTCTCCGCCGGCCTCGACAGCACCTGCCTGCTTGGCCGGTTCTACCTTGTCATCCTTACAGAAAGCGATCACCCGACGGGCCACGCCTATGCCGTGGGGAAGTGACACCGATCCGCGCACCGCCTGATCTGCCTGCTTGGCGTCTATGCCCAGATGCATGCAGATATCGACCGACTGGTCGAACTTGGTCGCCTTAAACGTCTTGAGCTTTTGGATCGCCTCATCCAGTGGAAGTGGCTTGTATCGATCCCAACCATCGATGTCTGCGCGGTAGCGCTTGCCGGGCTTGTTGGCCATTTTCAAATCCCTTTCGATTGCCCGCCCTTGAGCCGGGTCAGTCTCCCACGATCAGGCTCGTGGTCAGCCGTATAGTTGATCCGCGTTATTCGCCCCCCTCAATGGCGATGCCCATCGACCGGGCGGTACCAGCAATTGTTTTCATCATGGCCTCGGTGCTGTGGCCGGTCAGTTCCTTGGCTTTTTCCTTGGCGATTGCTTCAAGTTTATCTTTGGTGATGCTGCCGGCACTTTCTTTATTCGGCACGCCCGATCCCTTTTCGACGCCGGCGGCATCTTTAAGCATCACGGCGGCTGGGGGGCTCTTGACTTCAAAATCGAATGAACGGTCTGCGTACACGGTGATGACGCAGCCGACTAGTTTGCCATTAAGTTCGCGTGTCCGTTCATTGAACTGCTGGATGAACTGGCCAGGATTGACACCGTTGGCACCCAGCGCCGGGCCGATAGGCGGCGCCGGGGTGGCGGTCCCGCCAGGGGCCTGAATTTTGAACTGTGAGGCTATTTGCTTTTTAGCCATGATCAAGTTTACCGTGGCGTAATGTCGAATCGGAAAGTGTAGCCTCCGGGCCTGCAAACGGCAAATATGCTGTTCTGGGCCGCCATCTTGGACCGCACAATGATCGATCCGCAGCACATCCTCGCCCCCGACGGCCCGGTCGCCGCTCGACTTGGACGCAGGTTTGAAGTCAGGCCCCAGCAGCAGCGCATGATCGAGGCCGTGCGAAAATGCCTTGCCGCAGGTGAAAAGCACGTGATCGAGGCCGGAACAGGCGTGGGCAAGTCGTTTGCCTATCTGCTGCCTGCTATTGAGCGTATCGTCGATGCCACTCCCGCACCTCGCCGCCAGCGTGTGGTGATCTCGACGCATACCATCGCCCTGCAGGAACAGTTGATTGAACGCGACATCCCGCTGTTGCAGTCAGTGATCAACGAGGAGTTTTCGCCGGTTCTGGTCAAGGGTCGCAGCAATTACGTTTCTATCCGACGCCTAGCATTGGCCTCGCAGAAACAGCAGCGGCTGTTTACCGATCATAGATCACTGAAGTCGTTACACGCGATAGAGGATTGGGCGTACACGACCAGCGATGGCTCGCTGGCCAGTCTGCCACAATTGCAGAGCCCGGTCGTGTGGGACCGGGTAATGAGTGATTCGGGCAACTGCATGGGTAGACGGTGCCCGACCTACGACAAGTGTTTCTACCAGAATGCCCGTCGCAGCATGGAGCAGGGCGACCTGCTGGTGGTCAATCACGCACTTTTTTTCTCTGACCTGGCTCTAAGATCTGCGGGCGCGGGTTTCTTGCCGCCCTACGATCATGTGATCCTCGACGAAGCACACACCGTGGAGAATGTCGCAGCCGATCATTTCGGCTTGCGCCTCAGCGAATCGAAAGTCCGTTCACTGCTGAGCGCACTTCATCACCGGCGTACGGGCAAAGGGTTCCTCGCCACGCTGGAAAAGAGAACGGACAACGCCCAAATCGATCTGGCGATACAAGCCGTCGTGGACGGCGAATACGCAACCGATGTCTTTTTCGACGCCCTGGAGCAATACCATCACTCGCACACTCAGGGTAACGGTCAACTCAGCCAAGCAAACGCAGTGGAAAATGTCCTGAGCAAGGCGATAGACATTGTGTCTTTACGCCTGAAGTCCTTGCGGGACAAGACGGATTCCGAAGCGGACCGTTTCGAACTGTCCGGCTACGCCGGCCGATGCGATGAAGTGGCGGCGCAGCTCAAGGCACTGATTGAGCAATCGCAACCGGCCAGTGTCTACTGGCTCGAGTGCGGCCAAAAGGGCCATTCACGGCGGCTGGCGATTTGCTGTTCACCGGTGGACGTCAGTCCGCTGCTGCGAGAGAGGCTGTTTGATGCCAAAGGCCCAACTGGCCAACCACTCGGGGTCGTGCTCACCTCCGCAACACTGGCCACGCGGGCAGGCGGCGCAACAGACGAGGATGATGCTAAACCGTTTGAGCACATCCAGCACCGCCTCGGTTGTCCGGAGGCGAAGACGCTTCTGCTTGGTTCGCCATTTGATTACCAACGCCAGGCCCAATTGATTATTAAACAGGACATGCCCCAACCCAACGACAGCAAGTTCGTCAGCTATCTTGTGCCGGCCATTGCAGACTATGTGCAACGTTGCCTAGGCGGTGCGTTCGTGCTGTTTACCAGCCACGGCCTGCTACAGACCACTGCTGATGCCCTAGGTCCGCTACTGGCCCGGCAGGGACTGACCATGCTCGTGCAGGGCCAAGGCGAACAGCGGACCACCTTGTTGGACCGATTTCGTGCCGATGGTAATGCAGTGCTGCTGGGCACAGACAGCTTCTGGCAGGGTGTCGACGTACAAGGCTCAGCGTTGCGTAGCGTGATTATCACCCGATTGCCTTTTACCGTACCTGACCGTCCGCTGATCGAAGCACGTATGCAGTTGATAAAGTCGCGAGGTGGCAACCCATTTATGGAATACTCCCTGCCTGAGGCAGTGCTGAAATTCAAACAGGGATTCGGCCGTCTGATCCGATCTCGTGATGACTACGGCAGCGTGGTGGTGCTTGACAGCCGCATCATCAACAAGGCATACGGCCGCATGTTCATCGAGACAATACCACAATTACCCGTGCAAATAGATTCATCACACTGGCCGCCGGAAGCGGAGCCTGAATCATGACCGAAACACCAATGAAGCGAGTCATGGTGTTGTGCACGGGCAATCGATGCCGATCGCAAATGGCTGAAGGCTGGATCCGCCATTTTGCAGGTCACCGCATTAACGTTACCAGTGCCGGCACAACGCCCGGACAGTTGCATCCGCTGGCCGTGAAAGTGATGACCCAAGCCGGGGTGGACATATCGCAGCACAGGTCAGATCATGTCGACCGCTACCGCAACGATCGATTCGACATGGTCATTACCGTGTGTGATCGGGCTGCCCAATCCTGCCCTAGCTTTGCTAATGCGGGGCAGGTGATCCATCAGCCGCTTGAAGATCCCGATTCTCCGACCACGGACCAAGTGTAGTTGGAACAACTATTTCAAACCGTCCGCGACCAGATCAGGGACTGGGCTCGGCAATTGGTCACACAGCAGATCACATAGCAAAATACGAGGCAGGATCGGAGCCCGTGAGCAGAAGAAAAGCAGGGGCCTGAGCCATCCAGATTTGGATTAGACGCATTATAATATCAGGCTGGGTCCGCTTCTGGTTACAGTAACCTTGGCGATCCAACCGGCCGATAAATAACACAATGCCACCAGGAAGTTGAGCCAGTGCCTGATGGTGGTTCAATCAAGACAGGAAAAAAGTTACGCGATGAATCGAACCAGATATTTGATTATCGTAATGCTGGCGTTGGCAGGGCTAAGCATGGGGGGCTGTATTTGGACGCCGACAACGCCCAAGGCAACGCCATCCACGGACAAAACACGTATCGAGTTCGAACTGGTGACCAACGCCAAACTTGCCCGGATCGATACCACGCCGCGACCTCAGGGCCGCAGAGGATTC
>CAUZAW010000298.1:0-4244 GCA_963577735.1 Phycisphaerae bacterium | reverse complement strand
AATCGTACGGCGCTCGCTTTGCGGAGTTGGAAAACGCCGTGATGATCGACATCCGCGGCATTGACGCCAATGCAAACAACGCGATGCGCAACGAATTGGCGCAGAAGCAGATCAAGATCACCGTGATCAAGAACAGTTTGGCCAAGCGGGCCTGGGCGGACACGCCATTACAGGATTTGGCTACCCTTCTCGACGGTCCCTGCGCGATCGTCTACGGCGCTGACAGCGTCGTCGAGGTCGCCCGAGAACTGATCAGCAAGGCCAAGCAGGTCGATCTCAAGTTCAAAGGCGCCCTGATGGAGGGCCAGATGTTCGGCCCCGACGAGGTTGATCGTCTGAGCAAATACCCGACACGCGATGAAGCGCAGGGGCAGGTGATTCAAGTCCTGCTCGGGCCTGCAAGCCAGGTGATCGGCGCCGCAGTCAGTCCCGGCAACCAGATTGCTTCCATTCTCAGCAGCATTGAGGACAAACTGGAAAAGGGAGAGGTGATTGCTAAAACCGGTTGACGCCGGCCCTTATTGGGGTTGAATGGCGATCGGTGTTTCAATTTATAATTTCGTGTCCGACTGGCCCCATGGCGGGTTAAATGATCGATGTTCGATCACCTCTTGGACATGCACATGTTTGGGAGTATTGACAAATGGCAGACGAAGAACAAGCAGCAGCAACGGTGGAAGTGGATGCTGGGATTAAATCGCTGGGCGACAAGATCGCCGAGCTGACGCTCAAGCAGGCAGTTGACCTGAAGGATTACCTCAAGGACCAGTATGGTCTTGAGCCTGCAGCCGGCGGTGCGGTGATGGTGGCCGGGGGGGCTGACGTTGAGCCCGAGGAAGAGGAAAAGACTACTTTCGACGTCGTATTGACCGGCATCGGAGACAAGAAGATCCAGGTCATCAAGACCGTACGCGAGGAGACAGGTCTTGGGCTCAAAGAGGCCAAAGATCTTGTCGAGTCGGCGCCCACGGCGATCAAGGAAGGTATCTCAAAGGAAGATGCAGACGCCTTGGCCGAGAAATTCAAGGAAAAGGGAGCTGAGGTCGAGATCAAGTAAAGTGACGGTAAACGAATATTCTATGTTAAAACGCTCGTTCATCAGCGGGCGTTTTTTCATGTCTAGCCACGCCTACCTGACGGTTTCGACGCGGCGTTCATGTTGGGCGGTGTTCTGTCTGGCCTGCATTGATTGAGACCGACGATGATTAGCGATCCGTTTAACCTGACCGGTAAAGTCGCGATGGTCAGCGGCGCCGGGCGGGGCTTGGGGTATGAGTTGGCACTGTCGCTGGCCAATGCCGGCGCAGACGTGGTTATTGCGGAACTTGATCCCCAGTTAGGGTTCCACGCTGCCGAGGCCGTCAAGGCCTTGGGAAGCGACGGTCTGGCCATTGAGACCGACGTGACTGATCCGGATGATGTAGAGCAAACAGTCCGCCAGTCGATCAAAAGATTCGGTCGACTAGATGTGCTGGTCTGCAACGCTGGCATCGGCCACTGGAGTCCCGCCGAGCAGGTCTCGGTCACCGATTGGCAGAAGGTTATCGACGTCAATCTCAACGGTGTGTTTTACTGCTGCCAAGCGGCCGGCAAGCACATGATCGAACAACGGTCCGGTTCCATCATCAACATCGCGTCGATGTCCGGCCAGATCGTCAATATCCCCCAGCGTCAGGCCGCTTACAACGCTTCCAAGGCGGCCGTCGTGCAGTTGACCAGGAGCTTGGCCATTGAATGGGTCGAACACGGCATCCGTGTCAATGCCATCAGTCCGGGCATCTTGGCCACCGACATGACCCACCAATACTTCAATGATCCCCGGATCGGTCCCGAGTGGCTAAGGCGCATTCCCATGGGTCGGCCCGGCCGGCCCGAGGAATTGGGCCCCTTGGCCGTATACCTTGCCAGTGATGCCTCCGCTTACATGACCGGCTCCAACCTGACAATTGACGGCGGCTATACGGCGGTTTGACTTGCAGAACATGGATCTCTGTCCAAACCATATCCTCGCCTGTCAGCAGGATGATATTGCCGACGACTTTCTGTCTTAACCGTTACCATCAAAGTCCCATCTCCATCACGCTACGTATGTATTCAATTGCGGATCGTGCGTCTTGCTCCAACTTGGTCCCGCGATAGATTTTAACCGACGCAAAGCGGTCATATTCTATTTCATCCAATGCCCGCAGTACCGAAGCAAAGTCGATATGGCCCGTGCCGAAGTGGGACCCGTTGCTTTCGCACAAGTGGACGTGAGCCAGTTGTGCCCCACATTCAAGAATCGGCTGGGTCAGCGAACGCTCCTCGATATTCATGTGTATGGTGTCAACCATCGGCTTGATGGCCGGCGATCCGATGCGGTCTATCAGTGATCGCACTTCAGCAACGGAATTATTAAATCCAACCTGTAAATGGTTAACCGGCTCGATGACCAGTTCAACCGCCTTGGCTTCTGCCTCTGCCGCAATGCGGCGTAACCCCGCAACAATGCGTTGGTTGGCAATTTCAGTATTAGGCTCGTCGCTGCGCAGCCCTTGCAAGAGCCCAATTACCAGCAGGGCATCGAACTGGCGTGCCGTATCCAGGCAGCTGATCAATTGAGTAACTGCTCGTTCTCGTGCCAATGCGTCGGGAGAACTCAGACAGCACTGCTCACCGTAGGCTTGGCCGGTTAAGAATGAAGCCAACACCAACCCGGCATCGGCCAGCCATTTTGCCAGTGAATCCTTCTCGACGCCTAAGGGTTCGGTGATGTTAAACTCGACACCTTCATAACCATATTGCGATAAAAGGTCCAAGGTGCGGCAGATGTCGTCATCACAATCAAATGACGACAACTGATCCAGGATGATATAGCTCAAACGGGCCATCAATGCGACAACTCCAACTTGTGTTGTGCGACTTCAAACATGTGCTTGCCTTACTGACATATCAGCTAGAAGTATCGATTGAGCTGTGAACTCAAAACCATCGTATCTTAGCAGATCCATCATCACGTCCACTGCAGGATATAAGTAAAAGTCTCTTGCGTACGCATGGAGCTTGTGTCTACAAGTATGTTGGCCGTAATTCACATGGATTTGCGACACGTTCCAAGTCAATATAATCGCAGGGTAAGCCATGCGTAGACGTGGCATTAAATGCCAGACAGTATTAACCAATGCGCAATAAACAGGCGGACATCACCGACCAGATGATTAAAATTGAAGGTGGCCCATTCATCTCGGGCCTGACGGCGCAGCAAATACATGAAATGGCCAAGCAATACGCGATTCGCGCGGACCTGTTTCATACCCAGAGTTACAAGCAGATTGATCTTCCAAGTTACTACATCGATAAAAATCTGGTCACGAACCAACAATACAAAACCTTTACAGACGATACGGGCTATCGACCGCCCTTGCCGTGGGTTGACCGGGGATATCCGGCTTGGCTTGAGCACGGGCCGGTGGCGGGGGTTAACCACGAGGATGCCAAGGTCTATGCGCGGTGGGCGGGCAAACGCATGGTGAAGGCAGCCGAATGGGAGAAAGCCGCAAGGGGTGTTGCCGGTAGGCTCTGGCCATGGGGTAACCATTGGCGGACCGGCGCTTGCAAGATGGATGACGGTATTTCGAGTGCATTACCGGGTTTCCCCGCCCCCGTCGGCAGCTTCAAAGAAGATTGCAGCGAGTACGGCGTGATGGACATGGCCGGCAATGTGTCTGAGTGGGTTGATGACGGGCTGACGATGATGGGCGGCAATTTTACGTTCAGCGCCCCCTACCAGTTCCTCTGTGCCAACCGGACATTACACCCGCCGTTGAACGGATATGTCGGGTATATAGGGTTTCGTTGTGCCTACAGTCGTGGTGAGTCAGAACTGGAGTCGGGCCAGCAGACCAGTAGCGATCATCCTGCAGCTGTACCGCTGCAACGGAGGTACTTGCGAAGAAAATCTACCGATGTAGAAACAAAAAATATTGAGCCAACATTAACGTCAATAGACCAATGCCCAGTTGCGCCGGTGGCGCCGGTGGAGTCCCGGTATCGGTCTGGCCCGATCCAGTTGCTGCCTATCCGGGACCTTGACCCGACGCGACAGGTTTATCCGTACTCAATGGATGCTTATCTGCCCAGCCAGGTTACGGCTAAGGACGATGGTGACTTGGTAAGCGGCAGCATACCGCTTTTGCCATGCCGGATAGAAGTGGCTGTGCCCTACTTGCCAACGGATAGGTTTTGTCTATGGCTGGAAAACTATG
>CAUZAW010000297.1:0-4308 GCA_963577735.1 Phycisphaerae bacterium | reverse complement strand
AGACGAGTATTCCAAGATTAATAAAGATGCCGGCGCTACAGGCGTGGTGTCCCTAAACCGCACATGGTACGAGACTGATTCCAACAAGGATGTCCGTGAGATTGACGTGTTCGAAGACAACAAGCAGGTCAACCCGTTATCTACCGTCCAGCGGCGTGACCTGAAGGACCTGATTACTCAAGGACTATCGCGCGCCGAACGGCTGATCGTTATTCTCTATTACTACGAGCAGATGACTATGAAGGAAATAGGCGTCACGCTGGACCTGTCCGAATCGCGCGTCAGCCAGATGCATAGCTCGATTCTTGCCCGACTCAAGGCACAACTCAACTACCGTAGCAAGGAATTGCAGGCCGAGGCCAATGAATAATATGTCCCGTGCGCATTTTGACGCTAAACTTCGCTGGATAAAATACCGTCAGGCATGCCCGGCAGACACAACGTATTGGCCGATATCCAAACCATCCTGAGTGACCGTTTTGCGTCTGCCATCATTGCGGTGCTGGGCGATAAGTACGCGGCCACCGATCCTCTCCTGAAGGTTTCCTCGAACCCAAAATTCGGAGACTATCAAGCTAATGTGGCCATGGGGTTGGGCCGGCAACTGAAGACCAAGCCTCGTGTTCTTGCCGAGCAGATCGTTGAAAAGCTTGATTTGGAGGATATTTGCGAAGATCCTCAGGTGGCTGGGCCGGGGTTTATCAACCTCATATTTCGCAGTGATTTCCTGATCCGCCAGCTTCAGTCATTGGCTGGGGACAAGCACCTTGGCGTGGTACGCGCTGAATCACCGCAAAGTGTCGTCATCGATTACTCAGGTCCCAACGTTGCCAAGGAAATGCACGTCGGGCACATTCGGTCCACCATCATCGGTGATTGCATCACCCGGGTATTGGATGCGCTGGGCCATCGCGTCATTCGTCAAAACCACCTGGGCGACTGGGGCACCCAGTTCGGCATGATGATTGAGTATCTGGTTGACCAGGGCCTTGAGCCACATACACCGTTGCCCCTAGATATTCCAGACTTGGATGAGTTTTATCGTCTGGCAAAGCTACAGTTCGATGCGGATGAGGGCTTCGCCAACCGTGCTCGTCGTCGCGTGATTTCACTACAGCAGGGTGATACTGACACGGCATGGTTTTATGCCCAACTTGTCAGCGAAAGTCAAAAGCATTTTCGACAGGTGTATCAACGAATCAACGTGGGATTAACTGACAACGATGTCCGTGGCGAAAGCGCCTACAACGAAGCTTTGCCACAGGTGATCAGTGCGCTGGATGCAGGCGGGCATCTGGAACAAAGCCAAGGGGCGCGTGTGGTGTTTCCCGATGGCTTCAAGGATCGCAACGGTGACCCACTACCCCTAATTGTACAAAAAAGCGACGGCGGTTATCTGTACGCGACAACCGACCTTGCCGCAGTGCGTTTTCGTGTTCAGGAGCTTGAAGCGGATCGTATCATTTACGTAACCGATGCCCGCCAGGCGCAGCATTTTGCGATGGTATTTGCCGTGGCCCGTCAAGCAGGTTGGTTGCCAGATACTGTGCGGGTAGAACATGTTCCGTTCGGTACCATCCTCGGCAAGGACAAGAAGCCGTTCAAAACTCGCCAAGGCGGAACTGTCAAACTTGTCGGCCTGCTCGACGAGGCCGAGAAGCGTGCTGCTGCGATTATTGAGCAGAAGAACCCCGACCTGTCGCCAGATATACAAAAGCAGATTGCCCACACGGTGGGCATCGGCGCGCTTAAGTACGCCGATCTGTCCAGTGACCGTATTAAAGACTACGTGTTCGACTGGGACCGGATGCTTGCACTCGAGGGTAATACAGCTCCCTATCTGCAAAATGCCTACGTGCGTATACGTTCAATTTTTCGTAAGGGTAACGTTGACTCGGATCAATGTCAGGGCAGAACCATTTCCGTCGCTGAATCTGCCGAGCGATCAGTGACAATCAAGTTGCTTCAATTTCCTGGCGTCGTTGCTGCTGTTGCCGACAGTCTCGAACCGCACCGGTTATGCACTTACCTGTATGAGTTGGCGTCGTCGTTTCACCAGTTCTATGAGAACTGTCCTGTGCTCACCGCTCCCGATCAGGCCACGCGTGATAGCCGACTATACCTGTGCGATATGGTCTCCCATACCCTAAAACGAGGCCTGCACCTTCTGGGCATCGGCGTCATCGAACAGATGTAGACGATTGATAGCCAAGGGACTTGTAAAAAACACCTTGGCATGGTTTGTATTTTTATGACGGTTGGGGGAGCCATTGCCGTGCCATACGCCGCGATTGCC
Source organism: Phycisphaerae bacterium (assembly GCA_963577735.1). Lineage (GTDB taxonomy): Bacteria > Planctomycetota > Phycisphaerae > Phycisphaerales > Phycisphaeraceae > CAUZAW01. The sequence continues at coordinate 2,012 of CAUZAW010000297.1, read as the reverse complement.
AGTACAGGAAAAGGCTGTTGAATCCGACGTAAAAGTAGCCGCAGGCGAACAGCACCAGGAAGGGCACGCTGATCACGGAGTTTTTCTGTTGCGCTGCCAGGTAAATGCACGCCAATACATATAGACCCATCACTATTTCGAACAATGCCATCCCCACTTTGAACGAGGACATTGGCATTTCTGGTTTAATGGCACCGATTGTTGAAGAGAAACTGGGCGCTTTTGTGCCGGTTTGGACGTTGTATTTGGGCGTTCGCACGAAAGGCGAGCGGTAACCGATCAATGCTTCAATGCACGCCACCGCGTTATTAACCGAGATGCCTATGCCCAGGCTCATCATCAGCGGAAGTTGCGCTAGGGTGCCCAGCACCGATCGGCGTTGGGCGTACTGGCTGGTCAACGTAAAGACGGCGACTGATGTGGTGCCGAATGTCATGCACATCGCAGTCAGTAGCGTGGCTGCCAAGGTTAGGTGTTCGAACCGGTGGCGGTTGATCACCAGCATGGGCAGCAACAGTAAAATGAGCAGCGTGACGAACAGGTAAACCATCGGACAGGTCAGGTGGAAAAACGCTTCGATCTTGGCCCGAAGTGGAGCCGACGCGAGTAGCAGGCGCGGCAACAGCTTGACCGCCGCTTGGATTGAACCCTTGGTCCAGCGATGTTGTTGTGTCTTGAAGGCATTGATTTCCGGAGGCAGTTCGGCTGGGCAGGTCACATCGGATAAATAGACGTAACGCCAACCGGCCAATTGGCCGCGATAGGACAGGTCCAGGTCTTCGGTAAGCGTGTCGTGATGCCAACCGCCTGCCGATTGGATCGTCTGGCGCCTCCAGATGCCCGCCGTGCCGTTGAAATGAACCCATCTGCCCGACCAGTATCGGGCGGTATGTTCGATGACAAAATGGCCATCTAAAAAAAGGGCTTGGCAGCGTGTCAGAAGAGAATCTGTCCGGTTTAGGTGTGTCCAGCGCGTTTGCACCATGCCCACCTGTGGATCGGTGAAGTAATGAATCACTTCCTGTAAAAATCTGGAAGGTGGCAGAAAGTCGGCGTCGAACATGGCAATAAACTCGCCTGTAGCCAGTGGCGTGGCATCGCGCAAGGCGCCTGCCTTATAGCCGGCCCGTGTCGCGCGGTGCAGGTACTGGATGTTCACGCCGCGGGCCGACCACGACTGGCAGCATTGGCGGGCAATCTCCTGTGAATCATCTGTCGAATCATCCAGAACCTGAATCTGTATCTTGTCGGCCGGATAGTCAATGTTGCAGGCGGCGTCGATGATACGGCGGGCTACGGGACCCTCGTTGTACATCGGCAACTGAACGGTGACCGATGGCAACATGTTAAAACAGCCCGCCGGTCTTGCCTGGCGCTTGCTGTGGAGACAGAACAGAAACACCAACCAGTAGCGGTGCAAACCATAGATCGAGATGAGCAGCAGAAGTGCCAGATAGGTGATCAGCACCGTACTACCCAACCCAGTCAGGTACTGCCATTTTGGCTCTAACACTGGGGTCACAGTCTATAAGGTCCATTTGCCCGTCAATGAGCTTCTTTGATTCTTGGGTAAATCATGTACATTCTGGACAAAATCTGCAGCTTGTGCCAGTGTCCCAGCTAGGTGTTGGAATGGCCTGTAATCATGCAATTGCCCTTATTGTCATTTGCTGACCCGATTAATGTCCTGCTGACAGCTGATCTGGGCTGGGTCTCAAGCGGTGGACACGAGTGGTCCGATAAATATTTTTGATCCGGGATCATGCATGTTGGGGTCCAACTCCGTCCGATACATCGTGAACGGACGGAACCCCCGGTTGCTTGATGGCCCATAGCAAGAGGCATCCCATGACGGTGCGAACCCATACATTACAGGCAATAGTCAGCCTCTGCATCGTGGTCCAGATCGGATGTTCCAGGAACTACAACGGTACTTGGCTGCAGAATACCAAGGACAGGAGGGCCATTGGCCAGCACCAGCAATTTGCCGCTGAGCGTGAAGCAACGCGTAT
>CAUZAW010000296.1:0-4326 GCA_963577735.1 Phycisphaerae bacterium | reverse complement strand
ATGACCGCTTCGCATCCGGATCGAGGCGTTGATCGCCTCCACCAAAGGGAACCCCAACCACAGGCCAACCACCCATGCCGGCACCCGTCCGACCCGTCGCAGTCCCAGCGCATCGGTGACCCGGTCGATCACCTCGCGCCGCCTCAGCGGCACCTTGTCGCTCACGAAATAGTTTTCACCATCGCTGCCACTTTCCAAGGCCAGGGCGTAGGCCTCGCCCAGGTCTGCTACATGCACCAGGCTCCAGTAGTTAGCGCCGTTGCCCATAATTCGGTAACGGCCGCGCAACAGTAACTCGACCGTTTCCCGGAAGAATCCGCCGGCACCGTACACCAAGCCGGGAGTCATGACCATCACCCGCAGGCCACGACTGCGATGCAGCGCCGCTAGTTCAGAAATCATTTCTGCGTGGCCCCTGGCGAGCAAACATGGCCGCACCCCAGTCGCCGCATCGATCCACTCTTCGCCAACGCCCGCGTGGACCATCGCGCCGCTGGTGTAGATCAACAACTTCTCTTCCACCAGGCACGCCTCGGCCAGCGTGCGGGTCATGAGGGCATCTGACTGGTGCATGGCCGCGATGCGCCGCCTGTTCCACCGCCCACTCGGCTTGGGCTGTGCCGTGTGAATGACCGCGTCGACCCGGGATACCAGGGGCGCATAGGTCTCGGGCCGGTCCATTTCGCCCACGGCCAGCGAACCACCCAACTCTTCCAGCCAACAACCGCGCGCAGGCTCGCGCACCAGGCCAACCACGGCGTGGCCACGCCCTAGCAGACTACGTACCACCGCCGAGCCGATAAACCCGGTAGCCCCTGTAACCAGTACGTTCATGTCACTTCAATTCGGCGAACTCGTTTACCGTTTGTTTCTGATACCAGGTACTTTTCCCAGGTAGTTTATCACAATATCACCAGAGGGCGGCTGTCGCAACTATTTTGGAATCGCTACGATTCGACTCCGTTTGCATGATGCGAGGCCACCTCACAGTGAATGGTTGGCAAACCGTCGCTGGGTCTGTCGACCCCATAAAAATTATCGACGACTAGTGGGGTAGCGCTGCCGGCGGTGCCACAGCGCAACTGACCGTAGGTGCTCCGGCAGCGAGTCTCTCCAGGACCGCCGACAGGTTTGAGGAGACCCTGATTGCCGAGTCCACCGTCGGTGGCAAGACTTGGGACCGTGATCATCCCGTGCAGTTGGCGCCCTGGGCGGATATGTACACCGGCCTTTGCAGCCGGCCGACGGCAGCCTCATCACGAGCGGTACCGTCCGGGCCTATATGAAACAGACCACCGGTCAACAAAACGTGACCGAAGTAGTCCGCTGGCCGCTGCCGGACCGGAAATAGGAATCGCCCGCATGAATGCTTGTTCTTGATATGCCAATCAAGGATAATGACCAGATCATGTCCGGTGTCCAGCCAAAAGGGCCTCCACCAGGCCCGTCCGGGGGGAGCCAAGGATTGACGACCAGGCGGCGCGACGAACGAAAGAAATGAGTTTACCATGAACGGCTCAGGACCTAGCCGTCGCGATTTTCTTGGGCGTTCGGCCGGCATCGTGACTGCCGCGGGTATTGTGCCGAATTGACTGACCACCTTGGGTGCCGCGGCTGAGCAGGGCTCGAAAAACCACCGGCCGCATGTGGGGGCCATTGGTGTCCATTAGTAATTTGCCTATTAGTCTTTAAGATAGGCAAGCCGGCCCATCAATTTGCCTATTAGTTGGGAACCTGCCCGGTGAGCAGGAGATCGACCAGCTCTACGCGCAATTCCTGCCGACTCAGTTGAAGTGTCTCGACGATCATAGTCAACTGATCCCCGGCACGCAGCAAGCTGTAGCGGAATGTCGTCGTCGCGGCCTGAAGATCGGCTCCAGTACCGGTTATAGCCAGCCTTTGATGGACGTTGTGTTGCCCGAGGCACGGCGACAAGGTTTCCAGCCGGATTGCGTACTATGTGCGGATGACGTGGCCAGCGGGCGGCCAGCACCTTGGATGTGCGTGGAAAACGCACGTCGCTTGAATGTCTATCCCATGGCAGCGATCGTCAAAGTGGACGACACGCCCGTAGGCATCGAAGCGGGTCGTAACGCGGGCATGTGGACGGTAGGAATTTCCAAGAGCGGGAATCTGGTAGGACTCACTTGGGAACAAACTCAACAGGTTGAAGCGGCTGAATTACGGGAACGGGTGGCAGCCGCCGAGGCAGCGTTCTTCGCCGTGGGTGCCCATTATGTGATCGAATCGGTTGCCGACTTGACGCGGGTGTTGGATGACATTCAGCAACGGCTTGCCGCCGCCGAAGGGCCTGGATCATAAATCGCGATCCAGGTCAACGCGGTGGATTCGGGGTTACTGGAAACAACACCGTACGGCCAATCACACGCGCCAGTCCAGTGACCGTTGCATCCGTGGTCTTCAAGAAGTCGTTGATCCATAGCAACCCGTTGACCCTCTTGGCCGGAGTATTGTCGCACATTAAAGATGATGGATGGCATTGTCGAGATTGTCGGAGAAACCGAATCGCAATCTGCAGCCGGATTGATAGGAATGTGAGTTTGATTGGTGTTATACGTCTTTTATCGAATCGGGTGCTGTCGATAGAAAGAATTCTCGCGCAGGTCGTCCGCCCCAGCTGCCAATTGCTGGACATGCAGTTGCTATGTGCTTCGCCTTCACGTTTTCCCCCTCTGCTAAAGGAGCTTTTTATGATCGCTATCGATAACAAGACACGGGCGATTGCACTGTTGATATCCAGCGTGTTGTTCCGCACGTGCCTGCTTGGATTTGGCCTGTTGATCTTATCTTGCATTCCTGTCTTCTTTCTTGCTGACTGGTGTTATGCCGTTCACAGCTGGATGCTGGATATTCCGCGCCCGGAATACAACGCGCTGCTTTTTTCCTGGTTAGGAAATATGAAGCAGCTGTTGTTGGTCTTCTTTTTGTTGCCGGCCGTGGCCATCCGCTGGACGCTTAAGCAAACGTCCTAACAACAATGTTTCACCAAGCGATGTCATCCAACGAATCGAATCGATAAGATGGAACGGGCATTTGCGGCACAGCGAGCCTGTTTTACTGTTGGATCATCCGGCACCAGACAAGGTGTTTTCAGCCGCCGGAGTAGGCTGAATGCCAGAGACCTTGGAGCACATCGCTTCCACCGATCGACTGAAGACGGATTTTCCTCATGGGTGGCGGATGGAAGGCTGGCTGGGTCAGTTCGCTGCGATGGCCGAGCCGGCGTGTTACAGCCCAGGCGGCTGGCGAATCCTGAATGCCATCGCAGTCCCAAACTGCGATGCCGTCCGCGCCGGCAGTGTAGCTGGCCAAGGCGCTGGCCACGTTCAGATCACCTGATGGGTGGTGAATGACAGGGCACTGGTGCGCTTTGGCGACGGCGATCAATTTTGGGTCAAGGGGATCGCCAAGAGTGATCACGCTGTCGAGCAGTCCCGCTTGGATCCAGCTGTCTACGTCGGTGCCATTGCGGCGGTTGCGATCCAATTCGGGGAATACCCAGGCCGAAAGTTCGAGGCGTTTGCCTTTTTTTGCGCCGACTTCATCCAGCACTCGGCGGGCGTCGCGTACAAACTGGGTCAGATAACTGGCGCGGAGCTGCATCATGCGCGGGTCGCTGACATTGAATTTGCGTGCATCTTGATCATGACGTTTTCGGAAGTCGTCGAGTACCGGTTGTTCGTACAAAACAAACTCCGTGCCGCGAACGAAGCACAGGTTAGCACCATCGGCATCGAAGGCGATCATGGATTCGCGGATGATCTCCAACATCAGTTCACGGACTTCAGGGAATGCATAACTGGCCTTTTCAATTGGTGTTCCATCTTGCATCACCATGCGAAATTCCGGGTGACGTTCGACGAAGGATTTATTTTTTTGCAGGCCTTTGCGGGGCGGCAAGGGGCCTTGGATTGCCAGGCGATACATCAGGTCAAACCGCAATCCCATCGAGTGGACGTGTTTGGCGGCGACAGCTTGGGGAAGAATTCCGGCCGACGTCAGTTCCCTAATGGAGTCCTGGCGTACTTTCATATATGCGGCGTAACTGTTGTTGGCTGGCATGTGTCGCAAGGGAATGGTGTTTGGGCCATCTGAAAACACACCCACCTTTGACGGGTAATTGGTCATGTCACCGTAGCAGACAGCCCAGATCACTTTGCCCACATCACTATGCCGATAGCGTTCGACGAGTTCTAGAATGTGTTCGTGTTTCGTGTACTGGTTGTTGCTGAAGAAGCTGGCCCCATCGATGCTGACTTGTGTCGTGCGCTTTTCGATGCGTTGCCGGTCTGTCTGGATTGCAGC
>CAUZAW010000295.1:0-4327 GCA_963577735.1 Phycisphaerae bacterium | reverse complement strand
ACGCCCCAGGCCGATCCATGTTGCAAAGAGAATGATTAACTTGCCCACCCAGACGTAAAACCAGGTCGAGAAACTTATCTCGGTGGGCAGCATAAACGCGATGCCAATCACAGTAAAGACCACCAAAAAGTGAAGTCCTGTAGTGCCTTCACCCTTGAGACCCTCAAGCCAGGATATGTTCGTTATCGCATCAACGTAAGCTTGGGAAATACCAAGATTGATCTTGCCCAGGCCCGCCAGCAACTGCGCGTTGGCCATGGCGTTGTAGCTGAGAATGGAGAAGCTGAGGGCAAACCCGGACCAGAAGGCGATGGTACAAAAGGTGCGCGGCCACCATCGCCGTGGGCCAGTGGGATCATCAATGAGCGCTTCGGGCAGTTTGGCCAGTGGAAAAATTAATTTGTCGCGTTGGGTCCAGTGCCCGACTACGACGAAAGTCAAAAAGTAAAACAGGCCATAGCAGCCGAAGATGAAGATCAGCCAGTAGGACAGCGGTCTTGCCCACGTTGCCCACGGCACCTTCTTGAACACTTGTCGGTAATATTGCCACCAATCCGTCCAGTTAGCTGGCGATTGCGGTGTCGCTACCTCTACGCTATGACGAAAAATTTTGATCGTATGGGCATCGCTGTTGTGGCGGTAACAGGTTTCGATAATTGGTAATGCGGACTCATAAGCCTTTAGACTAAAGTTGCTCATCCTGTCTTGTTCGCTGTGCACCCTGGATTTAGCCCGCTCGAATTCACCATGCTCCACGTACGTGCCGTTTACTATGGCCACCAACGTCTGCAATGCCTCCTCCAACGGGGCCACAGGGAGGCCGGCCTCGGTACCGTTCATTGCCAATGCCGTCGATTTTAATTCGGCGCGTACCATCTCCAGCGCCACGGCTGCGGATTCTTTTTCCTCCATTACCGCATCGTCAGCCACGGTTAGATACAGTTTGGGATTCAAATGAGGCAACACCTGCTGTTCCCAACGTGCCTGTGGAACATTCCATTCAGGATTCCAAGGCGAACTGACCAATGGCACAAGCTGCTCGGTCAGACCGAACGTCGCGATGCCGGCTGTCACCAGCATCGAAGCGAACAAACTCATCAGTTCCGCCCGGCTAAACGGTTGGATCACTCGCGACAACCGAAGCAGCGGGTTGGCCGCCAGCACCAGGAACATCAGCACCGCAAACCCCACCACGGGAATCAGCGTTGACGTCACCCACATCTTGCCGTAATTCGAGCCGAGCAGCGTCAGTAACGCCTGAAAGGCGCACAGCAGAACCGACAGTGGAATGATAAACAGACGAATTCGCCCCGCAGTACTGACCTGCGGCTTTTCACCGGCGGACCGGTCGTCAGGTGCACGCGTTTGGTGACTAAGCTTGTCGAGATTGACGCGATCGTATTTGTTTTGCGCCATCGCCAGTAGAGGGTTAGAATCGTGTCGGTCTAAAGGGTCGCGGGTCGAACGTCGTGTGGTCGCCACAGGTGATTTCGGAGACGAGTTGTCCGGTTGCCGGGGCCGAGAGCAGGCCCAGCATCTGGTGGCCGGTGGCTAGTATGAGGTTGTCGTATCGCGGCGGCCGGCCGATGATGGGCACACCATCGGGCGTGCACGGTCGCAGCCCTCGCCATACTTCCACAATCTTAGGCGGTTGCGACACGTTCAAAAATCGCTGCGCACCACGAATGATCGTCTTCACTCGCCTCGCTGTAATCCGCTGATCTTCGCTATCCACCAGTTCAAGTGTGCCGGCAAACTTGATGGATGCCGCCCGGGGCGTTAAGCCTACCCTTACGTCGGCCAGCATCAGGGGCATGCTCGGTAGCGGGTCGAAGGGCTCAACGTGCACCGCGTAACCCTTGCCCGCCATTATGGGCACACGCACGCCCAGCTTTTTTCCAATCCGTGTCGACCACGAGCCGGTTGCCAGTACATATTGATCCGCGGACATCCGCCCCCGCGTCGTCTGCACGGCCTCGATACGCTTATGGTTGAATTCGATGTCGAAAACTTCCGTGTTGGGCAGGATCACGGCCCCCAAACGCTCAGCCCTCCGATGCATCGCCTGCACTGCCTCCAGTGGCTCGCAGTGCGCTTCATCAGGAAAGTGAACCCCGCCGACAATTTCGTTGCAAGTCAGGGCCGGTTCAAGGCGGCGAACCTCGTCGGCTTCCACCACCCGCCCGACTACACCGTGATGACTGACGTGTTCCATGTGTGTTCTGATCGCGTCCAGCGATGACTGACTGGCTGCCACGCTTAACATGCCCTTTTGCTTGTACGAAAACTCACCGGGATTTTCAGCGTCCATCTTTGCGTACGTTTCAAGGCTGTGCTTGGCCAGTTCGATCAATGCCTCAAATGACGCATGCATCTGCCGGTGATTCATCGATGCCAGAAATCGCATGTTCCAGCGTAGAAACTCCCAGTTGGGGCGAAACTTGATGTACAGGGGGCTGTCCGGATTAAGCAGCCACTTAAAACAGGTCATCAGCATTCCGGGCATGGGCAGGGGCTCAGCAAAGCAGGGTGTCAGCCATCCCGCGTTGCCGTACGAGCAGCCCAGTCCGATCTGGCCCTTTTCAATAAGCGTGACCTTTACGCCGCGTTGGGCTAGGGCGCAGGCACAACTGGTGCCGATGATACCGCCGCCGATAACAATCACATCCGTCTTGTCAGATTCAGATTGTGCGGGGTCAGAGTTGGTCATGATCTTTGAAAAACTGGACGGACGAACTTTCTGTGTGGCCGTGACGGCTGGACTGAGGATTATCATACTTGAAAACTATGCCAATAAACTGCCAACGCGCACGCTGTAGAACAACGGGCTTAACGACATGGCGGCAAGTGTTTAGACGGCCTGCGTTTTGGTCATGCCGATCAAAATAGCAGTGGCGTACACACGACACAGCTAATCGGTTGCACTGCTAGGGCGTCTGCTGAGGGATAGCCACGCTGTGGCGACCAGAGGCTAAGCCATGGCGGTATTCTGGAGCGGCGGGATATACTAGATAGGTAATTATCTTAAGTGTTTACTATAAAGATGGTTGGGATATTTTATTGGTTTCTCTCGGGAGCAGTTTTTCCTCGGCCCTCCTGAAAGTTAACTTGAGGCAAGGCCGGTAAAGCCAACGGACCGTAGTGCCGGCTTGATCCACTCAATCGGACGTCGTGGCGATTCGGAGTAATTGTAGAAATAGATTCCATCAACGCCCACCGTGTCGAGGGCCTTGGCGTACTCGCTCATGTGCTGGGCCGATTCAATCGCCGTGCCCATGCCTGGGCTGTTGAATCCCATGCGAAGAGCCCCGGCCAGTTCTTGTCCAGGGAGCAGCTGCCCCTTAGCCTTCTGGAGGATCTCAGTGGTTCGGTCCACGGATTCGCCATAGGCACCCACCAGAACGGTATCAATTGCTGGGTCGCCAGGTCCACCCATGAGCCTGACGCCGTGGCTCTCAACTGTCTCTTGCAGAACTTTCAGCAGTGCGGTCTCGGCACAACGATAGTGTGCCTCCAGGTCAATCAACGCGGGCACAGATTGGCGAAACTCGTCGATCGTCCGAGGTAAGTTGCCAGGTATCTCTGGCGCAGCATCCATATAGCGTTGCAGGTGATTAGCAACGGCCTTGCGCACGGCTTGTACATCCACGCCTGCTTGCTGTGCCGATCTAACGTCTACTGGGTTAAAGCTTAAGTCGAGCAACTGCTCTTCTAGGTCTCGCAGATGAACACCGTTTCGTTCGTGATGATGGCCCGCTACCCAATCGCCGCCGTGTTTACGCCCCCTGTAGTTGGGTGCTTCCAAAAATATTGAATGCAGTGGGTAATGCTCGGCCAAGTCCGCTACCGTTGCCCGTACGTAAGCGATTGCCAACGGATGGGCCGGCGTCAGGGCATGTGGATAGCTGTCGCCGAACACGTTGTGAATGGTCGCCTCGGGGTGTAGCAGACCTATGCGACTGTTGTGCAGGCACACTGTCCAGGCCGTCATTTCCATGCCTACAACTTGTGCACTTTGGCAGGTTCTGGCGAACCAGTCTGTTTCTTTGCACACCGACGCGATGGTTGGCTTGATCGGGCTGTCGGCGTAACACGACGCCGTGGGGTGAAAATAGGTCACACCGTCCTCGAGCATGCATACTTTCACCCGGGGATTGTGTGGATAGATGAAAAAACCGGCGTGGTACACGCTGGCCAAGACCAACTGGGTAATTCCAAGGTCCCGTAGATAAGCAATTGTTTCGTCTACGCCTTCGTCAGAGAAATCGGTCGCAAAGCAAAATAATCCCGCACGCTTGATACCCATAATGATCTCCGTGGTTATTAG
>CAUZAW010000294.1:0-4347 GCA_963577735.1 Phycisphaerae bacterium | reverse complement strand
CCACAGCTTGGCGATCAATGTGGCCGTTGGCATCCTGAATGGCTGGGCCCCACCACTGGATCAGTTGGGCTGAAACGTCCGGTTCGGCCATGACGCTTCGAGCCAGTTCGTCGGCGTCGATTACCGCGCATGCCAGGGCGCAAAGCTGACCGGCCACGAGACTCTTGCCTGAACCGATGCCACCCGTCAGGCCGATGACCGGTTTGTGCTTGTCGGCGGCATTCATTAGGTAAGAGCATAATCGATGGTGGCCGGACGGTGTAGCAATGGCACGGCAATCAGCGTTGAAGATGTCGGTTTTTGATTGTTAGGCGTGGCGTTATGGTCCTGTGGGGCAATCCGGGATAAGCTGATTTTGAGATATGGCGGTCATTGGATATTGCCCTTGCGCAAAGATCAAGCTATGCACAGATTGAAGCTTTTGCTCTTGGTATTAGGCGTGGCGTGGTCGTCGACCGTCGCTTGCGCCGCGGCGCAAACTCATGTGACCGGCTTGGATTCGTCTATGTATGTTGTCTTGCAAGAACGCCCCGATCGTCTGCTCGTTCAACTTCCTAACCGCCTGGTCGTCGTTGCTCAGGAATTGCATACGGCTCCTGTGGTATCGGTTCAGGCGGTTGTCAAGACGGGATCGATTTACGAACAGCAGCATGTTGGCGCGGGCCTGTCGCATTTTCTGGAGCATCTTGTTTCGGGTGGAAGTACGGAGAATCGCACTGAGCAGGAAAACAATGCCATCCTCGGCCACATTGGGGCGGCCATCAATGCCAGTACAGGTTTGGATAGCGTGCGTTATTACATCAACACGACAAGTGACTTTTCGAGTGAGGCGGTTGACTTGCTCAGTGACTGGCTGCAGTGGTGCCGGGTCGACCAGGTGGAATTCGATCGGGAAAGGGATGTGATTCAGCGCGAATTCGAGATGGGCCAAGGTGACCCGAATCGCATCTTCTGGAAATTAACGCAGCAGGCGCGTTTCGCCACGCATCCAGCGCGGCATCCAACGATCGGGTATCTCGATGAGTTTCTAAAAATCACGCGCGACCAGGTGTATGACTTTTACAAGCTCATGTACGTGCCCAACAATATGGTCTTTGTCGTCGCGGGTGATATCGACAAGCGGCAGGTGGTTAACCAGGTTGCCCGGCTGTGGGCCGACAGTCAACCGGGCAAGCTGCCACGTTTGTCGTTTCCCGAGGAGCCGGCGGTGACTGAACCCCGCCAGGTGTCTCCGGGGACGGCCGACATTGCCAGGGTGAAGCTGCGGTTGGTCTGGCCGGGCACGCGATTGGGCGGCGCCGGCGATTATGCGCTCGACTTGCTGGCAATTATTCTGGGCCAGGGAGAGTCCAGCCGCCTGGTACGCACCGTGCGGGACGAGCAGCGGGTGGCGAACCAAATCGAGGCCTATAACCTCAGCTTTGCCTGGGGCGAGGGTTTTTTCGGTATTGATGCTGAGCTTGTGGACGCCCATGCTGGTGAAGATGAAGACACGCTCTCGGATGACCAAGTCATCGCGATGGCCAAGCAGTTGATCCTGATGCAAGTGCATCGTCTTGGCACTGAGGGGATCACTGGGCAGGAACTGGCACGGGCCAAACGTCAGGTCATTGCCAACGTCGTGTACAGCGGACAGACCGCTGAGGCAGTGGCGAGTCGACTGGGCCGAAATCTGGTCGATATGGGTGACCCGGATTACCTGGATCACTATGCACAACGGATCACAAGTGTCACTGCCAATCAGGTCATGGCGGCGGCCAATCACTTCCTGTCACCTGGGCGGATGATCACTATCTCGCTTTTGCCGGCCGCAGGCGAACAGATTCAACCATTGCGCAGGCCGGTCCTGGCTGACGGTTTCGATGGACTGGAACAGCTACCCGTAGAGTTGGATAACGCTCAACTGGTCGAACGCATCCGTACTATGATCAACTTACGGCAAGGCGAATCATCTGCTACCGTCAGCGAACCGGTGCAGCAGTTCGTGATGCCCAACGGACTGCGGCTACTGGTTGGCAGGTCCACGCTTGTGCCCGCGGTGGCTGTGCAGATGTATCAAGCCGGTGGTTTGTTGGCAGATGAGCCGGGTCTTGAAGGGCTCAACAAATGCGTGGCACGCATGCGTACCCGGGGCACGACAACACGCTCGGCCCAGCAGATTGCCCAGTTGGTCGATGGCCTGGGCGCGTCGCTGGCGACAGACAGCGGCTACAACTCCAGTTTCACCAGTGCCGTTTGCTTAAAGGAAGATTTGCCACAGGTGCTTGAACTGTTTGCCGACGTGGTGCTCAACCCAACATTTCCTGACGGCCAGTGGCAGATAATGCGCCCGCGTCTTCTGGCAGACATCGATCGCCAGTCGGATTCCTGGTATGGCCAGTTGCACCGCCATTTCCGAAAGAGCTATTTTGGTGATTTCCCGTGGGCGTACATGACCCATGGACGGCGGCAGACGACCGAAGAACTAAAAGCAGAGGATTTGGCTAAGTACTACAGGCAGCGGATCAGCGCCGAGGAGTCGGTACTGGCCGTTTTCGGCGATATCGATCCCAAGCAGGTAGCCGAGCAGATACAAGCGCTGTTTGGCCGCATGCCGCGGTCGCCGATGGTGCCTTTTGAGTTGAGATTACCAACCGAGCCTGAACCAGTGGTGCGTCAGGTCCATACCAACAAGCCATTAAGTGCCGTGCAGATTGGTTTTGGCCCTGGATTAACCCGGCACAACAAGGACTACGCTGCGGCACAGGTGCTGACACGTGTGCTTAGCCGGTTTCCCGCCGGCCGGCTTGATCGAGCGTTGCGGGGCAGTGGGGAAGGGTTGGTATACGCTGTCTGGTGCAGCCAGATGACGGGCTTGGCGCCGGGTTACATCGGCATTGTCTTCAATGCATCGCCGGGCAAGACGACCAAGGCGCTGGAGCGCACGGCGGAAGTCGTGCAACGGATTAGAAATGAGTTGGTTGACGAGCAGACGCTGGCCGACGCCAAGGCAGCCGTACTGACGCGCGAGTTTTTCTCATTGCAATCCAATTCGCAGCGAGCCAAAAAAGTGGCACTCGACGAAATCTACGGCCTGGCGTCAAATGAGTCTAAACAATTTATGGAGCAGGTGCGGCAACTGGATGCCCCACTGCTGCAGGTGATCGCGCAGACCTACCTGCGCAATCCAGTGACGGTGGTGCTCGCCCATCAGCGGTTACCCGGTGACAAGTTGGAGGCGGCCACGCAGCCGCTCAAGCAGGCTGTCCATGGGCCATGACTGGCAGGTAGTTAAATCAATTAGACAGACAGGAAGCCGCCGTCAACGGGCAAGGTAACGCCGTGGATCATGTCTGCCTGTTCGCTAAGCAGGTACGCTACCGCGTGAGAGACATCAATGGGTTCGGCGAATCGGCCCAAGGGGATATTGGCGAGCATCGGTCCGGATTTAGCCGGATCGCCCCAGGCCATTTTGCCCATGGGCGTCATGGTGACCGTCGGATTCACGGCGTTGACGCGGATATTGTGAGGGCCCAACTCAAGGGCCATTACCCGTGTCAGTTGATCGATTGCGCCTTTGGAGGCGCAGTAGGCGGTGTGGTCGGCAAGGCCAACCTGCGAGGCCTGGCTTGATAGGTTAACAATAGCGCCGCCCTCGCCTCGATCGATCATCCCCCGGGCCACCACCTGAGACATGATCATCGCCCCACGCACGTTGACTGCCATGGTCTGATCAAACGATTCAGGCTTGGTGTCGAGGAACGATTCGGGTATGGATATCCCCGCGTTATTGACCAGCAGGTGGACGGTGCCGGCTTGCTCGGCAGCCGAGCGTGCCTTGTCGGCATCGCCGATATCGGCCTTGATTGTTTGGCAGTTGATTTTCTTGGCCAATGAATCGAGGTCGGCCTGCGTGCGGCTGACGGCCACTACCTTGCCGCCGCAGGCGGCGAGCAACTGGGCAATGTCACGTCCGATGCCTTTGCCCGCCCCGGTCACCAGGATGCGTTTGCCATCGAATCGGATATCCATGGGGTTGTGTTTCCTTATTGTGCCAACTCGATCTGCGCCTTGACGGATGACGGGGGCATGTTCGAGGCAAAATCAAATGCCTCGACGCTGTCTTCGAAAGCAAATGTTTCGGTGATCAGCGGCTTGACGTTGATCTTGCCGCTACCCAGCAGGGCCAGTGCCCGGGGATATTGATGGGCATAGCGAAAGACGTGCCTGACCTTGACTTCCTTGATCTGAGCGGCCACGACGTCGTAGGCGATCGGCTCGCCGGGCATGCCCACAAAGGTAACCGTTCCGCCCGGACATAACGGCTCAAACACGCCTGCTGCCGCCCGTTCGTTGCCGCTGCATTCA
>CAUZAW010000293.1:0-4380 GCA_963577735.1 Phycisphaerae bacterium | reverse complement strand
AGTTTTGATCCGTCGAGCGACCGATGCTTGACGGTACTTGTCGCACGACCTCTGACAACTGCCAACCGCATGCGATTTCTCCAGGAACATTCGTGGCAATTTCTCGCCAGTTTCTCACTAATTTCTCGCCAATACGAATGGTACTTGCCTAAACCATGCGTAGCGCACCTGCCACGGCCACGCGGCGGAACCGCGTAAACGTCAACGGGTTGGTAACCCCTTCTCCGGTTGGTGTTGCAATTGAATAACTGGCATAACCCTCGCCCCCAGCGCCTAGGCACGCCGTGGACGGGCCGTTGACCACGAACAGCGTGGTGTTCACCGCACGGCCCATCTGGGTGATGTGGTCGAGGTTGCTCGAGTGAATCACTGCGGTATGACCGAAGCCGTGCTCATACTTGATAGCCAGGTCGACGGCACGATCAAAGTCCGCCGCTCGCAAAAATGGAACAAAAGGCATCATTTGTTCTTCCGAGACAAATGGATTGCTTTCGTCGGTCTCGGCGTAAAGCAGGTCCGTGCCCACCGGGATATTGACGTCCACGAGCTGGCCCAGCACGTGGGTATCAGCCCCGACGTACTGTTTCTTCACGGCATAGTGGTCCTTCTCGTAAGAAAACACCTCCTTGGCAAGCTCGTCGGCCTGCTGCGTCGTCAGTTGCACGGCCCCGGCGCGGCGCATCGCGTCCATCATTGCGTCAAAGGCACTGGACACGACGAATACTTCCTTCTCACCTATGCACAAGAGGTTGTTGTCAAACGCAGCGCCCTCAATGATGCTGCGGGCCGCATTGTCGAAGTTGGCAGTTTCATCGACCACCACGGGCGGATTGCCCGGCCCGGCGACAATAGCCCGTTTGGGCTGCTTAAGTGCTGCCCTGGCAACGCCTGGCCCACCCGTTGCTGCCAGCAGGGCAATACCCTCGTGTTTAAAAATCTCCTCTGCGGAGCGCAGCGTTGGTTGCTCGATAATACAGATCAGCGGGTCGATATTGAATCGTTCCTTTATGGCGAGGTTGTATGCCACTGCGCCGACCACGGCGCTCTTGGCTCCTGACGGATGCGGATTGACCACCATGGCATTGCCAGCGGCGATCATGCTGATGGCATTGGACGTCATTGTCGGAATCGAGTGGGTCACGGGGATAATCACACCAATGACACCCCATGGTGCCGCTTCGTCGAAACTGACACCCTTGTCACCGCTGTGGGCCGCAGTACGGAGGAATTCCACGCCGGGAACAGCCTCAAGCAACTCGAGCTTGACGATCTTGTGATCGAGACGACCGATCTTCGTCTCCTCAAACTCGATGCGCCCCCACTGCTGAGCATTTTGCCTAGACAGCTGCTTGAACATATCGCAAATGGCCGATCGCACCTCCATGCCGGCGGCGACCAGTTGTTGCTGCGAGCGGGTGGCTTGGTCTACTGCCTGATCAACGTCGTTGAATACGCCCAGCCCCAAAGGTGAAACTGCAACCTTGCCCGCAGATGTGTTCACCACCGTCTGCTGTGGGCCCAACTGCCGCAAGACTTCCTGCACCACACTGCCAATGAGTTGTTCCTGATTATTCATAACTTACTTGTCCGTAGACTTTCGCAACCAACAACGGCATCATTGAAGCTTCGTGCCATGCACCATGGCCTCGTCAACTATCCCTACCACGACGGCATCGACCGGCAGCTTATTGAGCCCCTCGGCAAGACGGGCGCTGGACCCCTGGGTGATCAGAACAAGTTGGCCATCACCAGCACCGATCAAATCAATGACCACGATGGCCCGACCGGTAACTTCAAACCGAGCGGCCCCGACGTTACCACCGCCGGCCAAATCCGGGTCGTCGTAATCAACCTTCAAAGGCTCGACGATCAGCAGCTTACAGCCCTTGACAGCCGGGTCCTTCGCCGTGGCGACGACGTGACCTTTGATTCGAGCAAGAAACACGCTTCACCTCATTTCTGCGGTTAGACCTTTTGGACCGCTTCATTCGGACGGGCAATAACATGAACACTGACCACTTCGCCAACTCGTCGCGCAGCTTCGGCGCCAGCGTCCACCGCCGCCTTGACCGCCGCTACGTCGCCGGTCACCGTGATCGATACCAAGCCGCTGCCGACTTTATCCTGACGCGAGAACTTCACGTCAGCGGCCTTGAGTGACGTATCCAATGCCTCTACTGCACCGATAAGACCCTTGGTTTCAATAATGCCGATTGCTTCCTGTGCCATGACGAGCACTCCTTAATATAGAAGATCCGTTATTAGCCGCAGCCACGACTGGGAATCAGGCTGGCTGGCGGGACAACACCTCCACTGTTTGACGGGCAATGATAATTTCTTCGTTCGTAGGGACCACCCAAATCGCGACACTGCCGGCATCGATACGAGATTCAGCTGAACCCGAAACAGTCCGGTTTCTGGTTTCGTCGAGACAAATGCCTGCAAAGTCCAGCTCGGCGCAAACCGCTGCGCGAATGGTGCTGCTGTGCTGGCCAATCCCACCGGTAAAGACCAGTGCGTCAACACCGTTGAGCACAGCTAGGAAGGCCCCGATGTAATGCCGACATGATTCAACGAAAGCATCTACAGCCAACTTGGCCTGCTCGTCGCCATTGGCCGCGGCCTGCTCAACTTCTCGCATGTCCGGACCGATACCGGACAAACCCTTTAGCCCCCCCTCCTTGCCCAGCTTTTGCCAGATCACATCGAGGCTCATGCCGGATTCGAGCAACTTCATCAGGGCAAATACATCGAAATCGCCTACACGCGATGAGTGAAACACCCCGCTCTGGGCCGTCATGCCAAAACTGTTGGCCACGCTTTGCCCATCGCATATACCACTGATCGAGCAAGACCCGCCCAGGTGACAACTGATCAACTTCACGCAGTCAGGCGCAATCTGCGCCATGCGTGTAGCGATGTAGCGATGGCTCGCCCCGTGGAAACCATAACGGCGAACGCCAAGTTGATCGATCCATTCATAGGGTACGCCGTAGACTTGCCGGGCAAGCGGAATCTGCTGGTGATAGCCGGTTTCGAACGCGGCCACCTGCGGCACGCCGGGCAACTTGGCAGCGAAAGCTTTCATGGCCTCGATATACGGGGGATTGTGCTGCGGCGCCACGTCGGCAAACTGCTCCATGGTGGCCAGAACATGATCGTCTACCTTGACTGCACCACTGATCGGACCTCCGTGGACGGCCTTGAAACCGATCGCTTCGACATCGGAAAGGCTCGCTACAGCATCAAGACGAATAACCTGGTTCAACAACAGTTCAATCGCGGCAGCGTGATCCGACAGATCAGCCATCCCATCGGCTTTGCGATCAGCAGCCTCCACGGACCATTTTCCAGATAACTGGCCGATGCGTTCAGCGGTCCCGATGGCCAGCAAGGTTTCATGGCAACCGTCATCGGACATGTCGTAGAGCCTGCACTTGAAGCTCGTAGACCCCAGGTTGACAACTAATATGATCATGCCAGGCAACTGTCAATCAAAAGGAAGCGACCAATTGTTCATGCGGTCTGGCGATCACGTGGGCCGAAACCAACTCACCGACACGGCCAACCGATTCAGCGCCGGCGTCAACAGCGGCCTTGACCGATCCGACGTCGCCTTGGACCATAACGGTCACGTATGCGCCGCCTATGGCAACGGTTTTAACCAGTTCCACATCCGCAGCCTTGAGCATGGCGTCAGTTGCTTCAACTATACCCGTGTGCCCACGTGTTTCTATCATGCCTAATGCGCTCATAAGAAATCTCCTTGGCAAAGCTCATGACAGCCTTGCGCTATTTGCTACTTATTTACCTTGACATTGGCGCTGACGGGCATCACGGCCGCCAGTTCATCATGGGGGCGAGGAATAATGTGTACGCCAATGACCTCACCTACCTTGCTGGCCGCCGCGGCGCCGGCATCGATGGCCGCCTTGACCGCAGCTACGTCTCCACTTACAAAACTCGTCACCATGCCGCTGCCGACCTTGTCCCAACCTGTCATCTGGACATTGGCCGCCTTGAGCATGGCGTCACTGGCTTCCACCAGCGAAACAAGGCCCTTCGTTTCAATCATTCCAACTGCCTGATTAGCCATGATTTAATTCTCCAATTGGTATACCAGTCTTTTGACTTCCTGAAATCCAGTTCGTTTATTTGATCAATTCCATACGTGTCGCAGAACTCAAGTCGCAAGCGTTGCCCTCATCCGTGTCAATGTGAACTTCCAGTTTCACGCGGGGATGCTCACGAACGCGTAAACGATCAAAGGTCACACCACATGGCCCCTCGATGCGCAAACACATGTAGTCACCGTCTGCAACCCGGTAGTGGGCCAAGTCATCGGGATTCATGTGCACATGTCGCTCAGCACGAATAACG
>CAUZAW010000292.1:0-4381 GCA_963577735.1 Phycisphaerae bacterium | reverse complement strand
AACAAAACCAAGCCCGTATTATAACAGCCTACCGACGATATAAAACCCCTTTGTCTTGGATTTAGCTGAAAATATTATCTTCAGCGCACATTTCGACACTAATCAGTGACCCGATAACTCGGCGTGTCGGTAAATGCTGGAATGATGCACCTGACCCGGCCGATAACTGATGCTCACAACGACCCAAATACCAGTGATACGCGACAGCGATAATGCCGCTTCGCCGACCAATCTTCTGTCAGATACGCCGGATCGACGATCCCAGCGTCGACTGCGCCATGGCCGCGGCTCTGCCCACTGCCGGGATTCACGATTGTCGGCTAATCGCACATGCTCTGCTCGAGCGCAAACACCCCCAGGGCATGATCGGCCTGGTACAGCACTTTCACCTACTGCCCGACGACATTCAGCAAACACTTATTGACCACGTCGCTGATCTCTACCGGCCCATGCGTGAAGCAGTTCAGCAACACAGCAGCGACGGACCCGGCAATGTCATTGAAATCGTCCGCAGATCCCATGCGACTCAACTGGCTTACCTTGTTGGCGAGCAACTGGTACACGGCTCACAGGAACTTCGCCGCAGCGCGGCCCAGTGCCTGCTTGAGTTGGCGCAGTGGACAGGCACCGATCGCCTGCCGCAAGCCCCTACCAACTGCGGTGCTCGGGCTGCCGCCTACCTGTTGACCACCATCCAACGGGCCGTCGAGGTCTACGAAAGCCATTGCCAAACTGATGCCCTAGTGGCAATGGCGGCCATGGCGCCCCGGCCCATGCCGATCGCCTGTGCTTTCCTCTCCACATCCGCAGCAGCCCGAACCAAGGCCCTAGATGACCTTCGGCTGATGTTACACCAGGCTGACAGCCCCGAAATCTGTCGAGCCTTGCCCGCCTTGCTGACGTACCCCACTTTGACTAGCGATGTTCTGGCTGGACTGCGCCGCACCTGCCAGAGCCCTTACCTAACCCACATGCTCGCCACCGTTCACCTGTTGCACAACCGCACCGCCACCTGCCACTTGGCTAACCACAGCGTTGAGGTGAACATGATGCCTTCAGCAGACTATGTCGCCCAACTACCCAACCATCGACAGCGAGCCCTGATCTGGTGGTTGACGGCTTTATCACTGCCCCCTGCTGAGCAACTGCGCCAACTTGAGCAACTGACCAACCTGCCCGATCGCATGGCCAAGCTCATCATCCTGCGCCGCCTTATCTTGCTATCTGCCAGCAAGCAGGCTGATGCCGCCCACGATGCGGCCAGCCGGTTCTGCTTCGATACCGATCCATTGCTGGCGCGTATCGCTTTGCGCCACTTGATCCGCTGCCGCTGGTCACAATTGCCGCAACTGCTGATCCGACTTGTCAACACCGCACCGCCACAGGTTAGACGCTTGGCCGTTGAAAAACTGGCGCCACTGGGTTTTGATCGCCTTTGGGCCGCATGGCCTCAACTCGATCACCATCACCGCATTGCCGCCGGCAAGGCAATGATCAAAATAGACGCCAACTTCCACCGCCACCTAGCTGACCACCTCAATGACTCGGACCGTCATGTGCAATTGCGGGCCCTGTCAATGACAGACGAGCTGAACCAAGGTGATTTTTTTGCACCCCTCCTGATCGCCCTAGCCGCGGGTCAGAACAGTCGAATTGTTGCTTCGGCTGTCCGTGCGCTGGGCACGGTGCACTCGCTGCAGGCCGACCAAGCCCTGCAACGGGCCTTAAAACATCACGATAGCCGTGTCCGCGCCAATGCCGTCGAGGCTATACAACGTACTTCATCAACGCAGCACGTCCATCAGTTAACCCGCATGGCCCAACATGAGGACAATCGGCCACGTGCCAACGCCATCAATGCTTTGCTTGACATGAATACTGCCAACGCCGTCGATGCGATCAATACCATGCTCGACGACGATCGCACCAATCACCGCATCAGCGCCCTGTGGCTGGTTGAAGCCGTAGGCCTGTTGCACGTGGCAACCCATGTCGCTGAAATGTCGATTCGCGATCCTGATACTCAGGTCAGAAAACGCGCTGCACATGTCACCAAGCAACTGATCCAACTGATGCAATCAACACACGCCAACGGTACCCCCGTCCCCGCTTGACTAAGGAGGCCTGCCCATCAACCTGTTTCTGGCCGCGGAAAAAGTGCAATGGAACCTGTCCGACTTGCAGCAACACTGGGCAGGTCGTGGCGGTCACGTCATTTCCATCAAGTGGCTACTGGCCGCGGCAGCGGTCTTAGCCTTGCTGCTGAGCGGACTGTGGCTACACCGCTGGTGGCAGAAGCGTTGCATCGAACCCGGCCCCATGCTCACCTTTCGGCGAGTGGCGCGATCGGTTGGACTGGGCCTGCATGACAGGCGACTTCTGGCCCGTATCAGCGCCCACCAGAAACTGATCTCGCCGCTGACGTTGATGCTTTCCGACGCCACCCTACAATTCCACGGCAAGCAATTCGCTGCTTGCCTCGAGCCACCGCGCAGGGAACAGGCCATGCAGCGCGTCCGCCTCATTTGCCAACTGTTGTTCGAATCGTAACGGTCCGGCCAATGGCAATGGAAATTGAAGTAAAAATGAGGGCGCCCGATATTGAGAAACTCCAGGGGCAACTCGTTGAGTACCTCGCTCGACGCGGACCGGTCATCAAGGAAATCAATCAATTCTTTGATACTGCTGATAACGACCTGCGACGTAGCGACCAAGGGCTACGCATACGCAGTGAAATCCACGACAACAATCAGCCGATGACGATCATCACCCACAAGGGGCCACGCCTTGACGGCAAGGTCAAGTCACGTTCGGAGACTCAGGTCAAGGTTGATAACGCCGAGGACACCATGGCCCTGTTCACCGCCTTGGGATTGGTCGAAACCATACGGTTTGAAAAACACAGGCGTCGCTGGCACCTTGACAACTGCCTAGTCGAGATCGACACGCTACCGGCACTGGGCCATTTCGTTGAAATCGAAGGCCCGTCATCACAGGCTGTTCTGGACTTGCGCAAAAAACTCGGCATGGAACACCATCCGCTTATCCAGCAGAGCTACGCGGCACTGGTTCATGAATACCTACAAGAGCAACACCCCCAGCAGCAGCAACTGCTTTTCAACAATTCATAGCAACGGCCAGAAATCAGTCGTCGAATGCCGCGGCATAGGCGCGTGACCTGTCGTTGAGATTGCCGTAAAAATCGCGCACCTGCGGGTCCTCATGGTCGCGCCAAAGGGAAGTGGGCACGACACATAAATCACAAAGGTATGGTCGCGACTGCAGGCCGTAGTAAGACTGAATTGTTTTTCGTTCTATGTCAGTAGTTCGCCGCGTGGCTGTATGAAGTGTTGAATAATTACATAACACCACAGTGCCTGCTGGACCGTGCAAATTCACGACGCCCCCCCTTGCCAGTTGCGCCTCGTTATCTTCAAGCACCGGCTGGCCAACGGATTCAGGGCTAACGGAAAAGCAGTGGGTACGCTCATCCACATCTGCTAGGTAGATCATCGCATGCACGAATTCCGTGCGTAGCGGATGCCCCATCCAGTGGGAACGGTCTCGGTGCCAACCGTGGTGGAACTCATCCTGTGATCCCTCGACTTTATATGGCCCCATATATCGATAACCGGTCTGGGCAAAACAGACAGGACCACCCAGCAACCGCGTCACCGCATCCAGAATACGTGGCTTACGCATGGCGGGCTCCATGCCTGGCGAGGTGATCAACACATCATTGTTGAGTTGCTGAGTATTCCCACTGCCTCCAACCCAACTATACGACGACTCTACTCGATCCCGGTCATAGAGTTCAAGCAAATGCTTTTTTTCGTTGTCGGCGAACACCTCGTTCAATACGAGGTAGCCATGATGTTTGAAAAACTCGTATTCGCTATCACTTGGCATGGGCATGATATGGCTCCTAGATTGCTTTTTTATAAGCTACGTCCACGACGCGACCAGCCAATTCACGACACCTTATTCTAAAATGCCCGCAGTACAAGCCGCCATTGCAAACCTTTGCTTCTACGTCTAAACTCACGGCTGGATGCGCCATCGCAGACAAACAAGCAAGAGGATACGGCTTTGCGCTTTGATCTGATTGACCGGGTCATAGAAGAAGACGAGCAGCGACTGGTGGCGGTCAAGGCAGTTAGCGTCGCCGAGGAGTATCTGGCTGACCATTTTCCCGGGTTCCCTGTGCTGCCCGGGGTCATGATGCTCGAAGCCATCGTGCAGGCAGGCCGAGCCCTGCTCGCCAAAAGGGCCGGCGGTCAACCGCTGGTACTGACAGAGGCAAAAAACGTACGCTATGGCAACATGGTCCGGCCCGGGCAACACTTGATCGTCGAGGTTAATATTCGCAAGCAGACGCAGC
>CAUZAW010000291.1:0-4382 GCA_963577735.1 Phycisphaerae bacterium | reverse complement strand
CCTGGTGCCGGAGATTGCCGGGGCCCTCACGAAGCGGATCGAGAACCATCAGCGGTTCATTCTGAAGACCCATTGCGAAACCCCTGCGGTGCTCGGCGGCGACCCGCTGTGATCAGGATGGGGATCGCCACGCACGTGTCCCATGTGTTGGCAGCTCCGCCACCACCTAACACTGCTCCTATACCGGCCCATGCGTTTTCTCCAAGTATCTTTCGGGATGCATTTTGGTCACGGTTGATAATTCTTGGCATTGTGGTGATGATCAAAAAACGATCTCAACCCGTAAGAGACCGCTCGTCGCCTTGGTAGTCTGATCTACTCGGAAACTGCAAAGGCAAGCGGTTGATGAAAGAACAGACTTGCGACGTAACAACGAGGTCGGTTCTAGAGCCTGATCGAGAGCCTTATGACCACTGCCATCAAGAGATTCCCCCCTGACAAACCCGTTGCGAACATTGTCGAGGAGATTAAGCAGTCTGGCGTCGCCATCATCGAGAACTTGTTCACGTCGGATGCGATTGACAGCCTGTCCGCCAAGTTGAACCCGCGGCTTGAGGCACAAGAACCCGGAGGCGGCGAGTTTTTTGGCAACCGCAAGCGTTCGGTCGGTGGGTTATTCGGGCTAGGCCCTGAATTCAGCGAACATTTACTTGGGAACGAACGAGTTCTTGAGCTAGCAGATGCGATCTTACTGCCCGAATACCCGATGGCCGCGACAAGTACCCCTCCCGAGCCCTTGGGTTTTTTTGAGGTTCCCGACCCAACCATTGGCCCCAATTGTCATCACTACCGCATTAACGCCACCGTGGCGATGCAGGTATGTCGAGGTGGGCAAAATCAAACGTTACACCGCGATGAGTGGCGGTATCTTCCGTACATGCGACCGGATCCAGACGGACCGGAAGTGACGCTCGCTATTATGGTGGCTTGTAGCGATTTCACGGAAAAAAACGGCGCGACACGGTATGTTCCGGGTAGCCATCGTTGGGCTCGGGATCGACAACCTGAAGAAACGGAAGTGGTACAAGCCGTAATGCCCCGTGGTTCGGCGGCTTTTTGGCTGGGCACTATTTTTCACGGCCTGGGTGCGAGCGTCGACGACCAGCCGAGGACGGGGTTGATCTATTCCTTTGTGGTTGATCGATTCACCCAGGAAGAAAACCAGTTCACGGCCGTCCCTGCTGCAATAGCTGCCACGCTTCCTAAGCGCGCTCAACAGCTGATTGGTTACCGTTCAAGCAGCGCCCTGAACTTTATCGAGGGTCTGGATGACAACCATGTTCTATCGCTTTGATCCGAGTGTCGAGGCCCAAGAGTGATCGGTCGGCATGGTCTTGGAAGTCGAATTCGATAGCGTTAAGGGCCGCTCAGTGGTGATCAGCGGTGACACTAAAGCCTGGCCGCCACTGGGTGTCGCCGCTAAAGGTGCAGATGTACTTATCCACGAGGCGCAGAGCAACGCCATGATGATGGCGGCTTCTCTCATAACGAAACTAATGAATCCAAGAGGCGCTGCTCTCCTGGCTGATACGGTGACGTACCATACCGAACCCAGCGAAGCTGCAGACCTGGCACGGTCGGCAGGTGTGCAGATGCTAGTGCTGAGCCACCTTACGCAGGCGGGTATGCCAGGGTTCGCGGAGACCTTTACCAGAGGCGTTGAAGAGGGTGGCAAGCTCGACTGGCGTCTGGCCCAGGACGGGATGACGCTGGAGCTATCTGCTGGCGGAACTGATATTGGAGTGAATTGATGCGACGAAATACAAAAGCGTTAGCCGGTATCGCGCTCTCAGGCGTGCTGCTTACCGCCTGTGGCGGTGCTAATCAGCCGACAGAAGTTCAGCGCGCAGCACTTGCCAAGCCGCTGTTTGCAACCGAACACACGATTGTTGAGCGAACAACAGGGGATGAAACAGATCTAGATCAGTCGAACGGCGATAGGCCGGACGTCAACCCAGATCGCAATGCCTACTTCGGTGATCTGCACGTACACACAAGATATTCGTTTGACGCCTATGCCTTTGGCACGCTCGCCACACCTTATGACGCTTATCGCTTTGCAAAAGGCGAAGCCATTAAGCACCCAGCTGGTTTTGATATGCAGCTCAGCGTGCCACTGGATTTCTATGGTGTTACCGATCACGGCATGTTTATGGGCGTCGCCCCGGTTGCTGCGGATACGAGCAGCGATTTCTCTAAGTATCCGTTCGCCCAAGTTGTGCACGACTTGAATGCGCCAGACAATATGGGCCGCTTGAGCGCGCTGGATAGGATGCGCAGTTTTGGCCTGGGTCGAGCATTGGCCCTTGCGATTGTCGAGGGGGAGGTTGACCCCGATGAGCCGTTGTCCATTACTCGCAGCGCCTGGGCAGACACCATCGAAGCGGCGGATATGCACAACGACCCAGGTCGCTTTACGACATTCGTTGCCTACGAATACACAACCACATCGGACGATAATGGTAGCTTGCACCGCAATGTTGTCTTCAAAGGTAGCGATCGCGTACCTGAAGTGCCTTTTTCACGGATGCATTCGAGGGATCCTGAAGACTTATGGGACTGGATGGATACATTGCGCGAAGCCGGTGTGGAATCACTGGCCATACCGCACAACTCCAACAAGTCTAATGGTCATATGTTCAAGCTGGAGGATTGGGCAGGTGATCCCATCGATGATGAATACGCTGTAAAGCGCATCCGCAATGAACCGCTGGTAGAAATCACTCAGATCAAGGGCACGTCTGAAACCCATCCTGCTTTGTCCAGCCGCGATGAGTGGGCAGACTTCGAGTTAGTGAGCACTCGAGGGGTGGGGATGGGGAAGCCTATGCCCAGTAAACCGGAAGGTAGTTATGTGCGTGAAGCGTGGCGACACGGTCTGGCGCTAGAAGCCCAAGGCATTACCAACCCCTTTGCGTTTGGAGTGATTGGTTCCAGTGATACGCACACGGGGGCTGCGCAAAATGACGAATCTAACTTTTCCTCTAAGCTAGGCATCTTGTCTGCGGATGCGCAGCTACGTGGTTCGGTTCCGTTGGGTCTTGTTGAGAACATTTTGGTGAACATTCTCCCTGGCCAGGAGGTGGTGGAAGTGGACGGCAAGAGCTTTATGGGTGGTCAGCAAAACGAATTTGGCGCATCAGGCCTCGCTGCAGTGTGGGCTGAAGAAAACACCCGCGAAGCGATTTACACCGCCTTCCGCCGCAAAGAAACCTTCGCTACCTCTGGCCCTCGCATACGGCTGCGATTTTTTGCAGGCTACGGTTTACCAGATAACTTACTGGAAACTGAGGGTGGTGTGGCGCGAGCCTATACTAATGGCGTCACCATGGGCGCGGATCTTGCTCCCAACATGGCGGATGGAACAACTGAAGGAGAAAGGGCGCCCCAATTCGCCGTGTGGGCACTGGCAGATGCCGATGGCGCGCCGCTGCAGCGACTTCAAATAGTCAAAGGCTGGATTGACGCATCAGGTGAAACCCATGAAAAGGTGATCGACGTGGCTTGCGCTGGTGGTGTTGCAGTAGACCGCAGCACCAACCGTTGCCCGGATAACGGCGCCACAGTGAATTTGAGCGATTGCAGTACAAGGGCCAATACTGGTGCTGCCCAGTTGCGCACGGTTTGGACTGATCCGGACTTTGATGCGAACCAACGTGCGTTCTACTACGCGCGCGTGTTAGAAAACCCCACGTGCCGGTGGAACACTTGGGACGCGATCCATGCAGGCACCGAGCCTCGCTCTGATTTGGCACCTACCCTGCAAGAACGTGCCTGGTCTTCACCGATCCAGTACCTGCCTACCCCCGACACAGGGCACGCCCGATGAGCGGTTTACGCACTCGATACTATGCCTCGTCTTTTGTCTCGGCCAGTTCGTAAGAGATATCTCCTGATATTACGTTCACCATGGCGCGAATGTGTTCGATCGTAGTTCCGCAGCAGCCACCTATGATTTGGACACCTTGTTCGACCAGAGATCGACAGTGAAGGGCAAAGTCATTGGGTTTTATATAGTGATCGCCCGTTGCCTCTGCGTATCCCATCAGAGGGCCGGACCATCGTTCTTTTATCGCTTCGATTCCCGGACCCATCGCGTCAACCGCTGAGTGCATCATTCCCATAACCTGCGGTTCAAAGTCGGCCATGGCATCAATTAAAGGGCCAATGGGTTGAATTTTTCCAGGTACATGGCTGGCGTCTAGTACTTCAGGTGGCTCGACCAAATGCATATCCCAGGCGGCCAGAGTTTTCTCGGCTGTAAGGCAACAACTCATGCCAATCCATACAGGCAACCCGGTGCTTAATGCAGCCTCAGCGGCCACACTGGCATGGGTAATATCAGCCATCATTTCTAGAATAATAAGATCAGCGCCGGCTGA
>CAUZAW010000290.1:0-4414 GCA_963577735.1 Phycisphaerae bacterium | reverse complement strand
TGGGCATCGTTTCATCTCCGGGAATACGGGGCAATGGGGCGTAACCACCGGTCGAACTGCAATGAATGTACCGGCCGAAGCTTCCAGCATGCTCGACAATATTGCGAATTGACTCCAGCGAAGGCACCGAATCAATGACTACGTCGTAAGGATTTTCAAACACCCTTGCGACGCTAGATGGCTGATTTTTATCTGCCTCCACCATCAGGATATCGCTCGGCATCTCGTCCAAGTACCTCTTGTATTGGCCACGTGTACATACGGTCACATCATGGCCAGCCCGGCAAAAGGCCCCGACGATGTGGTGGCCGACCCACCCGGTTCCACCGAAAACGAGTGCTTTCATGGCAATAATTCCAAAATCAGTGCGTCATAAAGCATAATACCATCCCGAAGATCTTTCCATACGGTCGGATCCTAACGCAGAATCTACACATGTCCCCACAAACAGCCGCTTTACGTTTTCCTGCCACTTACTTAACATTGCTCGCCACCCTGTAAATTGGGCAAGGAACTATTAACTGGTCACAAGCGAGCAACCCTGTCATGATTAACACTGTCATCGTCGGCATGGGCGGGATCGGCAACAACCACGCCCGCAGTTATGCAAGTAATCGGCACACGAAAGTGGTAGCTGTCTGCGACATGGACCGGCCCAGGGCGGATGTTGCGGCGCAGGCACATCATTGCCCTGCGTTTTATTCGATCAAGCAAATGCTTGCTTCCGGCATTCGCATCGACACTGCAAGCGTGACCACTGCGGGCGTTGAAAACGGCGGTGACCATTACAAACCCACCATGGAACTGCTCAACGCGGGAATCCCCGTGCTGGGCGAAAAACCTATTTCGAACGACATTGCCGATGCGAGGAAAATGGTTGCGCTGGCCAAGAAAAAGAGGCTACCTTACGCGATCAACCTCAACCACCGTTTTACTCCCGCAGCCAAGCGGGCCAAGCAGTGGATCGACCAGGATCGCCTCGGTGAATTGAACCTGATCAACATGACAATGTGGATCAACAACCCCAATGAGTCCAGCCCACACTTCCACATCCGCGCACTGCACCCGCACTCGCTGGACGTTATGCGTTACTTCTGCGGCGACGTGCGCAAGGTCCAGGCATTTTTCAAGAAAGGACGTGGCCGGAAGATTTGGTCGAATGTCCAGGTCAACCTGCTATTCGCCAGCGGCGTTATCGGCCACCTGACCGGCAGCTACGACGGCGACTACGGATCCGGGTCCTATGGCTTGGAAACCTGCGAGGTTGTCGGATCATCCGGACGCTTCGTGCTCATTGACGCTTGTGAAAAACTGTCGTTCTACCCACGCGGCTCCAAGGAGGTGGAAACCTTCGAATGCCTAGGAGGCATGCGTGACTTTGGCGAAACATTCCAGTCACGCATCAACGCATGGGTCGATGACCTGCGCAAAAAAACGCCGCCTAACAAGATAAACGCCAAGGCTGAGGATGCCCTCCAGGTGCAACTCATCATTGAGGGTGCAATCAAGAGTTGGGATACTGGCAAAGTAGTGACACTTTGATAACTGCCGCTGTACTTCACTGGAAAAAACAATATGAAACTCGGCTTCAACTCGGTACTGTTCGGCGGCCACGACATGGAATCAGCTTTCCAATGGGCAGCGGCTTGCGGCTACGATGGATTGGAAATCTCTGCCATCGATGGTATGAGCGAACATCTCATACTGGACCACTGGCAGCAGACCGCGCCACGCATTAAGGAACTGTCAAAACAATACGAACTACCCATCACCGCCATGGAGCAACCTTCACAGGATGCCCAGAAGATGGAGCAGGCCTTCGCTGCCGCCGAGAAGATCGGCATACCAGTTGTCAACTGCGGCCCGGGGGGTAAGAGTGACGACGAGTCATCACTGCAGGCTTCCATTGATTCTCTTGGCAAACTGGCCAATCAAGCCAGACAGTTCGGCATAACACTTTGCGTTAAGGCGCACGTGGGGCAAACAGTTTATAACACGGAGACGACATTGCGCGTGCTGGAAGCAATTAATTTGCCGGCTTTCGGCCTGGACATGGACCCCAGCCACATTCACCGCGCCGGTGAAAATCCTGTCGAAGCGCTCAGGGCCGTGGTATCTCGCATTAAACATGTTCATATTCGAGATTGCAAAGGCCGCCAGCAAGGCCCGGGTACGCCAGAATTACAAGTCAACGGGCGTGGCGACATTGACCTGCTTGGTTTTATCCGTGTGCTGCACGAAGCTGATTACAAAGGCGCCGTTAATCTTGAGATCATCGGTTCCAAGGAGTACGACCTGTATCGATGCGTTGCGATAGCAGCTGAGTCACGCGGTCACATGCAGGCATGCTTACAGGCCTGCGGAATGCGCTGAACCGGTGCATGGAAAACAAACATTGTCCAATCGACATAAAAAAATAGACCAACCCAATGTCCTATTGATCGCCGTGGATTCTCTGCGCGCCAACCACATGAGTAGTTATGGTTACAAAAAACTGACCACCCCACACATCGATCACTTCACAAGTCAGTGCACGCTGTTCGAGAATACCCACAGCGCCCATATCCCCACCACAGGGGCATACGCTTCCATGCTGACCGGTCGCGATAGCTTTTCCACGCAGGTCGTTGCTTTGCGGCATCGCGGGCCGATGACCTCGAAAGTCAAGACCCTTGCGGAAATTCTTCGTGGTCACGGCTACAACACGACATGCGTAGGCTTTACAGGCAACCCTGCGTCGCGCGGCTTTGAGAAGTATCTCAATTATTCCGAGGCCTGGGGCAGCTATGACGATAGGCCGTTGCGCAAGGCCGAAAGATTAAATGACGTCGCCCAACCGGAAATTGAGCGCCTCGCCCGCAGTAGCAAACCATGGTTCATCATGTTGCGTCACATGGATCCACACGCGCCCTATCTACCGCCGGCACCTTACGACCGCATGTTCTACCAAGGCGATGAATGCGATCCGAAAAATAAGTCCATGAAACCGGTGCTTAGCTTCAAGCCGTTTCGCGACTTCCACGCCTCTTGGTCACCACCGGGTATCACCGATAAGGATTATCTTATTGCCCAGTACGATGGTGAAATTGCATACATGGATGCGTGCCTGCAAAATATTTTCACCCAACTGGAAACCATGGATATTCTCGACAATACCATCGTGATACTCAACGGCGATCACGGTGAGACGCTGTACGAACACGAGTGCTGGTTCGACCACCACGGCCTTTATGAACCAGTCTTGCACGTACCGCTGATCATACGCTACCCGAAGATGATGCCCCCCGGCCTGAGAGTTAGCGGTTACAACCAGCACAAGGATCTTGTGCCAACCATTCTGGAATTGGCTGAAATTAAATCGCGCATACCTTTCGAAGGTCGGTCACTGCTGGCCATGGTGCGAGGCCAAGTCGCTAGCCTAGACTCGGAATTCTATATCAATGAATGCACGTGGATGCGCAAGCATGGATGGCGCACGCCCCACTGGAAACTAATTGTTGCCCTCGAACCCGATTTTCATTTCAAGCCACTGGTCGAACTGTATAACTTGGTCGATGATCCACTTGAAAACAATAACCTTGCGACCAAACGACCCGACGTGGTGCGCTCCCTCCAGACCACCATGGCCACTTTTATCAAAAATCGAGAGCGGGAAACGGGGCTGCGCAATCCCATGATGACCCAGGGCGCCTGGGCTCCGGGCGCGCCATTCAAAACCAGCCGGCAAGCTTACAATAAGCTCCATATCGCCGGCATCGCACAAGCGAGGCGGCTACAGGGTGACTAGTCGAATAGAAAGTTTACATTGTCATTGATCGTCGCCATCGGACGCGGTCACTCCGGCACACGGGCCATGCCACACACTCTCTGCGCCAGTGGTGTCCACATGGGCCAACCGCTGAACGAGTCCGGCGACCTGATACCCGCCCAACAAATGTACGAGGCCTGCCGTATCATTGCTCAGCACATCAAGTACCTTGGGAACATGCAGTGGGATTTCAGCAAACTGCACGCTATGGACATTGACCCCAAGTTCATAGGCCTTGTAGAATCCTATTTATCTTCCGTACTTAACAGTGACAGCAGACACAAGGGTTGGAAGCTGCCTGAAACTACTCTAGCTTTTCCCTGGATTGTGCGTATGTTTCCCGATGCACACTACATTCACTGGGTACGAGATCCACGTGATGTAGTGCTCGCACAGCACGGTACTGATAACCTAAACGATTTTGGCGTGAACTATGAGCTCACCGACAACGTAAGGCGAAGGCGAGCGATCAGTTGGAAATACCAGACCCAAATCATCTGCGCCACACCGCCTCCGCCGCGGATGATCACCATACGCTTTGAAGATTTTGTACTCCGCCAGAAGGATACACTACAAGAACTTGAACAGTTTCTCGGTTTTCCACTT
>CAUZAW010000289.1:0-4454 GCA_963577735.1 Phycisphaerae bacterium | reverse complement strand
TAAAGGGTATCGACACTAATATCCAAAATGAGCCGCCACTGCGTCTGTTTATCATGGGTATCAACCAATGGCGTGATGAGCATGAATGGCCCTTGGCGCGGACCGATTGGCAAAAGTGGCATCTCCATTCAAACGGCAGCGCAAACACTGTTCTTGGTGACGGCGGGCTTTCACCCCAGCCATCGGAATATGAGCCGCCTGACCACTTCCTCTACGAACCCCGATATCCCGTCCAGACACACGGTGGCAGCAATTGCTGTACGCCTGAGGTGGTTCCCTGGGGACCCTACGACCAAAGACCGGTGGAAATGCGCAGCGACGTACTTTGCTACACCAGCCTGCCTTTAGGAGCCGATCTTGAGGTGACGGGTCCCATTGATGTTGTTCTTTACGCGGCCAGCGATGCGACTGATACAGACTGGACCGCAAAACTCGTTGATGTTTCGCCCACCGGTTACGCAATGGGACTTTGTGATGGTATTATCCGCGCCCGCCACCGAGAAAGTCGAGGCAAACCCACTTTGATCGAGCCGGGGAAAGTGTACGAATACGTCATTGAAATTGGGGCCACCGGTAACGTGTTCCGAAAAGGCCATCAGATTCGTATCGAAATTTCTTCTTCCAATTTTCCGCGCTACGATCGCAATCCGAATACGGGAAAACAATTCGGTCTGGACGCGGAAATGCGTCCAGCCCGGCAGACGGTTTACCATACTCGCAAATACCCCTCCCACGTTCTGCTTCCTGTGGTTTAGAACCTGTCGAAAAAACAACATGACCAAACCCCAACTCAGTTCACTGGCCTCACGCCCTCCGCTTGGCTGGAGCAGCTATGACGCGTTCAACTGCAATGTCACCGAGCAGCAGATCAAGCAGACGGCAGACGTCATGGCCTTATACCTTAAGCCCATTGGCTATGAATACATCGTGGTCGACTATTGTTGGTACTACCCACTTGTCTGCTGCCAGCAATGTCCAAAACAGCGTGAAGGGTTCATCCCGTCCTTGTGCATGGACGAGTTCGGACGCCACCTTCCGGCTGTTGATCGGTTCCCGTCGGCTGCAGACGGCAATGGGTTTTCCGCACTCGCCCAATACGTTCATTCCAAGGGTTTGAAGTTCGGTGTACACGTTATGCGCGGTATTTCGAAAGAAGCCGTTCATCGCAAGCTGCCTGTCCAAGGCACGACCAGGACGGCCGATCAGATCGCTACTGGTAAAACCGCGTGTAATTGGCTCAACCACAACGTTGGCGTGGATATGACCAAGCCCGCCGCCCAGGCTTATTATGACTCTGTATTTCGACTGTACGCCAGCTGGGGCGTCGATTACGTCAAGGTCGACGACATGGGTGGTATGGATCCCTATCTTGATACCGAGATTGAAGCTGTCCATGCAGCCGTGGCACAATGTGGGCGACCGATGGTCCTCAGTCTATCTGCCGGTGGCCCGAAGATTAGACAGAAGGCCGACCACCTAAAAGCACACAGCCATCTTTGGCGCATTTCCGGAGACATATGGGACGAGTGGGACATGTTGTTGCAGCAGTTTGCCTGCTGCGAACAGTGGCAGAGCATCGGCGGCCCGGATGGCTGGCCAGATGCGGACATGTTGACCATTGGCAAACTTTCCCTGCATGCGTCACATGGACCCGAACGCTACTCAAATCTTAGTGACGACGAAATACTTACCATGCTGACCCTTTGGTGGATTTTTTGCTCACCCCTGATGATCGGTGGTGACCTGCGTCAGATGCGCACAAAAGAGTTTGACTGGCTCTGCAACGCCGAAGCTTTGGCCGCCAACCAGTATGGTGAAAATCCTCGCCAGCTCTTTCGAACTGATGATGAGATCGCCTGGTTCTC
This sequence comes from Phycisphaerae bacterium, assembly GCA_963577735.1. Classification (GTDB taxonomy): domain Bacteria; phylum Planctomycetota; class Phycisphaerae; order Phycisphaerales; family Phycisphaeraceae; genus CAUZAW01. The sequence continues at coordinate 2,589 of CAUZAW010000289.1, read as the reverse complement.
TCAGGCACCTGAAGCAGGGGCCAGGTACCTGGCATTGTTTAACTGCAGTGAGAAAAAGCGAGCCGTGTCGACAATGCTTGGAGAGATCGGCATTGATGACCGTGTGACCGCACGCGACTTGTGGCGCATGCAGGATATTGGGGTCTGTGAATTTCAGTTCACTCAGCAGATCGCGCCCCACGGAGCGGGGCTCTACAAGTTAACCCCTGTTCGGGACTGAAAATCGTGGCCATCATCGCAGTGATGGCGGGCCAAGGCCCCTGCCAATTCGGTTACAGTGGTCGAATCAAGATCATGCTTCCCACGAAATAGTTGCATTAAAAGCACGCAAACTCGGTCGGAAGGCCCCCATGAAACGGCAGTCGTTAAGAACAGTGACAACGGTAATGTTGACAGTCCTTACGGTGGCGCCTGGTGCCTGGGCGTGGTATCCCTACAGCGAAAAGTACACCAAGTGGCAGAAGCAGCGGCCACTCATGATGGCCGGGCTGCACAACTGCGTACCCACGGACCGGTTGACCAGCCGGACAGCTCGCTTCAAAGCGTCGGGGCTCAACACATTCGTGTGGCTGAAACCCGGCAGGGCTCACAACTACTTCCAGGCCGTTCACAAGATTGGCATCTCATGGGCGGCAGGACATCGTGGTGGCATCTCGGTTGTCGCTGAGGCGCTCAAGATCCCCGGCTGTGCATACATCATGACGGCTGATGAGCCCAGTGGTACAACACCAGAAGACTTCACCAGGATTGCAACTCTGGCTCAATGGATGCGGGAAAATCACCCGGATATTCCGCAATTCGTCCAACTCTCGATCACAAAAGCCGACCATGATGTCGTGGTCGAAACCGCGAAACCCGATATTTTCAGTTTCGATCAATATCCCCTGTACGCCGATGGGTCACTCGATGAGCACTACCTCTACAATGTCATGTGGGCAAGGCAAACAGCTCAAAAGTACACGCTGCCCTACTGGATGTGGCTGCAGAGTTTCGGGCGATCGGTGAATAAACCGGCCACTGACCTACGCATGCCCGATGAGGCCGATATCCGTTTCCTGGTGTTCACCTTACTGGCCCATGGTGGGACGGGTATTCAGTTTTTCAATTATTACGGCTACGGGGACGGTCCACCCATGACCGCACAAAACATGGTTGACGATCCCTATGTGAAACGGCCCGGTAGTGAACCTGCAGTTAACCATAAGTATGAAAACACGGTAATGAATAGCAGTTGGTACGCGGTCCGTGACGTGGCACCGGAGGTCCAGGCACTTGCGCGTGCATTATTGAATCTTCGCTCCAAGGATCCGGTCGCCTACACCAACGGTAATGAGCTGTGGGATCGCGAGGCACCCGGCTACCGGATCAGACCCAAGGTTCCCTTCCGCCTCAAAGCATTTAAAGGACACGGCAGGCTCAAGTCTGCACAGGTCGTCGAGGGCCAGGACATGGGAGTACTGGTGGGATTTTTTGACGACAAGCTAAACGAGGAATACTTCATGGTCGTGAACCTGGCCCATGGACTCAACATGTCCAAGACGAACGGAATGCGGACCCTCCGACTCACCTTTGACCCAAGCATCAAGACCATCGAACGGCTCAATCGCCTAACGGGACAGGTGGAGACGTTGAAGACCACACCCACAAAGGACGTGCAGATGACAACGCTCGACATTTTCCTGCCCGGCGGAACGGGTGATCTTTTCAAATGGCACAATGAAAATCCGTGGGACCTACGCAAGCGGTAGTCATTGCGACCAAATGCATTGGGACCATTGTGATGGTCTTGAGACCATGGCATACAACCACTCACAATGCGGCAAAATAATATAAAAAAAGCATGGCTCGGAAAAATCCCGAGCCATGCCCATGTTCATCATATCTGAAGGCGACCCCAGAAAGGATCTAACCCTGCAGATTATTTGGGAAGTGTACGGAATTATCAATCCGCCTCTGCCCGTTCGCCTCTTGTTCTATCAGCGTCGACGCCGTCGAGCCAACACCGATGCCCCCAGTAACATCAGCATGGCAGAAGCGGGCTCGGGAATAATCGACACGATCATTCTCGGCTCAAAACCAGGTTGCTCGGTGCTCCAAAAATACATGCCTGAACCCTCCTGGCCGATGATTACCACACCGTTATTTGCATACGTGCCGTCCTGCCAGTCCTGCACGATTGATGTCAGATCGATGTCGAACCACTCGTTCACACCTGCATCGGGAGCGGGTAGACCCACGGCATCCAATACGGAGTAGATGTCGGCGGAATAGTCTTCGCCGGACACGGGGCCGTCGCTACCGTCCTCATTCGCACCCCAGCCAACGTTCGGCCATGACTTCTTGGTCCAGGTCATCTCACCATCCTCAACCTCACCATCCTTGTTGCCAATATGTGACCGCAGGTCAACATTCATGACATGCGCATGCAAGGTTTGATCATTGTCCGATGCGATGTTGTGGTACATATACATGCGAAGCTTGGCATCCACAATCGGCGCACCGGGAGAAATCTGACCAGCACCGTTGCCAAACATCCCATCAACAATAATGGTCGACGGCTGGTTTGTGTGTCCCGCGATCACGTTGGCG
>CAUZAW010000288.1:0-4455 GCA_963577735.1 Phycisphaerae bacterium | reverse complement strand
GTAATTCTTCTCTCGCAATTCACGAGCGACTGCGCCAAAGATGCGTGTGCCGCGGGGATTACCTTCATCATCGATGATCACCACTGCATTGCGATCAAAACGCACATAACTACCGTCACTGCGCCGTATCGGATAGTTGGTGCGCACGACCACGGCCTTGACGATGGTGCCCGCCTTGAGTTCATTGCCGGGAAGTGCCTTTTTTATCGAGCATACAACCCGATCACCGATCGATGCCGTGCGGCGGGTGTGCCGGCCCCTCGCCGTCGAACCACGAAGCACACGGATAATCTGCGCCACCTTGGCGCCGGTGTTGTCGGTCACGTCCACTCTGGATTCCTGTTGCAGCATGGTTAAGCCATTTCTCGTACGCCCGGCCTCGACTCAGCCGGTGTGCTCCACTTTCGCCATCGCTTTTTTAAGGACACGCACTAGCCGCCAACTCTTGGTCTTGCTTATCGGTCGGCAACCGACAATTTCCACGCGGTCGCCAATCGCGCTGGCGTTGTGCGGATCGTGCACATGATATGTGCTTTTTCGCCGCAGGTATTTGCCGTACTTGGAATGCATTGCCTGGAATTCGACGGCCACAGTGCGCGATTTGTCGCGCTTGTCGGACGTCACGTAACCCACCTTTGTGCCGCGCAAGGGTTTGCGGAGCAAGGGTTCGCGGGCAACCTGTGATGTCTGTGTATCAGCGGTGTTGGGCATCAGTTAGGTCGGCTCCTTGATGCCGCGTTGCCCACACTCGGTCAGGAGGCGGGCAATGTCACGGCGAATATGGGGAATCTGCCTAGGATTTTCCAGTTTTTCCGTCGCCGCCTGGCAGCGTAGATCGTATAACTGCCGGCGAAGGCGCCCGGTTTCCACCTGCAATTCGTCGTTGCTCATGCTGTGCACGTCATCAGCTTTCATCAGTTGCTACCTCTAAGCACGTCGTCTTTCCACAAAACGACAGCGAAACGGCATTTTGTGAGCCACGCGTACAAACGCATTGCGAGCCACATCTTGCGGCACGCCGGCCATCTCAAACAGAATCGTGCCCGGCTTGACCCGCGCGACCCAGAATTCAGGCTCGGCCTTGCCTTTACCCATCCGCATTTCCAGCGGCTTCTTACTAACCGGCTTGTCCGGGAAGACGCGGACAAACAATTTACCCTCGCGGCTGACGTATTGCCGGGCGGCAACGCGGCCAGCCTCGATCTGCCGGGCTGTCAGCCAACCGGTGTCCAGCACCTGAAGCCCAAACTCGCCAAAAGCCACGTAATTACCACGCCCAGCATTGCCGCGGATGGAACCGCGTTGCTGTTTGCGGAACTTCACTCGCTTGGGCATCAAAGCCATAAGTCAACCCTTCGCCAGCCCACTGTGGGGCCGACCCTATTCGACCCGATCAATGTCGGCCTCTGGCCCGCGGTCGGGCGCCGGCAGCACGGGATTCGAGATCACTTTCCTTCACCTGGCTATACATGCCTTTGTACACCCACACCTTGACGCCAATGATGCCGTAATTCGTGTGGCTCTTGGCAAATCCGTAATTCACGTTAGCCTGCAAGGTCTGCAAAGGGAGTGAGCCAAGACTAACAGCTTCGCTACGGCTCATTTCGTGTCCGCCCAGCCGGCCGGACAACTGAATCTTGATGCCCTGGGCGCCGGCAGTCATGCCGGCGTCGGCTTTCATCTTCATGAGCCGGCGGAAACCAGCCCGCTTGACCAGTTGCTCAGCAATCGAGTCGGCTACCAGTTGCGCTTCAGTGTCCGGGCTGCTCACTTCAATACAACTGATCGCCACGATACGGCCCGTCAACTCCTGGATATTTTCAGTCAGCCGTTCAATTTCGGAACCCTTGGGACCGATGACCAGCCCAGGGCGGGCTGTATGGATGATGATCTTCAATTCTTCGCGTGTCCGTTCTATGTGAATGTCGCTGATGGCGGCAAACGGCGGACGGCGGTTGAGCCGTTCATCGATGAACCTGCGGATCTTTTCATCCTCGACCAGCAACTCGCCATACAATGTCTTGGGCGCAAACCACCGGCTGCGGTGGGCCTCGGTGATGCCTACGCGAAATCCAAACGGGTGTACTTTCTGTCCCATGTTGATGATCCTACTGTCTTGAGTTCTTGCTTAACATTATGTTACCCCCCTTGGTCCACTATCACGGTAATGTGGCTGGTTCGCTTGAGAATCGGGTGTGCCCGACCTCGGTCCTTGGGCTGCCACCTTTTGGTCGTCGGCCCTGAATCCACACGGGCGTCCACCACGACCAAGCTACGCGGATCGACCTCTGCCTGGTCCGCGTTGGCCATGGCCGCCATTAGCGCCTTTCGCATCAACGCCGCGCCGCGCCGCTTAGACATGGCCAGTATCACCAGCGATTTCTCGGCACTTTGACCGCGGATCATATCCGCCAGCATACGCACCTTCGTAGGGCTGATCCGAGCTGAGCGATGGACATTTGAAAACGGCATATTCGCGTCGATCCTTGCTTGTGATTACCTCTTATCCGCGGCTTGGCGGCCCAGTGGCGCGTTGTGCCTTGCTACCAGACGTATGGCCACGGAATATTCGCGTTGGACTAAATTCACCGAGCTTGTGGCCGACCATGTCCTCGGTGACGAACACCTTGTTGAATATCTTGCCGTTGTGCACCATAAACGTGTGCCCCACGAACTCGGGCACGATCGTACAACGCCTCGCCCATGTACGTAGCGGATCATGGCGATTCATCTGGTTAAGCTCCTCCACCTTGCGGTAGAGCTTTTCATCCACAAACGGGCCTTTTTTCAGTGAACGCGGCATTCTGGATCCCTTGTTTGACGGCTCGCTTACAGTGCCAACTGGCCGTACCGTTTACTCTTGCGCCTACGGATAATGCGTTTGCGTGAGGCTTTATGCTTATTACGCGTGGAGCCACCCTTGGCCAGCACGCCCGTCCGTGATGACGGCTCTCGCCCGCCCTTGCTGCGGCCATCGCCGCCGCCCATCGGGTGGTCGTTGTGGTTGGTCGCCACCCCGCGGACATTCGGCCTACGGCCCATGTGCCGCGATCGGCCGGCCTTGCCCAACTTCACGTTACCGTGATCTGTGTTACCCACCTGGCCAATCGTGGCTCGGCAATGGATGGAAATCTGGCGGATTTCACCGGAGGGAAACACCAGCGTGGCCCAGTCACCCTCTTTGTTGGTCAAACGGGCATAGGCGCCGGCAGCCCGGCACAGTCGGCCACCCCTTCCAGGAAGCAACTCGATGTTGTGAATGTTCAACCCCGACGGGATCACGCCGATGGGCATGGCATTGCCCGGCGTTGGATCGACTCGACTGTGGCTGGAAACCACGATATGTCCATCGGTCAGACCGACCGGGGCGAGAATATAGCGGCGTTGCCCGTCGTCGTATTCCAGCAGGGCAATATGGCAACTGCGGTTGGGATCATATTCAATCCCGATAACCTTGGCCGGATCGTCAAGCCGGTTGCGCTTGAAATCAATTATGCGATAACGCTGCTTGGCCCCACCTCCACGGTGCTGACAGGTGATCAGGCCGTGATGATTGCGACCGCCCTTCTTGGGCTTGGGCAACAACAGTGTCTTTTCCGGAGATTGCTTGGTCACTTCGCTACGAAGGTTGACCGATGCATTGCGCCGTCCGGCACTGGTTCGTTTGTAAACACGTATCGCCATAATCACTTCCTGCAAGCACCACCAAACGGCGAGCCATATTAGAACAGGTCGATCCTGTCATCGGGATGCACGTACACAGTGGCCTTTTTCCAGTCTTTGGTCTTCGCCTGACCAAACTTGGTCCGTTTGTATTTGCCCTTGCGAATCTGCGTACTCACTTTCTCTACCCTGACCTCATACAAATCAACTACCGCATCACGTATCTGCCCCTTGGTGGCCTTCATGTTCACGATAAAGCTGTAGCGGTTGTGTGCTCCACCCTCCCAGGTGCACTTCTCCGTCACAAGAGGCCTCTTGATGATCTGGGTTGCGTGCATCAGGAGTCCTCCGCCTTGGCTGCCTGCTCCTTGGCACCGTTGTCAAGCCAGCTTTCCAGCGACGGCCGATCAACAAGCAAAAAACGGTGGTTGAGCAGATCGAACACGTTCAACTGGTCGATCCGGATCAGGTTGATGTTTTCAAGATTCCCCGCCGAGAGAGCTGTTGAATCGGTCGTATTGGACAGAGCCACGAGACACGAACGGTCAATAGTCAGTTTGCCAAGCAGTTGAGAAAAATCTTTTGTCGATGGTTTTTTGAACTGCAGTTGGTCGACAATTTTAATCTCACCGTCGACCGCCTTGGCGAGCATGGCATTACGGCTGGCCAGGCGCCTCATCTTTTTGGGCATTCCCAGTCGCCAAGACTTCGGTTTTTTGCCAAAAGCATTACCGCCTCCACGCATGATGTTGGTCCGCAGATTGCCGCGACGCGCATTGCCGGTGCCCTTCT
>CAUZAW010000287.1:0-4456 GCA_963577735.1 Phycisphaerae bacterium | reverse complement strand
ATTCGGCCAGAAACCGGATCAGGGCCAGAGAACAGGTCACGTCCCACCCCATCAGATACTCGAACTCCGGCGAGGAGTCCCAGGGCAGGTGATAGAGCCCATCCTCGCCTTTCTCCAGATAGCCAGCGAAGAATTTCATGAACTCGCGCATGAAGGGATAGGCCTTGTCCCGGAGAAAGACTTCGTCCTGGGAATAGAGGTAGTGCAACCAGAAGTGGTGGGCCACCCATGGCCCGCTTCCCGTCCAGAAGCTCCATTGAAAGGTGCAGGGAACAGCAGCCCCATTGGGAGCGATGGCGCCGTTTGCCATGGCCCCATCCCAGCCGTAGAAATCACGACAGAATTCCTGAAACCGGGGGAGCATCTCAGAAAAGACGTCGTACAGGGAATTGCCCAGTTCGAGGTGGTTTGAGGTGTAAACCGGCCAGTAGCTCTGCTGGAGGTTCAGATTGAGATGATAGTCCGGGCCGCCACTGATCCACACGCCTTGCGTTGTTACGGGAACCCGGCCAATTGTGTTGCAGGCGAGCTTGTACATCTCCACATAGAAGAGGTTCTCCAGCCTGGGATCGGGTACAGTTAACGCAGATTTTTCCCAGTACCCCTGCCACCAGGAGCAGTGCTGCGCGTACAGGAGATGTCTGCCGGATTCCAGAGCCTCGTCCATTTGATTTCTAGCGGACGTCAGCGGATCGCCATCCGGGCAAAGCTCAACCGAGAGAAATAATGTGAAGCGGCGTGCTTGCGGGTCCTCCTGCAGTGCCCACATAACGCAGTAGGCTCCGCTGTCCGGGATCTGCTGAACCTGCCAGGAAAGGACTCCCTCGCTTCCGGTCTCGGCTTGGGGATAACCCCAGGCTTTGAGGGTGTCTGCACGGTCTGCCGTTGCGTGTGCCTGGGGACTGTGCAAGAGCTGACAGTCAACCTCGGGCGTGTACTGGAATGTGGCGTCTCCCTCCAGATCCACCTCCAGCACCAACAGGTTCTTTTGCGCGTGAATAAAGCTGGAGAACCTGGCCTGGCCATTGTTCAGGAAAATGGTTCCCGCTGCCGTGGCATCAAACAGGCTGAGCCTTCCTTCAAAGGCCGTTGGCTTTGAGCCGAATTCGAGCCGTATTCCGCCAATAAAAACATTCGTCGGATAGGGGATCTCTTGACGCGTATTGTAGAGCCCTGCTGCCTCCTCGAACTGCCCTTGGTCGAGAAGCTTTCTCAGGGACCGGTAGTTCCGATCGGGTCCAAAGTCCAGGTTGTCGCGCTTATCCCAGGCATCCATCCTGTTGAGCGTGAAATTGGCTGGAGCCCCGTCGCCCCATATCACGGCACCCAGGTTGCCGTTACCAAGCAAAAACCCCTGCTCCCACTTCAGTGGCGCAGCCTCATAGACCATGTCGTGCTGCTTGAGGAGAGCTTCCATGTCCAGCTGACTTGCATGCATTACACCACTCCAATCGAGGGTTGCCTTATGCGTTTCTATTCGGGAGCCTCTGATATGCAGGCAACATCCCCGGGTCCAGTTTCCACCATGAGCCAGGTGGTGGTGCCTGCGGTGTTGGGGGTGGTCGGGGCGACTGGCCTGGCGGAGATCTCAAACTGCCAGGGGATTTGATTCCAGGCAGGCCAGCGAGGGTGCCCCGGGGAGGGGTGATTAAACGTTCGGGTCAGGTTTCTAACCTTTGCGTGCCTGCATCGTCTGGGAACAACTTGCACTGACCGACAGATACCTCGAAGAAGACATGATCTGATCCCGGTACGCGCTCAAGAAATTCAACCAGTGCCGGGTGCTCGAAGATTTCTTCATCAACAAACGGACTTTCAAAAGGCACGCGAATATTATAACGCTATTCACCCGCATTCCCGGATTCCCCTGTTGTTCAATGCCAGCATTTCGAATTGGCGCCCATGCCTGACGGATCTGGTCAATCGTCTCCAATGGGATCAAGTCCTCAAAAACAACGAAACCATTGATTCGCCATTCTTGCATCAACTGGCCAATGCCAGCCAGGCGTTTCATGAAAGCGATCTGGCCTCCCGTCCAACCGGACTCATCGCGGCTTCTTTCATCGCTTTCAAGCCGCCCATGTCCTGAATCATGTCGCGGTTGTCAGTCAGCCATTTTGCTTTCTTTTCTGGCATTGTGACGTTGGCTCGCGAAGCGTCTCGTCAAGTTGTGCAAGCCGCGTTTTACGGTTGAGCGGTGCCAGCGTTTCGAAGGTTACTCGCTTATAATTTGACCGCTCACCGATTAAGCCATGCCATCCTTTTGAGTTCCCCCCATCGGGGAAACACTCTGCAAAAGGAAATGCCAGATGAAATCATCGCGGACAAGGTCGGCTTTGGCGGTCTCTTTGAGCGAGGCAAGACGCGACTGCATTTCTGGCGTCAGATGCTCAGGGCCTCGGCAAGGGCTGGATCCCCTGCATCATGATTTATTGCTTGCTCAGCAAATCGTCATCCTGAACCCTGCGATTCAGGGGTAGCGGGCTGCGTTTGGGGTTTGGCGACAGTCTTCTTCACGGTCTTCTTGGTCACCTTCTTCTTGCGGGTCTTGTTTCCGCCAGATTCCTTCTTCGCTGCCTTCTTCTTGCTCGCCCCGGTCGCCAGTGAATAGTTGCTGCCGCGAGCGCCCTTGATGTTCTCACGCTTGATCTGCTTCTCTTTTGTCAGCGTCATCAACACATTGTCGGCTGATCCACCTCGACCAGCTTGCTTCCATTTGACGTTGATTTGCCTGGTCGTCAGTTGCTTGTTCTTCTTGAGCAGGTCGAGGATGAACTGGTCAGCAGTTTTGGCGAAGCGACCGCGCTTCCTTTTGCCCTTCAGCTTTGCGTCAGCACTTTTTGGTCTGCCTGCTCCACGCTTTCCGCCCGATTTGACGCCGAAGGTGGCGAATGCGGCATCAATTTCGGCAATAGCGGCGGCGTGCTGGTCACGCTGCTTCTGAAGCTGGGCGATGGTGCGAGCGAGGTCGTTAGCCGATATGGTCGTTTTGGGGGGCATTTGAATCTCCTTTTTGGGGGGCATTTGAATCTCCTTGGAGTTGATTTCAAGACCCATTATACAAAATTTGGATTGCGTGTGTGGTTGTGCTGCAATGACTGTCTGCCAGGCAGACGGTGCCTCAGAGGGGTTTTGATCATCGCTGCTTCAAGTTCTGCATCGTTCGGCGATAGTTCGCCTTCATCGCCGGCCCGCGGTGCTCGAGGAAAGCGCTTTCCTGCAGGTCACGATTCGAACTCGACGGCGCAGCGGGAATCGCTATCGTGGCGGTGACCATCGTCTCGATCTTGCGCGAGCGGGCGACAATCTCCCCTTTGCTGATGATCAACGTTACGCCAACATTCGCTTCGACAACAGGCACACCATTCTCACGCGCCCTGGCGAGGACGGCTTGGTCCTGATTTGAGCCGCGATCGCCGTATGACGGGATGATCAGATAGCGGGCGCCGTCGAGGACCGGGATCCGTGCCAGATCAGGGTTCCACCGGTCATTGCAGATCAGAAACCCTACCCGGCCGAACGGCGTATCAATGGCCCGGCTGCGTCTGCCGAGCCGATCGTACCACCACGACGGGTGCGTGCCCTCCGCCAGCTGCATCTTGTGATACTTGCCGCGCAGCCGGCCCTGATTGTCGATGAACACCGCGCAGTTATAGATGTTGCCCTGCACGTTCTCGGCACAGCCGAAGGCCAGGCACATGTTCAGTTCCTGCGCCAGGTTGCGAAAGCGTGTGATGACCTTCGAGCGCATCGTTACGGCAACCTCGTTGATGCACTGCGCCGGAATATCGCCGGCGATGATATCGTTCACGACGTAGCCCTCGAGCACGCCTTCGGGCCCGACCGCAAGCTGCGCCTGCTCACGGGCAGCATCGCGAAACATCGCCTCCAGCTTGTCGGCGTTGCCCTGCAGATCAAGTTTCTTCGGGCGAAACGAAATCGCCGCGACGTTTACTTCGTTGAACATCAATTCACTCCAGCTTCATGATTCGAAAGACTCCGTCGCGGTACGCCACGCGCCCTGCCGCTGAGCACGCTGCATCGCGTCACAGAGTGTGGTTCGCATGCTGCCTGGGACATAGACAGGGTCATGCAACTCGCACGTCGCCCAACCCGTTTACTTCTTCGTGGGCGTCGTCATCACGGCCGAACATGTACGCTGGCGAATCATCGGCCGGGTCGCAGCACCGCTCCCAGGTGTAAGCGCCGGCCAGACCCCCCATGTCAGTTACGGTGTAAACAATCATGGCATCAGCGTGTCATGGCAGGGTTGTCGGCGTCGGGTCCGGGTATTTACGCAGACCCGCCGGCAGACCGGCCTGGTCCCACCGTGGTGGTGTGGTGCATTCTGCGGGCCAACACTGACCTCCGACATGTTCGTAGTCTTCGCCGCACAGCCAACTGAACATTTCCACGGCGGCGATGCCGCGTTTGAACTGTTCAAACATCGGATGGG
>CAUZAW010000286.1:0-4457 GCA_963577735.1 Phycisphaerae bacterium | reverse complement strand
CCACCGCCATTTCCGCTGGAAGGGTGCGGATGGCACATCCATACCCTGCTACCGATTTGGTCGCGGTGGATACTGTGATTACGCCATCATGGTGCGTGGAGCTGGCGAATATACAGGTGACCTGACTACCGATGCCATTGGCCAGCGACTGCTCGCATTTTTAAAAAACGAGGCCGAGGCGAGCAGTACCGACTCGCTGCTGCTTTTCGACGGGGCTGATCACCATATGTGGGATCGTCATGCGTACCAGGTGGTGGCAGATTTGATGAAAGAGGGGCTGGACGCTTACGAGATTGTCCACACCAGCCTGGACGATTACCAGGCCCAAATGGTGGCGCAAGCCGATCAGTTCAAGATAGAGCGAACCGGTGAATTGCGCGAGGTTGGCACAGAACTGGCCGACCGCGATTGGATGCTGCTAATTGAGGGCACGCTCTCCAGTCGGGTGTGGATAAAGCAGGCGAATGCTGCGTGCGAGTCACTGCTGTGTGATTGGGCCGAGCCGTTTTCAGCCTTTGCCGACGTGGCGGTAGGGCGGGCATATCCCCATGGCTTCTTGGATGTTGCGTGGAAGTGGTTGCTTGAAAACCATCCGCATGACTCGATCTGCGGATGCAGTATCGACGACGTGCACGAGGGGATGAAATACCGGTTCATGCAGTCGCGCCAGATTACGCAGCGCCAGGCCGAGCAGGCCATGACCAGCCTTGCCGCGTCGATCGAGGGCGAACTGGGTGAGCGGGAGTTGCGAGTCGTCGTGTTTAACTGTCTGCCTCGCGACATGGATGGTCCGGTGGAATTGTCATTGGAGATTCCCGCCGATTGGCCGGTTTTTACAGAGTTTCTAGGGTATGAGCCCAAGCCGGCGTTTGGCATCTATGACCCTTCGGGGCAAGAGGTAGCCTATCAGCGCTTGGCCCAGACGATGAACCAACCCCGTTTCCGCATTCGCGGTAACCGGTTCCCACAGGATTACAAGGTTAACGTCGTGAAAGTTTCGCTGGAGGCAAGTCTTCCTGCGATGGGCTATACCAGTTTCATCGTGAAAGCCGTTAAAGAGCATCGTATTGATGGATTGCCTGAACATGAAAGCCCCGCTCCACCCACGAGACATGCCCAGGTGCCGGGCCTGGCACGCAGCGAACGGTCCATGGAAAACGAACATATGGTGGTCACCATTGAAGCCAATGGCACCTTGACGCTACTGGACAAAAAGACCGGCCTGGCCTACAGCGACCTGCTGACATTCGAAGATGCCGCCGACGTCGGCGACGGTTGGTATCACAGCCCGGCGGTCAACGACGAAGTGTGTGTTTCCAGCGGCTGTGCGTCTGACATACGGCTGGTCCACGACGGGCCGTTGCTGACCACCTTCCGCATACGAACCACCATGCCGGTTCCTGCGGAATTCAGCTTCGACCAGATGGCCAGATCGCAGCAGGTTGCCCACATGATGATCGACAGCCGGGTAAGCCTCCGCGCCAACGGGCAAGCCGTGGAAATCGAAACAACCGTGGATAATACGGCTGACGATCATCGATTGCGGGTGCTGTTCCCTTCCAACGCGCAGTCGGACACCTATCTTGCTGATAGCCCGTTTGACGTCGTCGAGCGTCCGATTGCATTGAGCCGTGACAATCACAAATACCGCGAACTGGAGGTGGAGACCCGTCCGCAGCAGAGTTTTACGGCGGTGTTCGACGAGCACCGGGGCTTGGCCGTGGCCGGTGCGGGCTTGTATGAGTCGGCGGTGCGGGACCTTCCTGGCCGCCCAGTGGCCTTGACTCTGTTTCGTGCAACGCGTCGGACCGTGTTTACTGATGGTGAGCCTGACGGCCAGTTGAAGGGCAAGATGACGTTTCAATATCTGGTGACACCACTAAGCGGCGAGCCGGACCGCAGTCAGTTGTTTGACCACGCCCGGCTGCTGTTGGCGGGAATCAAAACAGTGTTTTTACAGGATACGGATGTCCGACGCCACCGATCCTCGGACAAGCGCCTGCCTCCGTCACAGGGTTTTTTACGACTCGATCCCCCGGCGGTCCTGACCAGTGCCCGCCAGGTCCGCGAGGGTTTGGAACTGCGTCTGTTCAACCCGACGGATGCGCCAATCAGCACGCGCCTGACCATTAATCATCCTGCAACAAAGGCGCAGCCTGTCGATTTCGAGGGTTGTCCTGCCGGCGAACAGCTTTCCATCGATGATGGAGTAGTAACCGTTGAGTTAAATCCAAAGCGGGTCGCGACCATTCGGTTGCAGTGATAGATATTGACTGCCAATTAACCGCCAGTCCGCCAGGCCAAGGGAAGGGCTTGTCATTGTTCGAGAGAATGACGCTCGGTCTACCTTGATGCGGTAATTGCGTAACCTATCCATACCAACATCAGCCCAAGGATAACCTGTACGCCGACATTGGTGGTGGCTCGAAGGTACTGCTCGTCCCGGATCATCTGGAAAGTCTCGTTGCCGAATGTTGAGAAGGTCGTGAACCCACCAAGGATTCCGATGAGAACGAACGTACGCAGTTCTGCGTCAAACATCTGTCGGGACTCAGCGAGCCCGGCAACCACGCCAATCCCAAGGCAGCCCAGCAGGTTGACGGCGATCGTCCCGTAGGGGAAGGCCGTGTGGGGTATTTGCCGGTGTATGAGTCCACTGAGCCCATAGCGGCCAATGGCGCCAAGGAACCCTCCCAAGCCGACAACCGTTGCATTGATAAGGACCGTTTTCAAGGCCTCGCCCCTGTTTGTTGTCTCGTCAGGCTGATGGTCATGCCCCAGACTTAATGAATCATTGCACCAGCTCGATAAGGTCCAGCAACTCTTCACGGATTGCGCTGACCTGGCCAGGCGTCGTGCTGGCCAAAAATCGCTTGGCTAGGCCACGCAGTATCTTTTCATCCACCTTATTGCGCAGGAACATCAGGTATTTGTAGTCCTCGGTGCCCTCGCGGAACCCCTCGATGTTGCGCGTGGCGTAATAGCCTTTTTCGTCAGGATAGACGATGGCCGGATCGGTGCCGGATCCATCATAGCCGGGCCGGTCAAAATCGTACCACGGGTGGTAGCGAATCTGTGAAACGGACCAGAATCCACAGCCATCGAGCTTGTGATAGTAGCTGACCCACGGGAATTTGCGGAAGTAGTTGTAGCACAATGCCGGGTTCTTGCTCAGGAACCCGTCGCATTTGTAGAAGAAGATTGGCTTGCCGGTGTTTCGCATTGCAGCCATGACCTGTTCGTCGTAGAGGTGTCCGATATATGGCACCCAGTAGTCGGCGTACGGTGCAAGTCCCAGCACGGTTGGCAGGGATGCGTGCTTGTTCCATGTCGGGTTGGTCATGATGGGCGTCTTGGGGTCTGCGGCCAAGTGTTTCTTTGCCTCTTCTGCGCGGGTGTGCCATTGGCTGTCGCTAGGTTCGTCAGAAAGGTAGGTTGCCCATTCATCGTAGTTCATGCCAGCATCTATGAATCCTTGGCGTATGTAGCCGCCCACCATGAGCTTCATGCGGTACTTGCGCCAGATCGGTGTGGATTTGGCAGAGGGTTGGCAGGTAGCGGAGTTGATGCCGTGCTCAGCGATGAACTTCACTTTATCTTCATTCTCCGCCCACATGTGGTCGGCTAGCCAGACGAACGTGTTGATGTCCAGTTCCTTGGCCAGGCGTGTCGGCAGGACCTTGAGTTCGAAGTCGAGGCTTTTGGTGATTGGCCCGGTCAGGATCAAATTGCCCCTGTACTTACCGGCAGCAAGATTGCTGGTGTCAACTTCAACCCACAGGCCCACCGTGTGGTAGGGGGCCAGTTCGACACGCCCCAGTTTGTCGTATGGAATCAACGGGTCGGGCACCCATCCGAAACGTTTGGACTTGATGATGGCGACCGTGCTGACCTTGACCGCATTTGACGTGCTTGGGTTCCCGAGTTGCGCCTTGACGTCGAGACTGATCGGCACGGCACTGGTATTGGTTACCATGTAGAGCATCTGCTCGCGCTCGCCGATGCAGGTACGCATGGATAGTCGCGGGTTCAACTGGTTCTTCGATTCCGGCCAGTCCTTGTTGCTGTAGTTGTCCCATGGGTTG
This sequence comes from Phycisphaerae bacterium, assembly GCA_963577735.1. Classification (GTDB taxonomy): domain Bacteria; phylum Planctomycetota; class Phycisphaerae; order Phycisphaerales; family Phycisphaeraceae; genus CAUZAW01. The sequence continues at coordinate 372 of CAUZAW010000286.1, read as the reverse complement.
GCGGACCAGATGACGAACTGTTCGCCGGACACATCGAGACGCTCGATATTTTCCTGGACACGCTGCCAGTTCAACTGGGTTGGCCCCAGCGGGATGTAGTTGAGGTCGTTGGTGATGATGATCTGGTCGATGAAACGCGGTGCTGCTTCGGAGGACTCGTCGGCAGGCTTGATCACCTCGAGCCTTGCTTGGCCGGGAATAAGATTTGGGGCTTCGAACTTGTTCCAGACCACGCCAGCGGCAAGGTACTCGTGCTTGTCCTTGTCCGTGTCGAAGGTGTGCGATACCGGTTGGCCTGTGTGTTGTTCGATCTTGATGGTAAACGGCTGTGGTCGACTAAATACATCCTGGTAACGTACCCAGACGTGGTAC
>CAUZAW010000285.1:0-4463 GCA_963577735.1 Phycisphaerae bacterium | reverse complement strand
GTGGTATTTCTGTTCCAATGTTTTGGTACCGAACTGGGCGCGACGGAACTGGGCATCATCGTTTTTACCGCCACGCTGGCAGCCGTTGGTGCCGCGGGTATTCCGTCAGCAGGGCTGGTCACGATGGTCATCGTCGTAGAAGCGGTAAACGGATCACTCGGAGGCGACAAGGCGCTGCCGTTGACGGCAATCGGTATCATCCTGGGCATCGACCGCATTCTGGACATGTGCCGCACAACGGTAAACGTATGGGGCGATGCGGTGGGGGCAAAAATCATTACGCGAATCACGCCCGATATTCCGGCGGGCTGACCCGTTGACCGGCCAGTCAGGCCAAAGACTTCAGGTAATCAAGACTTACCGCGACCGAACGCATAGCCGAACCGTCTACCCAGTTGGCGTCCTGTTCGACAACGAGGTATTGCACGCCGCAGTCGGGGGCGGCCTTGACAAAGGCGCTGATTTCTACCACGCCGGCACCCAGTTCAGTGAAAGTAGGATCGGGACCGGGGGTCATGTCCTTGAGGTGGAGGACGGGCAGGCGACCGGCTAATTTTTTCATCCAAGTAAGTGGATCGTCACCGCCGTGGCAAACCCAATAGACATCCAACTCCGCATGCCATAGTGGGTCAGGATCACCGTGGAGGATGTCGATGCCCCTCGATCCATCGTCAAGCGTTTCGAATTCAAAGCTGTGATTGTGGTAGGCCAGCTTGATATCGTGCTCTGCCAATCGCTGCGCCGTCTTGAGCAGAGAGACGCGAACTTGGCGGTAACCTTCCGCTGTGCGCAGTGACTCGGGCAGGTAGGGGCAGCAGATGATATTGTAACCCAGCATCGCGGCGGTATCGATCGCCGGGGCCAGATTGCCCTGTAGATGATCGAAAGGCACATGCGTCGATACCACGCCAAGGTTCAACCGGTCCAGCAATGCCTTGACTTGCGAGGCTGTCTTCTCACCCAGACCGGCCAACTCGACGTATTCATAGCCGATCAGGGCAACCTGTTCTAGCGTGGCGTCAAAGTCGCGAAGCAGGTCGTCACGTACGGTAAATAGTGACAGGGCGATGGGTAGCGACATTGGCTTACCTTTTTTAGGCCTTTTAATCGGACGGGTAGGCGAGCATGCCACGGGTCAGGTCGGCAGTAATAAGCGGACGATGCCACGCTAGGGCATGACGGTCCAGCACATCGGGCATCGGTGCGGGGTGGACAAAAAATCTAAAGCGAAAAGCATGCTCACCATGATCAGACCAGATTCGGCGGGCGTTAGTGGCGGGATTAGGGGCATGATGAGCCATGACTGAAGAGCGCAACAGTGTGAAACGGACCTTGGATGGATTGGCGTCGAGTGCAAAAACATCGGGGCATACCACGGCTAGAGTCGTTGCATCGGCCAGTTCGAGGCGTGTGCGGTCGCGCAACGGCCGTTCATACCCGTCGGGGCCACGCTGTAATTGTTCGCCGGGGATGCCATCAAGCCTGTTCACCAGTTCGCCGGGCAAGGGCCATGTGAGTTTAAGCAGTTTTTGTCTTTCAACCCAGGTGACGCGCAGGTGCAACTCAGCAAACAACTCATCCGCATAGAGACGCCATTCGGCTTGAACGCTACTGCGGCCAATAACGCCGCGGCGGACGACGCTGGCCATGAGCGGCCCGGAATCAACCAGGTGCGTATCATGCCATTTGACATGTTCAACCGGAAACTGTGGATAGCAGTCGACATTGTGCGACCAAGTATCGGTCGTGTCGTCAATCAGTTCCAGATGCGGCAGCGACAGGGGATACTGGTCGGATACGGCGAGCGTGCCATCACCACTGGTAGTCAGCACCAGGCCACAATCATTGCTTAGCCGGTCGGCATTGCCTGTTACACGCGACTGGAGCTTTTCCATATCACCGGCTTGGCGATTGATATAAATGACACACAATTGCCTCGGCTCGACATGTACATGAAACAACAGGCGAGTCATGTCATTGACCGAGGCTTCGGGATCGATCAATTGACAATGCACGGAGCAACCGTCACCATCGGCCAGTCTCCAGTGAGGTTGCCAAGCGGCCCAATCAAGAAATGGCTCAAACTCGGTATAGCCGTCAAATGGCTGATCGGAAGCATTGAAAAACACCATGCGCTGACGCGTATCGTCACCGAGCATTGTTATTTTCCGCCGCAGGGCAAGATGAATTTGCTGATCGGCAACGGCCCTGGCAAATCCAAGTTGGGCATCAACCTGTTCGAAAGCAGAAGGCAGGCAGGTACCGCCCAGCGTGTCATGGAAATGATGAAAAGCGGTCCATCGCCAAGCTTGATCAAGCTGATTGTCGCTGCCAGGGGCAGGGTCCAGGTCATCGACCCGAATAATCTCGGCCTGCCGCAACAGGTGTTCCGCCTTGCGCAAGCTGGTTTTCACTGGGCGATGCACGGAATAACAGCCGATGGCATGCATCTGCAACTCGCCGACGACCAAGGGCAATTGATCTATATCATTTTCAATCGCGCTGAAGAACGCCTGCGGCGTGGAAAAGACCAGTTGTGCCCCTTCGACAGCATTGGCGTGTTGACGGCACCACGCAATCTGGTCCTCCGTAGGTCCGCCACCGTGGTCGCCCACCCCGACGAAGCACATGGTGTGCTCAATGCCATCAGGCAATCTGCTCAACGCGTTGCAGATATGTTCGACGGTCAGTTGCCGGGTATTGTAGGTATGTGCGATGCGAAAAGTGACAACTTGTGGACCGCCGTCGTGGCCCTGCCAGCGAAACAGGCGGGCCGGCAACATCAATTCATGTTCGCGTGGGCGCATCATGATATAACTGTCCTGACCGGCTTGGCGCATTAAGGCAGGTAGACTGGCGGCGTGACCAAAGCTGTCGACGTTATAGGCGATGCGGGGAAATACGCCAAAGCGATCCGTAAAGTAACATTTGCCCAGTTCTATCTGTTTTTGCAAAGCAAACCCGCTGGGCATATTGCAGTCGGGCTGAATATACCACCCGCCGACGATATTCCATCTGCCAGTTTCAACGTGCTGTCGGATGCGGCTAAACAGATCGGGATCGACACGCTCTATCTGCTCGTAAACCCAAGCCTCGCCACGGGTGAAATAGATATCTCCATGGGTGTCAAGCCGATCGCAGGCACTACGACAAGTAGCGATAGCGGCATCAAGCCCAGCCTGCCAGGGCCAGAGCCAAATCGGATCGAGGTGAGCGTTGAGGATCAGGTGTACGGTTTTCATAGCCATGATGGATTTTACAATAAAGGACAGAAGCAGTAGATCACACCATGATGCCATTTAAGCAAATCGCCGAACGTCTTACTGGAAACGCACCGGCCGTGGTAAAATGACCGTGCGACCGAAAAAGGAACGACCATGAATTATGGCATATCCAGTTCGCTGGCCGCATTGATTGTAATGGTGATGGCGTGGGGCTGTGATCAAACACAGACAAATACACCCGAGCGCCCAACAACCGCAGTGGTTATGTCCTCAGGCCCGCCCCATGCCGCTGGCCAATCCCATCCTAACGCAACAGGCGACGAAGAAAACCATTCCGATTGGATCGAGGCTGCTGATCGTGACCCGGCATATCTTGATTTTGAGGTCATGGACCAGAGTGGCAACTCCATGCCCTTGTCTAGCCTGACGGGCAAGTCGACTGCTATCTCATTTATCTTCACCCGATGCCCCATGCCGGACATGTGCCCACTGATCGTGACGACGATGGCCCGCCTGCAACGCTTAACCGAGAAGGCGGGGATCGAAAACAATGTGCGGCTGCTGCTGATCAGTTACGACCCAGCATATGATACGCCAAAGCGATTGCGCCAATACGGCGAGCAACGCGGCCTTAAATTTACCAATGCAAAAATGCTGCGACCATCACCGCGGGACACCCATGAGTTGCTTATGGAACTGGACATCACCGTTGTACCCAACAGTGATGGGACGTTCGGGCATTTCATCGAACTGGTGCTGCTGGATCACAGAGGCGCCATCGCCTCCAACACACGAGGCGGGATATGGGATAACCACAAGACATTAGAAGACTTAAAGAAGCTTTTGCTAGAGGCGAACTCGGACATAACGTCGGCAACCGGAGACTGACCATTTCGGGTAAACTATCGAAGCAACCGCGCAGCGGTGCCAAGGATCAGACCTTTTCAGGAACAGGCCAGGGATGGCACAGCAACCCAATAGCTTTGTTCACTTGCATCTGCACAGCGAATACTCCCTACTGGACGGTGTCAACTCTATCGACCGACTGATTGCGCGTGTCAAAGAGTTGGGAATGGACGCGGTGGCAGTGACCGATCACGGCAACCTGTTCGGCGCTGTTAAATTTTTCGCCAAAGCGAAGGCAGAGGGCATTAAGCCAATCCTGGGCATCGAGGCTTATGTGGCCCCTGACCACAACGGCCAACCCGGTAACCGGCGAGATAGGGTCACCACGGGCAA
>CAUZAW010000284.1:0-4472 GCA_963577735.1 Phycisphaerae bacterium | reverse complement strand
CAGTGTTGTCATTAGCATTTATAGTGTTGCACGTTGTTTTACCAGAAACCTTACGTGCACCTGGGCACGCCACGACAAGCCTAACCTGTCCGGTCGATACCATTCGGCCCCATGTTGTCAAAGAACTGCCCGTATTATAGCCAGCTATTACACGCTGACGACAATCGCCGTACTCGAGACCTTGGCTTAAACCTGCCTACAGCCACGTGACAAGGACACTGGATTTATCTCGTATATCCAAACAGGGCGTCCTATTTATCAGGTGCAACTACAAATATGCCACCGGCACGAGCAGTGGATGCTGACCACCAATGATGTTCTCTTGCAATAACCGTTAGAACAGCCCGACGATTTTACTCTCTTTGTCGATATCAATCGCCTCGGCTGACGGGCGCTTGGGCAGCCCCGGCATGGTCATGATGTCACCGCACAGTACGACCACGAACCCGGCACCAGCTGCGAGCCGTACATCACGCAAGGGGACAGCAAAATGCCTGGGGCGACCTTTGAGGGACGGGTCGGTCGAAAGCGAGTACTGGGTCTTTGCCATGCATATCGGCAGGTGGCCATAGCCGCCCTCTTGGAGAGCAGCAAACCGATTGCGAAGCTTTTGGTCGCCCTGTATTTCATCTGCGCCGTAAATTTCCTGAGCAATGGTCTTGACCTTCTGCCAAAGAGGCATCTGGTCGTCGTAAAGCACGGCGAATTCACGATCCTGGTTCTCAGCCTGGTCGACCACGGCCGCGGCCAGCTCCTGGGCACCCTGGCCGCCGCGCGACCAATGGTCACATTGGATAGCTGACACGTCCAGACGGGCACAACATTTGGAGATCGTTTTCAGTTCATCTTTGCTGTCGCTATCGAAAATATTGACCGCGACAATGGCAGGCACTTGAAAACGATCGAGGTTCTCAAGGTGCTTTTCAAGGTTGGCCATGCCGGCAGCAACTGCCTCGGCATCAGGAAGGCCAAGGTCGTTGGGCGCGGCGCCGCCATGTAATTTCAAGGCGCGTACGGTAACCACCACGACAGCCACATCTGGGCGTAACCCAGCCTTGCGGCACTTGATGTTGAAGAATTTTTCGGCACCAAGATCAGCGCCGAACCCAGCCTCGGTAACAGTGTAATCGCTTAGACGCATCGACAATTTGGTCGCCATAATGCTGTTGCAGCCATGAGCGATGTTAGCAAATGGACCACCGTGCACGATAGCCGGATTATTTTCCAGTGTCTGTACGAGGTTGGGCTTAAAAGCATCCTTGACCAATACGGTCATCGCGCCGTGGACCTTGATTTCTGCGGCCGTTATCGGTTGCCGATCGTATGTCTGGGCCACCACGATCCGGCCCAGCCGGTCACGCAGTTCAGTTAATGATTCGGCAAGGCAAAAGATAGCCATCACCTCAGACGCGACCGTGATATCGAAGCCCGATTCTCGCGGAATCGAGTTAGTCACGCCGCCCAAGCCAATGGTCACCTGGCGCAGGGCGCGATCGTTCATATCGATGACCCGCCGCCAGGAGATACGCCGGGGATCGATACCCAGAAGGTTCCCATGGTGTATGTGATTATCGATCGCGGCAGCCAGTAGATTGTGGGCCATCGCGATCGCGTGAAAATCTCCCGTGAAGTGCAGGTTGATCTGTTCCATGGGCACCACTTGCGAATGCCCGCCGCCAGCGGCGCCGCCTTTCATGCCGAAGCATGGACCCATCGAAGGCTCGCGAATACATACAGTGGACTGCTTGCCTATCTGGTTGAGGGCATCGCTAAGACCGATTGTCGTGGTCGTTTTGCCTTCGCCTGCAGGCGTGGGGGTGATCGAGGTAACCAGTACCAGCCGGCCCATTGGCTTATCAGCGACTTGCTGACACAGGCCCATGCTTATCTTGGCCTTGTGCTTGCCGTAATGTTCCAGGTCATCGGGCTCGATGCCCAGCTTGGCGGCGACCTGTTCGATAGGCTGCATTGAGGCCGCGTTGGCTATATCAAGGTCGCTAATATTTACGTGATCTGTCATGACAGCAGTTACTTGGCAAGCATGTAAGTTTTACTTTAGAGTGAACTTCCGAAACTTTGAGATCGGTTAAACTGTTGTTTATACTCGGCACAGTTGCTCGTCAGAATAAATAAAAAGGGCCAGAGCCATGACTGACACGGTGCTATACGAAGAAATGCGACCGGAAACTTTTCGGGCCCGTATAGCAGAGGCGCCAATCGCCTACCTGCCACTAGGTACGCTCGAATGGCACGGTGAACATCTGCCGCTAGGTTCAGATGGTCTGCAGTCGCAAGGGTTCTTTATTGAACTGGCAAGGCAGGCAGGCGGAATTGTCTTGCCAATGCTCTTCCTGGGACCGGACCAATCGAAAATAGTAAATGGTAAAGAGTTCTACGGAATGGACTGGACAACAAAGTCTCAAGATGGCGAGCTTACCCAGCTCGACGGCAGTGCCTATTGGGCCAATGATGTACTGTTCGAAAATATTCTCAAGGCGGTGCTGAAGCAACTGCGACGCGCGGGCTTTCGTATTGTTGTGGGCCACGGACACGGGCCTTCAACAAGAGTGTTCCAGACAAATATCGAGCAATGGGGCAAGGAGTTCGACCTGGAGTTGTTTGTCTGTTGGCGTGAGAATGAAGAGGACGGGCTGGGTATCCAAACGGATCATGCAGCGGCCAATGAGACGTCGCTGGTGATGGCCCTTCGGCCGGAACTGGTGAAGATGGATAACCTTTCGCCTGACCCGGACGATTGGCCGCTCGCTGTCGGAGGCCAGGACCCACGGACGCATGCCAGTGCTCAGGTTGGGCACCAGGCAATCGAGATTCAAGGCCAACGTATGGCAGGAATACTGACCGATGCACTAACCAAACTGGACAATGACAGCTAGACACTTACCGGCTAAAGTTGATTTGGCGATACTTCTGGCAGGGCTCTGCCGAGAATTCAGTGATCGTATTTTCACCGAACGTTGCCTGTAATCGAATAAATAAAAAGGGACAGAACCATGACTGACACGGTGCTATATGAAGAAATGCGACCGGAAACTTTTCGAGCCCGTATAGCAGAGGCGCCAATTGCTTACCTGCCACTGGGTACGCTCGAATGGCACGGTGAACATCTACCGCTGGGTTCCGATGGCCTGCAGTCACAAGGGTTCTTTATTGAACTGGCAAGACTGGCGGGCGGAATTGTCTTGCCCATGCTCTTCCTGGGACCGGACAGATCAGAAAGAGTAGACGGCAAGGAGTTCTACGGCATGGACACTTACGACCAGCCTCACGGCGGTGGGTTCACCCAGCTCGACGGCAGTGCCTATTGGGCAAATGATGAACTGTTCGAGGATATTCTCAAGGCGGTGCTGAAGCAATTGCGACGCGCGGGCTTTCGTATTGTCGTGGGGCACGGACACGCGCCTTCAAAGGCTGTATTTCAGAGAAATATCGAGCAATGGGGCAAGGAATTCGACCTAGAGTTGTTTGTCTGCTCGCGTGACAACGAAAAGGACGGGCTGGGAATCCAAACGGATCATGCAGCGGCCAATGAGACATCGCTGGTGATGGCCCTCCGTCCGGAACTGGTGAAGATGGACAATCTTTCGCCTGACCCGGACGATTGGCCGTTCGGTGTCGGAGGTCAGGACCCACGAACGCATGCCAGTGCCCAGGTTGGGCACCAAGCGATTGAGATGCAAGGCCAACGCATGGCGAAAATACTGGCCGAATCGCTAGCTAAACTAGGCAATGACAGCTAGGCGATTACCGGCTAAAGCTGATTTGGTAATACTTCCAGCGGGGCCCCGCTGAGAGTTTCGTGTTCGCATTGCTTGCCAAACGCCGACCGCAATCGCAAGTCAGTGGCGGCGATAGCTGCATGGGCAAGATCGACTGCGATCCAGCGGCGGCCCATCTTCTGGGCGACCACCGGCGTCGTTCCGCTGCCACAGAATGGATCGAGCACCACGTCTCCTTCGTCGCTGCTTGCTTGAAGTATTCGTTGCAACAACGCTTCGGGCTTCTGCGTGGGGTAGCCTACACGTTGCACCGAGGTACGGCCTACCATGTCAATATGCCAAACGTCTTTCATATTGACCATGGTGTACCAGCCTCGTTCATCTTCAAATTCGGCCACGTTGGCGAATCGATAGGGCTTGTAGCCACGGTTATAGGATTTTTCCTTGAGCGTGTTGAATTTGCATTGATCAATATCAACGGCGTAGAACAACAGGGAATCGTGCTTGCGGGCAAATCGGCGGCGCGTAGCCCCACCACTCTTGTAGGCCCACGCGATTTCATTCTGGAAGTTACCGGCGCCAAACACGGCATCCATGAGGATCCTCAGGTAGTGGCTAGCCTTGGGGTCGCAGTGCAGGTAGATGCTGCCCGTGGGCTTGAGAACTCGTCGCATCTGCTCAAGACGAGGGGCCATCATGGCCAGGTAGGCCAGCATGTCGCTGCGACCAAGGTGG
>CAUZAW010000283.1:0-4495 GCA_963577735.1 Phycisphaerae bacterium | reverse complement strand
TGACTACGAGGCGGAAATATGGGTCTATCCCCTTGGCCATGTCGTACGTTTCCAGATCGATGGCCAGTGCTTGACCGAAACAGTTATTCAAGAAGGCGATCACCTACCGGAGCACGGCTTGGTTCATGCCCTGCCCTGTCTAGGTGAGAAGGAATTCGAGTTGCAACCGACGGACTCGACGGACTCAATCGGCTATGTGACGACGGTCCAGACGGAGGCTCTGACGGACAACCTGTATTTGACTACTTACCGAGAGATGATGGATTTCGCTAAAGAGAACGATGCGCTGTGTCATGACTGGTTGGATGAAACGGGTGCCGACAACTTGTCGGTGCTGGATGTGCAAAAGTTTCAAAAGGAATTTCACTTTCAGAGCTACCATTTGATCAACAGTTGCAACATGGTATTGCGCACGCAGTCGATTTTTGAGTCCATATAATCGCCGCTAGGGCCCGCTGGGATGGGGGTAGGGCGGCTCATAGAGACGGTAAAGCGGATGGAGGGCGCCGAAAGTAGGCGTCGTCGGTGTCATCATGACCTCGATGGGTCCCTTTACTACAGCATTGACTCGCAGTCGGATCACCGAGGCGATGCAGATGGCGGGATTGATCGCCGTGATCAGGGTGGATGACGGTGCCAACCTTGTGAATGTCTGCAAGGCATTGCATGACGGCGGGGTGATGTGTAGCGAAATTACCATGACATCGCCGGGCGCCGTAGAAGCTATTGCCGAGGCCAACGAGGCGTTGGGTGACCAGTGCCTGATTGGTGTGGGCAGCGTACTGGATACGCAGATGGCCCGGCAAGCTCTGGATGCGGGCGCCCAGTTTGTGGTATCGCCCGTCACCAGCCTAGATGTGATTGATACAGCCCACCAATACGACAAGCCGGTCATCGCCGGCGCATTGACGCCGACAGAGATTTTAAGTGCCTGGCAAGGTGGCGCAGACTTGGTGAAGGTATTTCCCGCCCAGCATTTTGGCCCCCGGTATTTGCAGGACCTGCTGGCTCCCATGCCCCATTTGCGGCTGGTGCCGACCGGTGGGGTCGACCTGGACACGGTTGGCCAGTGGCTGGCCGCGGGCGCGGTGTGCTTGGGGGTCGGCTCGTCGCTGGTACGCAGGGACTTGATTTCGGTTGGAGACTGGTCTGGTTTAGCCGATCTTGCCCGCCGGTATGTTGACGCGGTGCGGCGGGCACGGGCTGGCGGCTAAGGAGGACTTGACACCGTTGTGGCCAACGTGACTTGGCCACATAGCTAAGAAACGGGAAAGGATGTGAGGTCGTGATATGGAACCATCGCAATTGCCACAACTATCCAAGGAAGAAATCCAGCGCTACAGCCGGCACCTGATCCTGCCTGAGGTCACGCTGGAAGGCCAGAAGAAGCTCAAGGCCGCCAGCGTACTTTTGATAGGGGCCGGCGGGCTGGGGGCGCCGGTGTCGATGTACCTAGCCGCGGCCGGCGTCGGTCGGATGGGTATCGTCGATTTCGACGTCGTCGATCACACCAACCTGCAGCGTCAGATATTGTTTGGCAGCGACGATGTGGGCAAAGCTAAACTCGATGCCGCCACATCGAGGCTGCAAAGCATCAACCCGCACGTCACTATCGAAGGGTACGAAAGTCGGCTCGGTGCCGACAATGCACTGGACATCATTTGTAACTATGACTTGATCGTGGATGGTACGGACAACTTTCCCACGCGCTATTGCGTCAATGATGCATGCGTGATGCTGGGTAAGCCTAACGTGTATGGGTCGATATTCCGCTTCGAGGGACAGGCCACAGTCTTCGACCCCCGCAAGCAGGACGGCACTAATGCTGCGGGCCCGTGCTATCGATGCCTGTATCCGGATCCGCCACCGCCGGGAATGGTGCCCAGTTGCGCCGAGGGCGGGGTGCTGGGAATACTGCCAGGTGTCATCGGTACCATCCAGGCGACCGAAGCGGTCAAACTGATTCTGGGGATAGGCCAGACGCTGGTGGGCCGGCTGCTGCGCTTTGACGCCCTGGCCATGAGCTTTAAGCAGTTTAAACTACGCCACGACCCCTCCTGCCCCGTCTGTGGCGATAACCCGACGATTACCGAGTTGATCGATTATGAACAGTTTTGCGGTATTCGTGGCGAGGAATCCACGACCGTGATCCGCGAGACGGCGGTGCCTGAGATCGGGGTGGCCGACCTGAAGGCAAAGCTGGATGCAAAAGAGACGTTTGTGTTGATCGACGTTCGTGAGCCGCACGAGCACCAAATCTGCCATATTCCCGAGGCGATCCTAATCCCTCTGGGCGATGTCCCCTCGCGCATGGCCGAACTGGACCCAACGGCGTCGTACGTGGTCCATTGCAAGATGGGTGGGCGTAGCGCTCAAGCAGTGCAATTGATGCGCCAAGCGGGCCTAGATGCCGTAAATGTGGCCGGGGGGATTATGGCTTGGGGCAGTCAGATCGACCACAGCATGCCTACGTATTGAAGCTGGACAGGGGCTGGCCGTGTTCAATGCCATGGGGATCGTTGCGGTTAAGATGCCGATGCGTCACCAAGTGGCTAGAAGGACAAGTTGCGTCCGGGGCTGTCACGCAGGACAAAGCACGTTGTTTGTGACCTTTGGTGATCGGCTCGCCACTGCAGGCAATGGTCCGTTGGCCATGCCGGTCACCGCCTGTTGCCCCGACATTCGATCTGCTGCCGATCGGCAACAGTGGTAGATGGCGTATCGAACCGGATAACCATTTCTTAGCTTGGAGCAACTTTTTCAAGTACATCATCCAGCAAATGATCCAGGTTGCGTTTGAGGATTCTGGTGTGCCCGGTGATCAGCAGCGATGCCAGGCCGTGCAAGGCGATCCAGAATGGGGCAACCACGACTTCGGCTCGCTGCTGCAGTTGCTCGCCTCGCAAGCCTTGGTTAGCCATTTCGGCGATGACTTTGTCGACCAGCGGTTGAAAATCACCTTGCAGCTTCAGTTCGTTTTCAGCGGTGTTGCTGCCCTCGTCGGTCGGCGCAAACGGCATGTCAAACATCAGCTTGTAGAGACTGGGGTTTTCCATGGCAAAGTTCAGGTATGCTTGGGATTCGCCTCGCCATTTAAGTGGCGTGCCCAGCGTGCTGGCTTGGTCGCAGCGGTTGCGCAACAATTCGAAACCACGTTGGGTCATCCGGCGGTGCAGGCTTTCCTGGTTATTGATATAGGTGTACAAGGTCATGGTCCCGACGCCGAGTCGCTGGGCAACGCGGCGCATGGTGACGGCCGCCAGACCTTGTCTTTGCAGCAGGTCGAGTGACGTGTCGACGATCAATCTCCGTCGAGATTCGCTGTCGGCATTGCGCCAGCGGTGCTGTAGTCTAGAAGGCGAAAGGGCGGTGCTGGGCATGGTGTCAGTAGGGATGGCCACGATACTTGGTCGCACGGCGGTGCAAATCTGCCACAAGCTCCAAGGTATCGTACGTTGTACGGATTGACAAGCGATTGTTCTTGCCATAAACGGTAAGTCGCAAAATGCTGGCATGTGTCCGCGTAGCTGATGGCAGGTCCTGTAGGTATTGGCCTAGCGTTGTTGGATCTTTGTTTACCGGCGCCGTGGAAAAAAGGGCAAAGGCGGCTTTGCGGTGGAGAGTTGGTGGTTGGTCCATATGGGATTTTTTACACTGCCCGTTGAAGTGAGCCGATATTAGGACACGGTTGATTTTACAGTTGTCGTTGGCTTGACTTGCCGAAACGTGGCTCTGATAATTCCGAGCAGTACGACTACGAGGATAATGCAATGTCTGGTGAAAATGCTTTTGCGACTGTGGTCAACCCACTGAAGCCGGGCATGAAATACTTTACGCTTGACGAAGCTGAGCGGGCCCTGCCTTACGTGCGCCGTGTGGCTGATGATATAGCCGATCGTTACGAGAGGGCCGTGAGCGTGCGTCATCGCATCGAGCAAACAGACATGGAAGACTCGCTGGAAGAGATGCGCCACGAATACGAGAAGTTGATGGATCAACTCAATGGCCTGATTGACGAATTGGGGCTGGTCGGCGTGGAGTTGAAGGATTTTGAGCGGGGCCTGATTGATTTTCCGTCATTGCACGAAGGGCGTGAGGTCTACCTCTGCTGGCAACGCGGCGAGGACACGATTCAAGCGTGGCACGAAGTGAACGCAGGCTTTTCCGGCCGCCAGGAAGTCGGCGCCCTGGTCAAAACCGGCAAGTAAGCTCGACAGGCGTCTGCTGCAGGGCAACATTGCCATCTCCAACTGTTGTCGATTTGTTTGTCCATATCGGTTGTTTTGCCTACAGGGTGGGCACGTAGCGTAGCCAACCGGCAGCAAGGTCGTCTTCGCTGCTGACCAGTCCAACCCCATGACAGATTCCGCCCAGCGACGCGTGGCTGTAGACACGCACCGCCAGTGTTTGCTGTTGGCCAGGTTTAATGTACGGCCGCACGTCAAAATGAAAGGGCTTGGTGTACAACACGTCTTCTTCGCGGCCGGGGCCGGGC
>CAUZAW010000282.1:0-4498 GCA_963577735.1 Phycisphaerae bacterium | reverse complement strand
CAATCACAACAGCGGTTATTGGCCGCGATTGTGCCCGGCGAAACGCGGATCTGGCACTTCATGGCCATCGGCCCGCCGGGCGTGCTGGAGCGGGAAAAACCCGTCTTCGAAAAGTTCCTGCAGTCAATACAGTTGGCCCCTGACGCAGCGCCGGCACCTGCAACTGACGGGCAACGGGAGGAAATCGAATACCGAGCACCCAAGACCTGGATAAAGGATACAAGCCAGCGAGCCATGCGCTTGGCTACATTCACCATTGAAGGGGCACAACGTCATGTAGAAGTGACGATCTCGTCGTTTCCCGGTAACGTGGGTGGATTGATGAACAACATCAATCGGTGGCGAGTGCAGCAGCTTGGCCTGGCGAAAATTGACGAGCTTTCCCAACAACCTGTCGAGAGAATCGATTCGGTCAATGCCCGGGGGCTGCTGCTGGATATGACCGGGCCAGCGACTGCCGAGCACGAGGCTCAACGCATGTTGGTCGTAGTGATCAGCCGCAATGGCTGGACATGGTTCTTCAAAATGTATGGGGGGCAAGCCATGGTGGGTGCGCACAAGGCTACGTTCGTAGAATTCGTCCAATCCACCCGATTCGCGGACCTGGCCAAGTGAGTAACGCTACCAAGCAATTATTCAAACCGATAGCGTCGCTTCGCCTGACAGTGGTACTGATGGCGATGGCGATAGTGTTGATCTTTGCGGCAACCTGGGCGCAGATCGACAAGGGCATCTGGCACATCGTGCAACAGTATTTCCGCAGCTTGATAGTGTGGATTGACTTTTCTATTTTCCTGCCCCGCGACTGGAACGTGCCGGGCGGTTTTCCCTGGCCGGGCGGGTACCTGCTGGGTGCGGCACTTCTGGTTAATCTGCTGGCGGCGCACGCGGTGCGGTTTAAACTCAATTGGCGGCGCAGCGGGATCCTGATGATTCATTTGGCCGTTATTCTGCTGCTCGTCGGCGAAGCAGTGACCGGAATACTGGCGGTGGAAAACCAAATGCCCATCTACGAAGGGCAAACACTGCGATGGGGGCATGACATACGCGAAGTGGAACTGGCCGTTGTCGATCACAGCGCCCCAGAGCACGACAAGGTCTTGGTTATCCCTGAGTCCACCTTGAAAGGTAGCGGGCAATCCATACGACACCACCACCTGCCCTTTGACGTAAAAGTGGAGCGTTTCATAGTCAACTGCACAATCGCATTGCGCAAGCCTGCGACCGGCCTGCCGGCATCGCCCATGAACGGACTGGGCCGGTTTTTTGAAGCGGTCGAACTGCGTGAAGTCTCTGGAGTCGATGAACAGACAGTTAACTACCCTGGAGCTATTGTCAGCCTTCATCACAAAAATGGCCGGGCCTTGGGGCTGTACTTTGTAACACCGCATTTCGTTCCCGCAGCTATTACATTTCACATGAAAAACATGCCGGGACTGCTGGAATCCGTAATCGGATCACATGCGCCGTATGACGAGGTCGCGATCGTCGGCCAGACCGTAGAAGTCGACAGCAAACCATATTCCATTTATTTGCGTTTTCGCCGACATTACAAACCCTATGCGATCCGACTGATCGATTTTTCACACGATTATTACACCGGCACCCAGGTACACAAGAGCTTTTCCAGCCTTATTCACCTAAGCGACCCCGACAGGCATGAAGACCGCAATATCTTGATCTACATGAACCATCCGTTGCGCTACCGGGGGGAAACTTTTTTCCAGTCGGGGTGGCTCACTGGGGACCGTGGTACTGGGCTGCAAGTGGTTAACAACCCAGGATGGCTGATCCCGTACGTAGCCTGCACGATTGGCGGCGTGGGCTTGGTGATCCATTTCGCAATGGTTTTAATTCGTTTCCTGGGGCAAAGAGGCGCGGCATGACCAACGATCACAAACGGCCAGCGAACATTGCAGCGCACTATCTGCCGTGGTTGGCAATAACCCTTTGCCTGATGTGGTTGATCTGGTCAGCCCGGCCAGCACAGCCGAGCAGTGAATTCAACTTGCATGAATTCGCCACGGTACCCGTGTCACACAAAGGGCGGGTAAAGCCGGTGGACAGCGTCGCCCGAAACACTCTGTTGATTATCAGCAACAAACAGTCGTTTAAACACAACGGTGAATCCATCAGCGCAGTGCAGTGGCTGGCAACGGTGTTAAGCAAACCTGAGCAGGCCGACCAGTTCAATATCTTTCGCATCGACCACCCGGGAGTACTGGCCATCTTCGGGTTTAAGCCGCACCAAAGGAAGCTGTTTTCAGCCAGCGAGTTGCTTCAACATCGAAAGGAATTGACCAAGCAAGCACATCAGGTAGAACGAGTATCGCAAAAGAAACGCAATCTTTTTCAGCGCAAGCTATATGAACTGGTGAAACATATCACGATCTATAATCGTCTGGCGTCACAATTGTACCTTGTGCCGCCACTAACGCGTCACGATGACTGGATACCGATTCACGTGGCCGCCGAGCAGATGCAACGCACAGGCGACGCACCTGTAGGGGCCGTGGCGTGGGCTACCATGATGCGAGCCTACAGCGACGATGCTGAATTATTCAACAAGACATTGGCCCAATACCAGCAGGAACTTTATTCCCTTCACCCGGCCGCATTCAAGAAAGCGAGATTCGAGACCTTTTTTAACCGTTACACGCCATTTCACCGGTGTATGGCCATTTACCTCGTTGCCGGGCTTGTGGTATTTTTTGCATGGCTAAGTGACAGCAAAAGGTTGCTGCACACGGCGATGGGCCTGGTTTCAACAGCAGTGATCGTACATACGCTAGGCTTGGCCGCTCGGATATATATTTCAGGGCGTCCACCGGTCACAAATCTCTACTCGTCAGCGGTATTCATCGGCTGGGCGATACTGGTGTTATGCCTGGCCGTTGAATACCTGCACCGCAACGGTATTGCGATATTGCTGGGCTCCACAGCGGGGTTCCTGACGCTTCTGGTAGCCCACGCTCTGGCCGCAGATGGCGACACGATGGCCGTGCTCGTCGCCGTGCTTGACACTAATTTCTGGCTGGCGACCCATGTGGTAGCGGTGACAATCGGCTACTCAGCTACTTTTCTGGCAGGTTTGATCGGCATTATTTATATCTTGCGCGGCGTACTGACACGAAGGTTGACGGCAGACGAAAACAAACAGATCGGCCAGATGCTTTACGGGGTGGTGTGTTTTGCCATGCTGTTCAGCTTCGTAGGGACAATCCTCGGCGGCATTTGGGCCGATCAGTCCTGGGGCCGCTTCTGGGGGTGGGATCCGAAAGAAAATGGGGCCGTGCTGATTGTGTTGTGGAATGCGATGATTCTGCACGCGCGTTGGGGGGGGCTGGTACGACAACGCGGCGTCGCCAATCTAGCCGTGTTCGGCAATATTGTGACCAGTTGGTCGTGGTTTGGAACAAACATGCTCGGCGTGGGGTTGCATTCGTATGGCTTCATTGATTCAGCGGTGTTTTGGATGTTCATCTTCGTATCCAGCCAACTGGCCATCATTGCCATTGGCTGCATTCCACCTCGCCACTGGCGCAGTTTTGCAGTCACCTGCAAAGCCCGATCCTAACGATGGCTAGGCGTATACCTCGATCCTTTTATCATCGCGACTCAGTTACCGTGGCTCGCGCCTTGCTCGGCCAACGGCTAGTGAGAATTCAATGCGGGCAACGTCTTGCCGGGATCATCGTTGAGACCGAGGCATATCTCGGGATATGCGATAAGGCATCGCATACTTACAACGGCAAGCATACAACGCGTAACCGGTCAATGTGGGGCACATGCGGACACGCTTATGTGTATTTCACCTATGGCATGCACCACTGCGTCAACGTCGTCACAGGCCACATCGGCGAACCGATTGCCGTGCTTCTGCGTGCCTTAGAGCCCGTTGAGGGGCTCGAACTTATGTTCCGCCAGCGGCCAAAAGCCAAGCAACTTGAGAACCTTTGTTCAGGTCCGGCCAAACTCGCGCAGGCCATGGCGATAGACCGGTCACTGGATGGCACCGACCTGACCGCAAATGGCGATTTGTTTATAGAATGCGAGCGACGCAGGGCACATGCCGGGTTGCGCATCGGCGTAAGTGGACGAGTCGGCGTTGGGTACGCGCAAGAGTGGACCGATAAGCCGTTACGGTTTTTCCTCAAAGGCAACCGACATATTAGTCGGCCCTAGCAGCAGGCCTAATTATTTGTTATTTATTTCATAGGCGAACTTGGCGGTCTACCATACACAGGCTAAACTTATGATTCATGATCATTTTGAGTAGCGAATATGAGTGACGCTGACAGCGATCAAAATCATCTGCAAGCTCCTCAAATACCCAATGTTGATTCGGATCTACAACACAAGATAGCAGAAGCGATCGGTGACCAGTCGATCGATGATCTGATGGCACAAGCCGAAGCACCGCCAGCGGAATCAGCCTCCACGCCGCCACGACAAGAAGGCGACGAATCACGACCACAGGACAACGATCAAGTCGGAT
>CAUZAW010000281.1:0-4504 GCA_963577735.1 Phycisphaerae bacterium | reverse complement strand
GCGCCCTCGTCGGCCATCAAGCCAATCTCGGCCAGTTCCTCCCCCTTGCGGCCCTTAGTGATGGCGCCGACGGGAAAAACGTTGGCCTTGCCAGCTCGGCGCGACTGGGTGTAAACGAACTCAATGCGGCCGTCGTCGTCGAGTGCCGGCTCGGTATTGGGCATGCAGCAGATGCTGGTGAACCCACCGTTGACGGCCGCAGCGGCACCGGTAGCAATGGTCTCCTTGTCCTCCTGACCGGGCTCGCGTAGGTGCACATGCGGGTCAATCAACCCGGGGCAGACGATGCTCCCGTCAGCCTTGTAAACAGCGGCACCCTCCAACTGGGCCGAACTGGCTGCTCCTACCTGCGCCACGCGACCATTGGCCAGGATCACGTCAGTGACCAAGTCAAGATTGTTGGCCGGATCGATCACCCGCCCGCCGGTTAAGATCAATACTGGCATCATTGCCAATAGCTTAACAAGCTTGGCCCCGATGCCGAGGCCGGACCGAGCCAAGGGCGCATGAGGCGGTGTATTGACCGTTTTTTGCCCGCGATTTACTTCTCATTTGTATTCGCACACTATTGCTCACTATTGCGCATAATCGCGGCTTTTCGCTGATGCAGCTTCTTGAGGCGATCTATGTGCATCAACTTGGCTTGGCGTGCCTGGTCGTGACGGGCAATCGCCTCCCGGTGACTGGCGGTCAGAACGGAAAGGACCGCGGTGACCAGCAGGTAGACCAGCACGGCGAGATAGGGCAAACAGGCCTTGAGCAAGTCCCAGGTCATGCAACTGATATCGACATCAAGCGGCATGCTTCGGCAATTTACCGCCTTGGGATGGGCCTCCCGGCCAGGTAATGATTCAGGCAAACTTCACCTACCAAGACCAACGCACAAGGGGTAAAACACATGCCGCAGGCAAGCCAAGTTGCTTGCCTGCGGCATGGGGTTAACTGCCAACTGGATGATGGCCGGCAGAAATAAGGAGGCTAGAAGTCCATCTGGTCGCCGCGAGCTCTTGAGGAAGAACGATTAATCTCAGAAGACTGATCTTCGTCGCCATGTCGGCCAGAAGGCCTGGAACGCTTGTGGCGACGGTTATGTCGTTCCTTGATTTTCTCAATCATGGCATCCAGTTGCTCCTGCTGTTCTGGATCGAGTACGGGCCGTAGTTTTTCCAGGCCATCGCCCGGCTTGGGCGCATCTTCCATCAACTTGCGGCGTTTTTGATGCAGTTCTTTCATCTGGCTCTTGATCTGGTCCAACTCTTCCTGGTGTTCAGTTTTCCAGACTTTCCATGACTCGCGATGCTCCTTTAACAACTGCTTTGCCTCTTGTTGCTGGTCTTCCGTAAGATCCAGATCTTCAAGCAGGCGAAACATGAAGCCCTGCTTGTGGCCCTTACGCCTGCTACCGTCGAACCGCCGCTCACTCGAATCGCTGTTGGATTTGCCATTGGGGCCGGCAAGCACCTGGTCACCGTCCCTGGCCCGTTCAGCTGAGGCGGGCGTAACCCCCGGGACCGTCAACGCGACAAACAACAGAAGAGGTGCCAAGAGTCTGGATGGTTTTGTCATTTTCAAAATTCTCCTTGGGGCTGGGTTAATCAATCCAGTGGTATAACGACTAAGTATTGCCGGCTATTGCAAGGCCATGGGCCAGTAATTTACTACCGTTCACACAAGCAACAGGGGCACCCTTGCCTTTCACGGCGCAGAACATATGATTCGGCCCTTAAACATCGTCAGGAAGAACCATAATCATGGCCATCACCAAGGAACAGATCACCGACCGGCTTCGGACGGTTAATGATCCGGAATTGCACAAGGACCTTGTGACGCTCAACATGGTCAAGGCGGTAAGCATTGAGTCTGGCAAGGTTGACCTGACCATCGAGTTAACCACTCCGGCCTGCCCGCTCAAGGACCAGATTCGCAGCGAGATTGAAGCGGCGTTACGCTTCCTAGGCGATGAGATCAAGGAAATAGACATCGAGTTCACCGCCAACGTGCCGCCATCCCCCCAGCAGCAGGCCGCGGAAAATAATCCGCTGCCGAACGTCAAGCACATTGTGGCGGTGGGCGCAGGCAAGGGCGGCGTGGGTAAAAGTGCGATCGCGGTCAACCTTGCAGTGGGCCTGGCCCGCAGCGGGGCCGCCACCGGACTGATGGACGGTGACATTTACGGCCCGTCCATCCCGACCATGCTTGGGCTCGATGACGCCACGCCACAGACCACGGGCAAGAACATGATCGTGCCCTTCGAAGCCCATGGCATCAAGACATCCACGATCGGCAAACTCGTTGAACCGGGAAAACCATTGATCTGGCGTGGCCCGATGGCGCACGGGGCATTTCGCCAGTTGGCAACACAGACTCAATGGGGCGAACTGGACTACCTGATCATCGACATGCCGCCGGGCACCGGCGACGTGGCACTGACCATGTCGCAGTTGCTGCCCTTGTCGGGCGCTGTGGTGGTCTGTACGCCACAAAAAGTGGCCCAGGATGATGCCCGCAGGGCTATCGCCATGTTCCGGCAATTGAACATCCCGCTGCTGGGCGTGGTTGAAAACATGAGCTATTTCGTCGGCGACGACGGCAAGGAATACGACATCTTCGGCCGCGGCGGCGCTATCCAGATGGCTGACCAGATGAACTTACCGGTACTGGGTACGGTGCCGATCAACATGGCAATGCGGATCAACAGCGACAGCGGCGACCCGTCGGCGAACTTTGACGATCCGCAGTTATCCGTCGAGTTGCAACGCATGGCGCAAAACGTGGCAGGACAGATCTCAGTGGTCAGTCACGACCCAGCCTTTCAGCAGCCTACGATCAGCGTAACCTGAGAGACCGGGGCGACTGGCTCAACAACTTGCCTTCGACTGCCAAGTGGCGGCAACTGGCAAACATATCAAAGAACGATAACGGCCAATACGACCGTGACAGGCAGCAAGGTAAACGTAATCCAGGAAAGGCTATCTCTTCTAATTAGAGAATCTGGTGAACACACATCACCGCGACGTCGCAACCGGATACCGGCCACAAACTCATCACCGCCGAAAACAAAATCGACGGCAGCAGTATCGTCGGGTGGTACAACGACGGAAGTAGCAATCACGGCTTCCTTGCAGTCATCCCCGAACCCACGACGCTGTCGCTGCTAGCCGTTGGCGTGCTGATGGTGTGCCGCAGGCGGCGGGCGCTTGCGGATTAGCTAAAACAACGCCGCCGAGAGGCCGTTGCAGACCCTTTCGGCGGCGTTGTACATCGAAGAATGAAAGTTAGAGAAGTTAGTCGCTAATCTAGTCGTCGGTCCGTTGGCTAGGCGTGTGTTTTCTGTGACCGTCGATGACGCAGTGCACGTCGCCTGTCGCCGCTGGCCAGACCGGCCAGGCCCAGGGCTAGAAGGACGCCCGTCGCCGGTTCGGGAATGATTCCGTTGACGGCATAGGCGTTATAAACTCCTGAACTACTCCAGGAATGAAAGCTGGAGTACTTGTAAAGGTAGCCTGTGGAGGTTGCCATAGAGCCTACGGGTAATGACCAATCGGAAGGCCTTGGCCAAGTAAAGTTATCATCGTCATCTGAATCGTTGCCCACCACGATCCAGTAATCGGTGTTCGCCGCCAACTCAAAATTGGTGCCAGGTGTGAATGCGTATGTGTCGCCCGGTGACCCATAATTAAACCCAGGATTATTCAACGTGATCAGCAAGTTGCCAGGCTCATCCCCCACGCCATTGTCGAACAAACTAACAACTGGCACGCTGGACAGTTCCATCTCCGCGAGATGAAGCTCGACAGAATCCAACAAGAATGAATTGCCGCCCATTTGAAAACCGGCGGCCTTTCTGCCGCCCGGGTTAAACGACAAGGCACCGCCTAGGTCGGTAGAGGGACTGTAGTCACCGGTAAGATTGCTAAGCAGCACTTCCGCCTGCGACTGTGCCGTCACCGCTGCCATCGCTACCGCACACATCAATGTCATTTTGGTCATACGTGTCATCTTTCAGTCTCCGTTATTGGTGGCCTGTTTAAAGTTCTCTTGGTGCTCAGCTGCTGCGACTGTCGCAACCGCTGCTCGTCATGCACAAGTAAAAGCAACAGGCGTGCCAGTGGCAGGACTTGCCAGGTAACAGTCTGCAACTATTGATTGGAAATGAGCTTGCGATTTTTCTTACGCAAGGGTTCCGGCAGCATCGCCACCGGTCGAAAAGGGTACAAAAAATAACACCGCGCACAAGTCCGATAACGGCAACTTGCTGGCATGAAAGGCCTTACGGCGTTCCTGTTACGTTGTCTACCCCGGTTACATTATGCATCTCGTCAACACTGAGCCTCGCCGCTGTGTAGCGGGCCATGACACCACAACTACAAGCTGCCGCCGACAATCACCTGCGGCTGGCAACAAGCAGTAAAACCCAACGGCGTACTGTATTTACAACGACCTCATCAGATACTCTCTTCGCGCATGGACATTACACCGCAGCACCGCGCTACGGTTCCTTGCT
>CAUZAW010000280.1:0-4537 GCA_963577735.1 Phycisphaerae bacterium | reverse complement strand
AAACTGTCGCCGCAAAAACTGGCATGCACGAACATCCAGTACCTGGTGGCCAAGCCTTTCAGCGCCAGGCAACTGATCGACAAGGCTCGACAGGCGGTCCATAACACCTTGCAACAGTTCCCACCCGACGAAGCGGAAGGAAAAGCAGCGTGACGGGCAAGCTGACCGACGACCGCGTTGAACTTGTTCAAACTGAATTCGCGCAGCGATGCCATAGCCTGAATCTGCCGGTATGGCAGTTCGATGCCGCCGGCCAAGTGCTGCGCGAACCGGCCAATACCGACAAGTTGGCACCGAGCCTGCAATCGCCGTCGCTGCAAGCCCACATCGAACGCCTGGCCTCGACATGGACCGCTGAGGATGATCCTCAATCGGTGGAATTGTCCGCCGGTTGCCGGTTCCTGCCCTTTGTGTGCCGCCTTGGCTCGCAGCGACTGGGCATGTCGATCGTGATGGCGTTGGATCACCCTGTCATTAACGGCGATGGGCATGGTAATCAGCCGCTACGCTCCCCGATCAACCTCGAGCAGTTGCTGCAATCGATCCACGATGACATTACCACTTGCGCCGGTGACCGGCAGACACTATTTCAATTCAGCGACCAACTGGCCTCGGCCTACGAAGAGATCACACTGATGCACACCTTGGGCCGAGCCATGAACCGCATCACCAACGCCCGAGATTTCGTGGCCATGATGTGCCAGCAGGTGCTGGAAAACCAGCCTTTTGCCTGGATCGCGATCGGCTTCGGCGACCGCGATGAAGTGGTGGCCGAGTTGGCCGGCCACGTTGAGCTGGCCGGCACACCGCCGTGCGACAGATCGCTGATCAAGCAGAATGCCATGCAGCTTGTCACGCGGATCAATCCCGACAAATGGAATGTTCTGCTCGATTCACAGCGAAGTGACTTGCCATCGCTGATCAATACCGAAGTTTTGGCTCATCCGATCACGCATGACGGCAAGGCCATCGGCGTGCTGATCGCGGGCAACAAGGGCGGTAACGATTCGAAAATCGGCAGCGTCGAGATGCAGTTCCTAGATGCCGCGGCCGACTTTTTGGGAATTTTTCACGAAAACACGGCCCGGTACGTCGAGCAGCATACGTTGTTCATGGGGACCATCCAGGCCATGACGGCTGCCATCGACGCCAAGGACCGCTACACATGCGGCCATTCAGAACGGGTGGCTTTGATTGCCAGACTAATGGCGGTCAAGACCGAATTGGGTGACCAGGTGGCCGAACGATATCACGTTGCCGGGCTCGTACATGACGTGGGCAAGATCGGCGTGCCCGAGGCCATATTGCAAAAATCCGGGCGCCTGACAGATGACGAATTTGAGCAGATCAAGCGACACCCGGTGATCGGTTACGAAATCCTCAAAGATATTGCGCGGTTAACAGATATGCTCCCGGGCGTGCTCTATCACCACGAGCGATGGGACGGAAAGGGTTATCCTCACGGTCTAAGCGGAGCCGACATCCCATTGATCGGCCGGGTGCTCGCGGTGGCCGACACGTTTGACGCGATGAGTTCAACGCGATCCTACCGCCCGTCCATTGGCCGGGCCAAGGTGCTTGAAGAAATTCGTCTGTGCGCAGGCACGCAGTTTGACCCGGAACTGGCCAAAATTTTTCTCCAGATCGATCTTCAAGCTTACGACCATATGGTATCCCGCCATCATGCCGCCAACGCCTACGCGGCGTAACCATACCGACAAACCAGGTCCCCTCTTGGCCTGTCTACGGCAAGCTCAATTGGAAAACGCGCAACTTGGCAAAGGCCCTTGGTCGAACCTGTGGCAGAAGCCGCCAACACCAACGCCCCACCTCGAACAATGCCACGCCAACGAGACGGCCACATGGCAGAACTGTCAAACAAGCTTCGCCAAGCGCAGACGTAGGTGAAAAAAGAAACTTACGCAACCAGCGAAGAATTACGGCCTGATTGCCAGGTAACTGCTCCCCAAAGCCCCTTTTGACTAAAAGACAACCCGGTTACATGACTAGACCGGACTCTACGTAACATTCTTAAACGGCGGTGCTGCGCCGTTGCACAGGTCTGCAAGAAACTTGAGTGACCGTGCCGGGCACTACTGCCGGCGTAAGGGACCTGGGTTACGCGGCAAACATCGCCTCCACAAACTCATCGGGGTCAAACGGCTCGACGTCCTCGGGCGTCTCGCCCAAGCCGATGAGCTTCACTGGGATGTTCAATTGTTCGCGGATCGCCACCACGATGCCCCCCCTGGCCGTACCATCAAGTTTGGCCAAGAAAATCCCCGTCACTTCGATCGACTCGGCAAACTGCTTGGCCTGATTCACCGCGTTCTGGCCCGTGGTCGCATCCAACACCAAAATCACTTCATGCGGCGCGCCTTCTATTTGCTTCTCGATCACCTGGCGAATCTTGCCCAATTCATCCATCAGATGTTTCTGCGTGTGCAACCTGCCGGCCGTATCGACGATCAACACGTCGATGCCCCGCGTCAGCGCCGCCTGGGCCGCGTCCCACGCCACCGCCGAAGCCTTGCTCCCCTGTTTGCCCTTGACCATGTCCACATTCAGTCGCTGCGACCATATCTCCAGTTGCTGCACCGCCGCAGCCCGAAACGTATCGCAAGCCGCCAGCATCACACTCTTGCCCTCGTCACGAAAACTCTTGGCAATCTTGGCGATGCTCGTGGTCTTGCCCGCGCCATTGATCCCGGCCACCAGAATCACCGTCGGGCCGCCGCCGGTAGCCATGCGAATCTGTCGATCCTCCGTTGGCCAATAGGCTCGCAGTAAATCCTTCAAGTATTCAATAGCCTGATCGCCCATTTCTATCTCACCACGCTCCCACGCCGCCTGCACATCCTGTCGCAATTCCGACGCCGTGGCCACCCCCACATCTGCACTGATCAACAGTTTCTCCATGTGATCCAGAAGCTCGGAACTGAGCTGCACGCCTATAAGTATCGACCGCAGTCGTGATGAAAACCCGCCGCGTGTCTTGCCCAAGCCCGCCCGGACTTTTTCAATCGTTGATGAAAACAATCCCATTAAAACAAGTTCCGTTTAGCCATGCCCCGAAGGAAGGTGCGCGACTTCATCATTGCGCAACTTGGTCATTGGACATTGGGTGGTCCTGGACAATACACTTGGCCACCTTGTCCAGCACCCCGTTTACAAACGCACTGCTTTGCTTGGCACCGTAGGCCTTGGCCAGTTCCACCGCTTCGTTGATCGCCACTTTTACCGGTGTGCGGCCCGACACCATCTCATGGTATGCCAACCTCATGATCGCCCGGTCCACCGGCGGTTGACGGTGTGTCGGCCAGTGCGGCGCCAATTGCGTGGCCAGCATGTCCGCCTGCTCATGACCGGCCCACGCCAACTCGGCCAACTCCACCGCGGCCGTGCGTACCTGCGCCGAATCGAACTGGTCATCCAAACGATCGCCGATCTGCTGCGCATCAGAGGCGTCGGTCAGGTCCATCTGATAGAGAACCTGCATCGCCAGACGCCGAACATCGCGAGGTCGCATCATGTCCATAACAATCGTCACTGACCTTGACCGTCACCGCGGTCACCCACAGCCTTGCACCTTCTTCATTAGGTTGGCCATCTCGATTGCAGCCAGCATGGCCTTCTCGCCCTGGTTGCCCGCCTTGCCGCCGGCCCGGTTGATCGCCTGCTCCAGCGTGTCAGTGGTAATCACGCCGAAAATGCAAGGCACTCCTGTCTGCGTGCCCACTTGCCGAATCCCCTTGGCCGTCTGCTGGCACACGTGATCATAGTGATCCGTTTCCCCGCGAATCACACACCCCAGGCAAATCACTGCGTCATATCGACCAGTCTCGGCCAGTTTCTTGGCCGTCACCGGCAATTCCAGGCTGCCCGGCACGTGCACCACGGTCAGCGCCTGATCATCACCACCCAACCGCTGCCAAGTACGCTCAGCGGCGATTTGCATGTGGCTGGTCAGATAATCGTTAAATCTACTGACCACCACGGCTACCCGCGCTGCGTCAGCCAGCAGTTCACCTTCAAGCGTTTCAGGCATAACGGATTCATTATAGCGACGGTCGCCAAGTATGAATGCCCAATGTAGATTTACAGCTGCCTCGTCAAGCTGCTTGAGAACGTGGCCTTCACCCACCTGCCGTACTAGGGCAAACGACACCTTGCCGGGCCAGGCACACGGTTACTGACGGCACAATTGCTCCAGTTTCTGCTTCGCCCGCAGCTTCAATTGTTCAAGATTCACCCGTCAGAAAAAAGATTGCAATTGATCGGCCATGACCGCCTGGAGACCCGCTGGCCATGAACCGCTTTTGAAGATCAGCTCGATTCACCTATCATTTCCGCCCTTGAACCGGATAGGCCTTGAATACGAAAAATCAAAAGGAGTCCATTGGTATGCCCAAACGTCCCAAAATCGCCATCATCGGCGGCGGTAACGTCGGCGCCAACTGCGCCTTGTGGGCGGCCAGCAAAGAACTGGGTGACATTGTCGTCGTCGACATCCCCCAGGCTGAAGGCATGGTCAAGG
>CAUZAW010000279.1:0-4559 GCA_963577735.1 Phycisphaerae bacterium | reverse complement strand
TGATGTGGGCGGCGAATCCACGCGTCCGGGTGCTAAGCGTGTCGCTGGTGATGAGCAGAAGCGGCGGGTCATCGCAGTGATCGAACTGTTGCGAAAGCAACTCGATCACTACGGTCCAGATGTCGCCATCAGCATCGACACGACGCTGGTGCAAGTCGCCACGGCTGCACTCGACGCCGGGGCAACGATTATCAACGACGTTTCAGCGGGCAGGGAAGATGACATGATGTTCACGCTGGCGGCTCAGCGTGATACGCCGATCATTCTGATGCACATGCGTGGCCAGCCGGTCGATATGCAGGATGATCCCCAATACGAGGATGTTGTCGCCCAGGTCAAGTCATTTCTGCTCGAGCGGGCAGAGGCGGCGAGGGCAATGGGCGTAGCCCAAGGGCAGGTCATGATCGATCCCGGTATCGGTTTCGGCAAAACCTCGTCGCAAAATCTGACCTTACTGGCTGGCCTGCACGAGTTTGTCAAGACAGGTTTTGCGGTGATGTTGGGAACCAGTCGCAAGCGTTTCATGGGTGAAATAGGCCGTCCCAGCGGCGCCGAACCTGTCCCCTTCCATGAGCGGGTGGGGGCGACATGTGCTACGACCGCGTTGGGGGTAGGTGCCGGGGTGGCCATGTTTCGGGTGCACGACGTGCAGGCCAACCGCCAGGCTGCTGATGTGGCATGGGCCATCACCAACCCATGAGCCAGCAGAGCCCTTGTTCAGCCTGCCGGTCAATGGCCATCAAATCAGCCTAAACCAAGTCACGCTAGTAGCAAGAAAATTGCTGATAGGGCACGGCCATGCGCATCATCACAGAACAGTGGGTTCTTATCGGATGCCACCCAGCGGATAAGGCTGTAAGGCGATGTCAAATAATGGTTTACATTGTTGACCGTGAGCCGTGTTTTCCTTAAAGCTTGGATCGGCCTTTAGGCGATAACACTACTGTCACACGCGTTGGCCGCTTAGTGAAGGAAACGGCCTTCCGATAACAGGAAAGTTGAAGGAACAGTAAGGCCTGCAATGGGCCTATAATATCACCCTTATCTATGGTTAGTTACGGAAGTAGAAGTAGAAGGAGTAGGTGGACATGAGTGAAATCTCACCAGTTGGACAATCCAATGCCGTAGGGGTGGATTTGAGGAGCACGCCGTCGTCGGCCAAGGGGCAGGCTGCGCGACGCAGCGCCGATGCGATTGAATTGTCAGTTCAGGCTCAATTGCTCAGTCGCTTGGCCAAGTTGCCTGACGTGCGCCAGGACTTGGTCGATCGCGTGCGTGTTGAGATTGAGGCTGACACCTACGACACGTCGGACAAGATTGACGCTCTACTCAACGAGTTAGAGCAGGATATGCACTGACGTTTCGTTGCCCGTGGAGCGCCGCGTATTAGCTGATTTGGCGTAGCTTGCTGCGTAGGTAATCCAATCCTAAACGGATGGCTGTTGGCGGTTCTTCAAGGCCTTCGAATTCGAGCGACAGGTAGCCTTTGTAGCCGGCCGTTTTCAGGGCGCGTAGTTGCGCCGGTATGTCAATATCACCGTGGCCGACAATTGCCCCGCGCAGTGCGATAGGCGTCGGCGTTTGCAGCCAACCTGAAGACGGGGCCTGTCGTTTTGCTTTCACATGAAAATCCTTTACATGTGCCATGACGGCGTATTTGCTCAGTCGGCGCACTGCGGCAACAGGATTCTCGCCCACGCATAGAAAGTTGCCCATGTCAATCGTCAGGGCAAAATTGGGATGTGCGACCGTGTTGATCAGTTGTTCAACACGTTTCGACGCCTGTACGTAAAACCCATGATTCTCCATGGAAGTGACCACGCCTCTATCATGGGCGTAATCAGCCACTTCGCGGATGGCCGGCACCACGATCTTCACGGCGTGGGCAAATGTGCGTGGACCATGTACGCGTTTGGCGGTGTGCCAGCCGACCGCTACATCGTGTCGCATCGATTTGCAGCCCAGTTGACAGGCAATATCAACATGCACTTTCAACTGTTCGACCATGGCCCGCTGTGCCCTAGGGGAAACCAGCAGATTGGCCGGTGCGCAGTACCCGGCCACGGCCAAACTCAGTCGTTCGCAGCGGCGACGTAGTTGCGCCGCGTACCTGACCGGGCCGATCTTCTGCGCCTTGTCACCTAGGTCCACGAATTCCACGGCCCTTACCCCTGCACCGGCAATCCAGTCCAGACATTGCTCAAGTGATTTGTTCTGCGAAGATTGCCATTTTGCCAGACTGTATGTACTGATAGCCAGTTTCATCAGGGTGACCTGCGGTTCAGTATGGGTCGGGACCGAGTGTAGGGCTGGTTTATAGGCCTTGCAAACAGTTGTGTCGTTCGGGCTGTGACCGTTATGCATTAATCAAGTGGTCGAGCAGGGCCTGCGCTGATGCGCCGTCGTCAAGAGAGGTCTTGAATAGGGCAGGCAGCTTATCGCCGCGCACGTCGTGCAGTACCTGCTGCACTTCAAGCATATGCCGCTGCGCTTCGGGCAGGTCGCACTTGTGGATCACCAGTGTGTGGCAGGTCTCTAGCAGTGCGTTCTTGCGCAGTTGCCAATGATCGCCGCTGCCAGGCGCCACGACGGACACGGTGATGTGTGGCCAGGAGAAGGCCACAGGCTGGTTCTGGCCTACGCCGATCGTTTCGACAATGACCAGGTCATAATCCACAGCCAACGTTGTGGCGATCTGCCCGCAACTGGACGCTACAATCTCGCCGGTGCCATGAACCGGCAGGCTGCGGATCAGCACGCGGTCTGCGTCGAAATCCATGGGCATACGCAGCCGGTCAGCAAGTATCGAGCCTTGGCTGATCGGGTTGGCTGGGTCGTTGGCCAATACGGCCAACTTCAGGCCATCTTGCTGTGCGACTTTGATCAACGATCCAATCAACGTACTCTTGCCGCTACCGCCTTGGCCAGCAACCACGACGATTTTTCCTGATTGCGGCTGCTTCTCGACCCAACGGGTTGTCTCCAGTTCAAGCGTTGTCAATTGCGTTGCCATTTGCACCCAGGTGGGCGCGGATGTCGCAGATCGCGTAGTTCTGGCCGGAACCAGTCCGGCGATTGCTTCTGCAATGCTCTTGAGCGATGTGCCAGGCCCAAACACCGTGCTGTAACCCATCGTTTCAATGTTTTCCACATCCCTCGGGGGGATAATACCACCGGCAAGCAGCAATGTCGGGCGCCAATGCAGGGCATCAAGTTCTTTAACTACCGCGCTGAGCAGTACAATGTGTGCGCCCGACATGCAACTTGCGCCCAATACGTCCACATCTTCTTGGGCTGCCGCGACAGCGATCTGCCTGGGTGTACGGCGTAGCCCGGTGTAAATTACGTCAAACCCCGCGTCGCGCAGCGCCTGTACGATCAAGACCGCGCCTCGGTCGTGACCGTCCAGGCCCGGTTTGCTGATCATGATCCGTGCTGGAAGCGTCTTGCTCATGGGCCTAGATTGCAGTCGGTTGGTGTGAACCGAACACTTTCTGTAGTTCGCCGCTGATTTCTCCCACGGTGGCGCCGGCTTTAGCGGATTCTTCGATTTTGGGTATCAGGTTCTCGCTGCACCGCGCCGTGGCAAAAAGTATTTGTAGTGATTTGGCGCATGCTTTTTCGTCCCGTCCGGCCCGGTGCTTCTGTACGTGTTCAATGGCTGACGTTTCAACTTCCGGGTCCAATTGCAGGACATCCCGTGGCAGCGACTGCTCGTTCTGCTGGTGGCAATTAACGCCGACGATCGGGATTGATCCATTTTCAATGCCTCGTTGACGCTGGTAGGCTGCATCCTGAACCCAGCGTTTGATCAGGCCGCTCTCTACGGCCATTTTCATTCCTCCCTGGCGGTCAATCTCGCTTATCAGGTCCGTGGCTTGATCAATGTACTGCTGGGTCAGAGCTTCTACGGCGTAGCTGCCGGCCAGTGGGTCTACGTAATCGGTGATGTTGGTTTCGCAGGCGATGATCTGCTGCGTGCGCAGCGCCAGTTGCGAGGCGCTGTCCGCCGGAAGGCCCAGGGCCTCATCGCGAGCGTTGGTGTGCAGGCTCTGTGTACCGCCCAACACGGCTGACATGGCCTGTAGGGCGACACGCACGGCGTTGTTGTCGGGCTGTTGGGCGGTCAGTGACGAACCGGCTGTCTGGCAGTGGAATCTCAGTCGACAGGCGTCAACGTCGGCGCCGAACTGGTCACGCATGATTCGTGCCCACATCACGCGGGCAGCGCGGAACTTGGCTGCTTCTTCTAGAAATCCGTTGTCCACGGAAAAGAAAAACGAAATCTGTCGGCCCACGCGATTGATATCCTGGCCGCTGTCAATCAGCTTTTGCACGTAAACGCAGGCGTTGGCTAACGTAAACGCCAGTTCCTGTACAGCCGTGGCGCCGGCCTCACGGATGTGGTATCCACTGACTGAAATGACGTTGAACTTGGGCGTGTACTGGCCGCAATATTCGAATAGGTCGCTGATCAGGCGTAGATTGGGTTCGAGCGGGTAGATGTAGGCGCCACGGGCAATGTATTCCTTGAGAATGTCGTTTTGCACTGTGCCGCG
>CAUZAW010000278.1:0-4562 GCA_963577735.1 Phycisphaerae bacterium | reverse complement strand
GGAACAGGAACTGGCCGTTCACCCACAGCTCGTCGGACGACAGGTCGGTGTTAATACTATAGAAACGCCCGTTGATATCGTTGGTAAAACCGTGAAGTCCCGGATCGGCGCTGCCTAACGGCGTCAACAGTGTTGACTGTTCTGGCGTTTCCAAATTGATGGTGATGATATGGTTGGCCAGGCCATCTACCTTATTCAACGCCAGCAGTTGGCCGTCCCTGGTCCTGGCAAACCCTTCGATTTCCGTAGCCTGCCCATTGACTTCAATCACCGACGTAGCCTGTGTCCCACCGCCCCCATAGCGGACCACCGCCGCGCCCTGAAGCGTAACCAGCCGGTCGATGCCACCCTCGTTTAGCACGGCAAACAGTTCGCCTCCGATCTCCCCCAACGCCGTGAACGGATCGGCCAGCGCTACCGATTGAGCGACCCCGCCCAACTCACGTATAACACGGAAATCGTCCTGGTACACCAGTTGACTCGGATCACCGTTAAACTCATAGGCAATATTGCCGCTGAAATACAACTGGTCTTTATAGCCGTCGATATCGCGAATCCCCCAGGCCCGACCATTACTGCTGATCTGATAGGTATTAAGATGGGCAACAATCGACGGCCACCACTCTCCAGCGAGAGGATCATGCACTTGTGAAAGCTGCGTGAACTCGCCGGTCGGCAGTTGCGTGACCGGGTCGATCTCCAGCTCAATCAGCACCCGCGCCGCCGGTTCATCTGGACTAAAAATAAAACCGTTACCGTAAACGCCACCGCTGGACATCGTCGCCAACAGACGACCGTCCGGATGGTAATCCAGATCAACAAGGACCTCCGCACCGGTATCAAACGTTGCCCCCATAGTCACGTTCAAGGTGTCGCGATCGATGATCACCACCTGGTCATCACCACCGGTAGGCGCATCATCGTTGTTCACAATCCCGAACAATGTCGATCCGTCAGGCGTTACCATCAGCGTGCGGAAATCGAAAACGGGAAACGTGCCGTCAAACAACTTGCCCAGCGAAGCGCCTACACCTGTTGACGCGTCTACTGCGAACAGTTCCTGCGTCATCCCGTTGACCGGATCGGTCACCAGGCCGGTCACGTAGAACTGGGCGGGATTCAGTGGGTCATCGGTGACAGGGGCACTGAAAAATAACACCCCATTGCCCTCCGTGTCACGGATCGTGCCAATCTCGGTCATCCCGGCCACTGCGTTCGTCGCTGCGTCCAGTGTGATCCGATAAAGCACGTGATCCAACCCCTCATCCAGCACGGCAAAATACTCATCCGCTTCGTTGATGATCAGCTTGCTGAAATCGCGGTCACCTAAAACCGTACCCCCCCCACCCAGTTCACCCACGCGGACCGTCGGCACAGGTCCGTCAGCATCGAACCCATAGATCAACGTTCCGGTTTGCAGGGCATCGATCAACAGAATCCGGTTGCCTTCCAGTTGGCCTGCCGCACCAGCCACTGTGCCTGCCGCCGGCTGCTGACGAAATTCTCCGACGACCGACGTCCCTGTTAACGCGCCCGACTCTGCGTCGCGGGTGAAGCTGATCAACTCAAGCACTTCCTGGCCCGTATCCGTCGTGGTTTGCGAGATTGCGTGGCCATCGGGACCGATGAAAATATCCAGAGCCACGATATCGAAATCGTCACCCAGATCACCGCCCACCGATGCCACAGGCACCGGCGTGGAAAGACCGGTGATGTTCAATGCATTCGTCACAGGGTGGGCATCGAGCGACTGAATATTCGTCACCGGCAGGCCCGATGTATCCGTAATATTTCCAATGCGCACCAGATCGATCGCATCACCGGTCACCGCATCACGATCGATACGGTACAACTCGAAAACACCCTGATTATCGAAAATAGAAAACGTCGTGCCCTCGCTGGTCACCGTCAAAGCGACCGGCTCAAATGTCCCATCCAGATGGCCCAGATCACCATTGGCAAACGCCAGCGGTACCAATCCGCTGATCGCCAGCGTGTCCGGGGACGCACCTTCAAGAATACTGACCATACGCCCACTGGAGTCACGACCTACGCCCCGAAGCTGACTGCTCAACGTCCCTCCGGCAGTATGCTGGCGGGAATTATTCGGTTGCGTCGTATTAATCATGACCCACCCGCGGGTGCCTTGCGATTCGTCGGCCCCGAGCAAGTTGCCCGCAGCATCAAACTCGCCGAACTGGACGTCAACCGTCTCGCCCCCGACAAGCACCACGCCGGTACCCACCGTCTCGGTCACGCCGCTGGCCGGTTCGATCGTGACCAAGCTGCCTGCCGTGGCCGGAAGGTGAGTGAATTCTGAAATGAATGAGCCCCAGTTGTCAGATGGCGACAGCGAGGTAAAGCGCGAATACTCGTTGGCGGCCCAAAATCGGTCCGTAACCGGATCAACGCTGACGCTTGAATAATGGCTCCATAGAAACGGCACGCCGTCCGAGCCTTCGTACATGTATTCGCCTTCCCTGGCGATTGAGGCACTATACGAGCCGTCTGCAGTCCCGGCTTGCTGGGTGGCTAAAAGCATCGCCGGGAACATGAAGCTGGCCGACTGCGTGTAGGTCATGCCAAGGTCACCAGTGCCACTGATCTCTATTGACGGGGTAAAACCGAAAATGCCAACCCCGATATCAATCTCGATCTCCTGCGTCAAAGAGGGGGCGGTGGTGACATCAAACTCATAAAATCTCGGGTTGGCGTTTTCGTTCCCGCCCACCGTCTGCGAAGCCACCAGCCGATCGACACCGTCCACCGACCTAAAGGCTGCGTTCAAAATCCGGCTGTCACCAGTATTGATTGTGTCCACGGAGAACAACTGGCGTCCTTCAACCGGCAAGGTATAGGGCGATACGTCAATCACAAAGTCCGTGAATGTCGGCACCGGATCCAGCACGTTGTCCATCCGCGTGACTCGAACCTGGCTGCCGTTGGCGTATCCGGCCTCTTCAACCAGCCACATTGATGCTCCTGGCGCCGCGCCGTGCATCGTTGCCGGTGATATTGCGAAATTCTCCGAATTGCGGTCGGTATTCGTAAACGTCAGGGTGGCCGGATTCGCATCTAACACGCTGGCCGTGTCAATGGCCAACACATTGACGTGATCAAATACCGCTGAGGATAGCCCCCAATCGTCGGTGGCCATATCCAAAGTAACGACGCTGACATCGGCATTGAAGCCCATGTACGCGGCGTTGGCCCCCG
The DNA here is from genome assembly GCA_963577735.1 of Phycisphaerae bacterium. Taxonomy (GTDB): domain Bacteria; phylum Planctomycetota; class Phycisphaerae; order Phycisphaerales; family Phycisphaeraceae; genus CAUZAW01. The sequence goes on along the minus strand of CAUZAW010000278.1, from coordinate 1,346 downwards.
CGTCACTGGCCACATTCAACGCCGGCTCGACCAGGTCAATTCGGTGCATCTCCGTAAAGCCCGCCATCGGGTCCTCGCCATCGGATACCGCGTACAGCAGCAACGACCCTGTCGCGTTGTTCACGCCTTCCAAGGCCGTGACGATAAACCGACTATTGATGTCGTCATAGGTCACCAAGGGATTGTGCGGGGCATTCACCACGCCAACCGGGGCGAAGAAATCTTCTAACGTGTCCTGGGAAAGATTGACGCCGGACTTGTTGAAAATGGCAATCGTCGAATCGATCACCTCAATGATATGGTTGTTACCCACCGCCATATTGATGTCCGGCGGCATACGGCCGCTGGAACTGTCAGAAGAATTCAGGGCGTCAAAGCCGCCATGCATCTGAACCGTGCCTTCTTGAGTCGGATCTTCAAGGTTCGCCACGGCAAATAACGTCCCCGCCTCGTCCTGTGCCAGGACCCTGATCGTATCCGTGACCGGAAACCCGCCATCGCTCAATGCAAACGAGGACACCGCCAGAACCGAGGCCGGAGCCGCAACCGGAATCGCGAAGTTAAACACGCGGCGATCCGTGTCGCTGACGATGCTGTCCATGCCCACCATGACCAACTGATCGGTAGCGTGGTCGTACTCCAGGGCCTCAATATCGATCAGGTCGTTCGTGTCCGACCCGTTGCGAATCGTGCCGACCAGGCTGTACTGATCGACCGTACCATCAACGTTGAACAGTACTTCATACAACTCAAACTGCGTCCCGTCGGCTTCGCCGTCCAGGTCGATGTCAACATCGTGCACGACGAAAATGCGCCCGTCGTCGGCATCGCCCACATCATCGATCACGGTGGTCGCCACCACGTTCAGGTCGTTAAGCGCCCCGGTAAACGGCCCGGCAGGGCGGGGTATATCGTCGTTGTCGATCCCGTCACCCACGCCCGCCACCAGCGCGTCGTTCATCACGTCACGATCGAACAGGGCAAAACCGATGTCACTTTTGTTGATTGAATAACCGACCAGATCGTCCGAATAGCTGCCCAATGGCGAGTGCGCTACAGTTAATATGCTCGGGTGGACCGTATCGACGTTGGCCAGATGCAGCGTACCGGCACCGTCAGCGGCATTGACCGCAAACAGTTCCAGCGTGCTGGTGAAATCCAGCGACGTGAAATACGTCCGCTCACCCAGAACGTCTATGACAGCGCCAACATCTGCCACGGCGTCGATGGCCAGTGACTGGTCAATCGTCAGCAACTGGTCCATCTGGCCCACGCCGGCGATGTCACGATGCTCCACAGCAAAGAAAGTGTCAGTAGAGGGATTGTGCGCCAGCGCGTTGATCGGC
>CAUZAW010000277.1:0-4584 GCA_963577735.1 Phycisphaerae bacterium | reverse complement strand
ACAAGAAGAGCAGGGCGAGCATAGGTGGAGAGAAATCGTTAAAGCGAGGCCACGCAGCTTGCAGGGCCGGCTCGATGCCAATCAAGAGACGAGAGAACGGCAGTTGCAGCAGGAATTACGCATGGAAAAAGATCGCAAGGTATTGATCGATGCGATGAATATCTATCAGGTGCGCATTAAGCAACTGCGCGATGAATTGGAATCTCAAAAAAATGAGTTAGTACGGCGTCTGGAAGCCCAGGGCAAGCGATACAAATCTGAAAATTTCAGAAAAGCGGTGCAGATGTACGAGCATGGCAAACCCAAACAGGTCAAGAGTATCTTCCTTGACTTGATCGTGCGGGGTCAGCAGGATCAGGTGATTGAGTATTTGTCGGCGATGCAACCTCGCAAGGCCGCCGCGGTGCTCAAGCAGTTCAAGGAAGAAGCGGAGATCCGCATTGCTGCCAACCTGATCGAAGGGCTGCGCACTCGCGGTATCAGACTACTCCGTTGGGATAGCGCGGGCAAGGCTGAAGGAGTCGATGGATGACAACGGGTCCTATTTATTCACACGCCAGAGCAAAGCTGCGTGATCCAGCCGCATCAAGGACGCTGCCTGCCGTTAAAGGCGCGTTCGAACATCAGTTGTTTCAGGTCGGCTCGCGGTTTGATGCGACGCCTGCTCCTAGCAGCAGTGATCGTTCTCCAGCGGGCCACGGCGTTGGCAAAGGCATTGAGCCATCCGGAACGCGCGATAGCGACGCGGCTAGCCCGAAAAACATCGAAGATGTTCAACGGCCATCTGATCAACACGGTGGCTTGGGCACCTCAATGCAACAGGATGCCGGGCACGGTGATCGCATCTCTGAGCATGGGATGTCACCGGTGGCCGGACAACCGGATCATCAAGCCGAGGCGGGCCGATCTTCTGGCGCATCTACGCACAGCGGCGGGATTGCGCCGGTAGTTTCGGTCGATGAGTCACAAACGAACGATAGTGTCCAGGCGTTCTCCCAGCAGTCCGCGGGCAAAGGGCCATTGCCTACCATGACCTTGCAAGCAACTCAGGCCGCATCGCAGTTCCAGGTGCCGACAGCGTCTTTGTCCACATCGGCGGTCAACACCGCCACGCCGCCAGCCACTGACGTGTTGTCGCTTACACAGCCGCTCAGTAGTGAAGATCAAGTCAATGTTGTCCGAGTTGTGCGTGGTATTGCCAATGCCGTTAATCAGAACGGCGGGTCTATCATGCTTAGATTAAAGCCGCCGGATCTCGGCTTTGTTCGAGTCCAATTGGATATCGCCGCCGGCACCGTGCACGCCACGTTCCAATCTGAGCAGCCCGTGGTGCGAACACTACTGGCCCAGCAGATGGGGCAGTTGCGTATGGCGCTCGAGTCGCACGGTTTGCAGGTGGAGCGGCTAGACGTACAGATGATGAAATCCAATGACAATTCAACCAATACAGAGCCGCAGTCCGACGATGTCGCCGACGATGGTCGCAGCCGCGGTGCGTTTGAAGATGAAACCCGGCAGGATGATTCGTTGGAGCACCAGTTACAGGATCGCAACGTGCAACAGGGAGAAGATGTTAGCTTTGAGCAGGAGTTAAATGCCGTGGCATAGGCGTGAGTCAATGTGAGTCCGTAACGTACGACAGGAGTTAACAAGATGCTAGCAGGAGCCATTAGTGGAGCAACCCCGGTTACACAATCCGCCAATGCGAACCGGTTCGCTGAAATTCAGACAGCTGATTTCATCAAGGTGTTGGTTAGCGAGATGGCAAACCAGGATCCGTTTGAGCCTCAGGACTCTTCCGCACTGCTGGAGCAACTGAGCAGCTTGCGGAACATCGAAAGCCAACTGGTGCTCCAAGACAAGCTCGAGGAGCTGATATTGCAGAACCAGGTCACCAATGCAAGTGGCATGATTGGCCGGCATGTTTCCGGGCTGGATGTCGATAACAACATAGTCAGCGGGATAGTGACTTCTATTCTAGTGCAGAACGGCAAGGCCGTACTGGAATTGGACAGTGGCGGCGCGTTGCCGATTGACCGTGTTAACCGCATCGACGCTGTCGATTTATCGCAGTTGCAACATGAATCAGGCGTAGAGGTCGAATTACAGGGATAAACGCGATGGCGGATGGCGTACAGTTACTGCGGTTGCTAGAGCCGATAGTGCGTCCCGACGGACGGATAGGCCAGGTGCGTGCCGCCAAGGATATGGCGCTGCCGATCGAGGCACGCAGTTTCGATTCGCTGCTGCAGGAGGTACGGACCATGGCGACAGACGGGATCGACCAGCCGCAGCACGGCGAGGCCACGCCGGCGGATCCTGGACTGCTCAAGCCGCTGGGACGAGTTGAGAATATCGAAAATGCATCGTTGCTTAGGATCGTGGCAGGTGATCACTGATGGATGAAAAAGTACTTTTTGGCAGTTGCCAAGAACGGACAACTGCCTTGTTTCATGGAGCTAACTCATGGGCTTAACCACTGCCTTGTTCACAAGTCTTAGCGGTTTGAACTCAAACTCACAGGCGATTACGGTAACGGGTAACAACATCGCCAATGTGAATACGATTGGTTACAAATCCAGCCGAGCGACATTTGAGACGCAGATTTCGCAAACACTAGCCAGTGGTTCGGCGCCGACTGCTAAACGCGGCGGGACCAACCCTATACAGATAGGGCTGGGTACCCACCTTGGTGCAATCAGCCGTAATTTCAGTTCCGGCGCACTCGAGACCACCGGTATCAATACGGACATGGCCATCGATGGCAACGGCTTTTTCACACTCGAACTTGACGGTAATACACACTATTCCCGAGCAGGTACGTTCCAGCTAGACCACAACTTTAGAATGGTTGGCCCCGACGGCGGGCGCCTGCAGGGCTTGGGCGTTGACAGCGATTTCCAGGTCGTTAATGGCGTGATGGGCGACCTTGTTATACCAATCGGTTCGCTGACGCTTGCTGAAGCTACACAAACGGTTAATTTTGCCGGTAATCTTAATGCCGGCGGTGACGTAGCAACCGGCGGTACGACTATTGTCAGCAGTATGCTTTTCTCAGATGTCGGAAGCGGCACCGTCGCCAACGCAGAAGACGATCTCGTTGATCTGTTTGGCCCTGATTTGAACGCGTTATTTGACATGGGAGATGTGATCAGCATCACCGGTGCGCAGAAGGGGGGGGCAACCCTTCCTACGCACACGTTTGAGGTCGGTCCGGCCAACACGTCCTCCAGTGATATGAATGGAGAGACTCTCGGGTCCTTCGCCCTTTTTCTTGAGCAAGTGCTGGGCATTGATACAGATGTCAATGGCGGCGTAATTATCTCGGAAGTCTCTGGACAAATTGTTATCCAGGGCAACAGTGGGGCCAGCAATGATCTATCGCTAGAAGCCGCCAATATTATCATCAATGAGGCAACTGACCCGCGGTGGCCGTTTCTTTTTTCCAAACAGACATCGGCTGATGGCGAGTCAGTGAGGACCACATTTACCGCTTTTGATAGCCTTGGCGCGCCTATGACGTTCGATATGTCTGTGGTGTTGGAAGAAAAAACTAACTTGGGTACCACTTGGCGTTTTTATGTACAGAGTGACGACGATACCGACCTTGATCGCGTCTTGGGTAACGGCACGCTGGAATTTGATACCAATGGTCAACTCATTGCCACGGACGATACCGAGTTCTTCATTGACCGGTTCGACAGCGGCGCTTTTACACCCCAAGAAATATCCGCCGTGTTTGATGAGTTCGACATCGCTGTGTCGGCGCTGGCTTCGGCGACCAGCCATATTTCTGCCGTAAGCCAGGACGGTTCAGCCATTGGCACGCTCGAAGACTTTTCTGTGGCCAATGACGGCACTATCATGGGCGTTTTCGCCAACGGCTCGCTGCGCACCTTGGGGCAGGTCACTTTGGCCCAGTTTGCCAATCCACAGGGGCTTGAAGATGTAGGCGGCAACCTGTTTCGTGTGACCGACAATAGCGGCATTGCCGCCATCGTAACGCCTGGCACCGGCGGTACCGGCCGTATTATTGGTGGTGCCCTTGAGCTTTCGAATGTCGAACTGAGCCAGGAATTTATCAGCCTCATTACCGCCAGTACCGGATTTGCGGCCAATTCCCGGGTATTGACCACCAGTGATAGGATGATTCAAGAGCTGCTGGCCGCGGTTCGTTAATCAGGTAACGCTCTTGAATTCGGTTGGCCATGGAGGTGCTCAAGAACGGCACTGGGTACGACCATGATCACATTGACACGGATCAACGGCAAGCGGTTGGTCGTCAACGCCGAGTTGATTCGCACTGTCGAGGCCAATCCTGACACGACCATTACACTGATCAACGGTGATCACATCATCGTGGCCGAATCCATGGATGAAGTAGTCACCCTTTCAGTTGACTATGGGCGGTCTCTACGCCGGTTGGTAGGTCCTTCGTAACGGCTTGGTCGGCCACAACATTCTCAAAGTCTCAGGTCGGATGGACCGATAAACACAGTGTCTGTGGTATCAGTACGCATTGAGGTGAGCATTGGATCTGGGAATACTTTTCGGATTTTTGGGCACTTGGGTGCTCGTTGTCTG
>CAUZAW010000276.1:0-4601 GCA_963577735.1 Phycisphaerae bacterium | reverse complement strand
AAAGCCTCGTGTTGCGCTTCAGTGAAGATGAGTTGAGCACACTGCAGGGCCGTTTTTCGATATTGGATTCTAAACTCCAATATGACCAGGAACGCCACGAGCCACTGTTCCAGGGAATGACTTCGAAATACTGTTTCTATGAGAGACCACAGGGGTTTGACGTCGATGAATTTGTCACCAGTTGGGGCGGTGGTGCATGACGAGCAATGGTGGGCATTCAGCGGTGGGGATTAGTGGCGAGCAGGTTCGTTTTTACCAAACGTTCGGATATCTCGTGCTTAAGAGTTTCTTTTCTCCAGAGGAGTTGAAGGTAATCTGCTCGGAGGTTGACTGTGCGTTTGAAGAACAGCACGACGAGCCGTTTGATGGTAACACGAGGCGTGACGTGTACCTTGTTGATGAGCTTACGCCATTTTGCGCCGGCCTGTTGGAATATCCCCGTTGTCTTACTGCGGCAAAGCAACTGGAAGGCGAGGATATCCTTGGTCATGTTTGTCATGCCGCGGAGTGTGTGGGGGATAGCGACTGGCATCGTGACACGAAAACCTCCTTTCAGTCAGGCATGGGATTTCGCTGTTACCTCGACCCTGTGGATGCCGACAGCGGGGCTTTGCAGGTGATGCCTGCTTCTCACCGTATCCCGCGTTATTACGATGATGACGACCCCCTCTGGGCCGGGGTGGTGCCGTTGCCTGTCAAGGATGTGCCGGCGACTTGCCTCGCTACTAAACCTGGCGATGTGGTAGCGATTGATTTTCGTATTTGGCATGGGTCGTATGGGGGCAGGCCGGGCAGGCGTATGGTAAGTATTGATTATTTTGACAATCCCAGGAACGTGCGTAGCGAGCAGTTTCTGTGCGAGCAGGCTGTGTCGGCCGGCAAGGCCCAATTAAAGGCCAAGTCCGGCCGCGATTATATCTTCGCTCGCAACTGGCTTTTCGGAACGGCAGTAAGCGAGCAACGCCAGCAATGGATTTCTCGACTTGGTGACATAGGCTATTTTGATCCGCCAGGGGTTGTGCAGCAGGATTGACTAACCCGTAGTGTAATTAAGGGATTTTTAGGATGAAGATCCAGTCATCAGAATTTGGGCCGGGTGAGCCGATACCGGTGCGGTATACGGCCGACGGTGATAATCTTTCTCCGCCACTGTCATGGTCAGATATTCCTGGCGATATGTCAGAGTTTGCCCTCATTTGTGAAGATCCTGACGCCTCAACCGATCAACCCTGGGTGCATTGGGTGATATGCAAGATCCCTCCGCAAAGCGATGGTCTGCCGCAGGCACTAGTACCGGCATCGGCACAGATGCAGGCCAATGCCATGCAGGGCAGGAATTCGTGGGGCATATTGGGTTATCGCGGACCGGATCCATCCAGGGGGCACGGTGTTCATCATTATCAATTCAATCTTTATGCTCTAGATACGCCGCTGATGAGCTTAAAGCCGGGTTATGAAACGCCCGCTTTATTGTCCGCCATGGAAGGACATGTATTGGCTGAGGCCCAGTTGATCGGCACCTACGAGCGATGACCTTCAAGGTAGATGTGAAACAATGCGTTCAGGAGATTCTAGATGTAGGCCATTGCATTTTGCGCAATCAGTACCCAGTCGATTTGATCGAGGCCTGCCGCAAGGCGTACCTGCCTCTACTGGCAGACGTGGCCAAGCGTATCCCTGAGGGCAATCGCGGTTCACATCGCTGGGCCATTGGTTTGCCTTTTGCTCCGCCGTTCTACCACTCAGTTTTTTTTACTGATGATATTGTCAACGAAATAGTTGGTCGGATACTCGGCAAGGACATGCACGTTTCCTGTTACGGGACGGATACCCCATGCAAGGGGTCTGTGCATCAAGCCTTTCATGCCGACCTTCCCCTGCTGTTTCCTGAGCAACCTGATTACTGCCACCCCCCGTTATTATTATCTGTGCGTTTTACTTTTGGACGGATGACCCTGAAAAATGGTCCGTTCGAGGTTGTGGCAGGTACCCAGAACCTACCTCGCGAGCTAACCTTGTCAAAAGCCGAGTCCGGTGAACTTGACAGTCAGTGTCTGGAACTGGCCGCCGGTGACGTGCTCATCACAGATCCCCGGGCAGTGCACAGGGGCACGCCTAACCTGACCGACGAGCCGCGTCCGTTTGCCGTGATCGTGTACAACCGCCGCAATTATTTCAGCGACGGGCACGAACGGAGGTTGGAGGCCAATGAGGACACGCCGATCCTAACCGAGTCGTTCTACCAATCGCTGTCGAAGCAGGAGAAGTATTTGCTGCGCCGGGTACGCAGGACGGCAGGATGAGACCTCGTGGTCGGGATTAGGCACGGGTTAACATCGCACCGGCTCGAGCCAGCCGGGTGTAACGCGAATCAGTTGGCAGCCATGGAGTACGGCCCTTTTACCGCAGGTTATCTTCGGCAGTTGGCGGCTCATTGGCGGGCAGCATGGGCAGCAATTGTGACGGTTCATAAACCACGCCGCGTTGAATGACCAGTTGAATGTTATGAAGATGCCGGATGTCGGTCAGCGGGTCGCCTTTGGTAATGATCAGGTCAGCTAGCTTGCCCGTCTCGATGGTGCCTAGCACGTCTGCCTTTTCCATCAGTTCGGCGTTGGTGCGTGTCGCGGCACAAAAGACAGCCATGGGGCTGAGCCCCTCGTCGACGAGCATGCTCATTTCGTCAACAAGTGGAACGATAGCGTCCGTGCCGACGGTCCACCTCAGGTCAGCCTCGAGGGCATGTACGAAGCTTTTGTGATGTGCTTCTACAAGCACCTGGCAGAACGCGGCCTTGGCCCCGCCTCGCTGCCAGTGTGGGTCGCAGTTGGCCCGGTAGATGCCGAGCGTGGGCGTGTAGTAGACATTCTGCTGTTTCATGCGCTGGGCCAGGTCACGGTTGAGATAGATGACATGCTCCAGTGAGTCGAAGCCCGCATCGAGACATCGCTCGATCGCTTTTTCACCACAGACGTGGGCGCTGACCTTGACGCCTGCGTCGTGGGCCTCGTCGGCCGCGGCACGCAGTTCATCGAGCGTGAACTGGGGCACGGTCTGCTGGCGGCCAGCAGGCATAGGCTGCTCATTGGAGGCCATGAGCTTGACGAAGTCGGCCCCATCCTTGAGTTGCCGCCTCGCAGCGGACCGGACCTGGCTAACCCCATCGACCTCGACGCAGATTTCGTAGGCATGTCCGCCGGTAATGGACAGGGGCAAGCCGCAAGTGGTCATGTATGGTCCGGCAATTTCACCGCGGTCAGTAGCCTTCTTCATAGACAGATTGGTGCCGCCGGGCGCTCCCATTTCACGAATGGAGGTCACACCGTGACGCAGGGCGTCGACCGCGGCGACGCAGGAGCGAATGATCAACTGATCGCGGGGTAGCCGCCACTGCATGGGTAATGGCCCGAAGGTGTTGTGGTAGGTCTGGTGATCGTGGCAATCGATCAGTCCGGGAGACAGAGTGGCGCCGTCGGCATTGATGGTCCGGTCGGCCTCGGGCAGCGCGGCGCTTGAGTCATGGATCGCGGTGATCCGGTCGTCGGTAATGGTAACGCTGCCGGGTCGCGGAGCTGCGCCGGTGGCGTCGAGGACAACAGCGTTGGTGATGTTCAGTTTCATGATTCTCCGTGGAACTTTAACAGAGGCCGGCACCGCTAGCCAATGACAGGAATGAAGGCTAATATCGATAGTCAGGAGTTGTCAGATCATGGCTAAATTGCTCAGCACATCGCAAGTCGAGTCGTATGAACAGGACGGGCTGGTGTTCCCCGTTACGGTGCTCGCGGCCGAGGAGGCGGCGCAATACCTGTCGATGACCAACGAACTGGAGCGGCAGATGGGCGGCAGGCCGCGGCCGACAGATCTGTCGATGTTGAACCTGCATTTTCGCTGGGCTTACGACCTGGCGTGCCACCCTAAAGTATTGGACGCTGTGGAAGACGTGCTCGGACCGGACATCATTGCCTGGGCCACGGGCTTGTTCCCCAAGCATCCGCGCGATCCGGGTTATATTTCCTGGCACCAGGACGGTAAGTACTGGAAACTGGACTCCACGCAACTGGTTACGGCGTGGATCGCGCTGTCCAACAGCACGGTGGAGAACGGCTGCATGCGGGGTGTGCCCGGTTCGCATCGGAAGCAATATCTGCCGCACAAGGACACCTACGCCGAAGACAACCAGCTTAGCCGAGGCCAGGAAATAGAGGTTGACGTGGATGAGTCTGATGCCGTTGATATCGTGTTGCGTGCAGGTGAAATGTCGCTGCACCACGTCAAGCTGATTCACGGCTCAAACGCCAATAGCAGCGACGAGCAACGGATGGGATTTGCGATCCGCTATGTGACGCCGCAGCTTGAACAGGTCGGCTACCGGCCCAAGGGGGTGTTGGCCCGGGGGCAGGACAACTGCGGAAATTTCGAGTTGATCGATGAGCCCGAGCAGATGGACATGCAGGCGTCGATCGAGGCGATGCGGCACACGGTGAAAATGCACATGAAGTCAGTGATGCCCCGGTCCGGCTGATCATGTCCATGGGGATTTAATGCCCCAAGCAGTAAGTTCTTGAGGGGCAATTGGCGGCCGCTTGCCCGCATTCAGA
>CAUZAW010000275.1:0-4613 GCA_963577735.1 Phycisphaerae bacterium | reverse complement strand
ATTGGTCACGACGTATCCACCGACGACATTGGTGGTGGCAAATATGATGGCCAAGAAACCGAGGATCACGCCCAATTGGCCCAGCTTGTCGCTGAACGAACACAGCAGGGCGCCGACGATGGTGATACCGCTGATGGCGTTTGAACCGCTCATCAGGGGTGTGTGCAGCATGGATGGGACCTTGGTGATCACCTCAAAGCCGATAAAGATGGCCAAGACGAAGACCACGATGTTGGTGACAAATGGGTCCATAGGGCAAGCTCCAGTCGGTGATGAGCGTCAAACGATGAACGGATGGGGGCCGTTCACCGTGGGATTACTGTTGTTCTCGTGCCTTTTGAACAATCTCATGGACTACGTTTCCTTCATGTGTGATGGCGGCGCCCTGTTGAATCTCGTCTTCAAGGTCGATCGTCACTTGGCCGTCGATGATGATTTCCTTGAGGAAAGCCTGCATGTTACTGGCATAGGCCTGGCTGGCGTGAACCGGGACCAGCGCGGGCATATTGGTTTCACCGATGATACGGACACCATTGTCCGTGGTGATGTGCTGACCGGGTATGGTCGCCTCGCAGTTGCCTCGCCCCCAATCGGTGTCCGCTGCGTAGTCCACAATAACGCTGCCGGCATGCATTTGCCCGACGACGTCGTTGGGTATCAGCAGGGGCGGTGCTTTTGCGAAAATAGCGGCTGTGGTGATGACGGCGTCGGCTCCTATTACGTGCTTGGCCATCAGTTCAGTCTGTTTTTTCCGGTCTTCGTCAGTCTGTTGTTTGGCGTATCCACCTGCGGCCTGGGAATCTTGGGTGTCGAGGGGTAGCTCGACGAAGCGGGCTCCAAGGCTCTGGACCTGTTCCTTGACGACGGGGCGAACATCAAACGCCTCGACCACGGCGCCCAATCGTCGGGCGGTGGCGATCGCCTGCAATCCGGCCACACCGGCGCCGATGATGAACACGCGTGACGGTGAGATGGTTCCTGCGGCAGTCATCATCATGGGGTAGATCTTGACGCCCGCATCAGCGGCGAGCAGGACAGCCTTGTATCCGGCGATATTCGCCTGTGAACTGAGCACATCCATTGATTGGGCACGGCTGATACGGGGTATGAACTCCATGGAGAAGGCCGTGATGCGGCGCTCAACCAGTAAGTCGACGGTTGATCGGTACTTCAAGGGCGCGAGCATGCCGATCAGGATGCATCCCCTGGCCAACTGACGGGTCTGTTCGTCGGTCGGGGGCCCGATGGTGACGACTATATCAGCGTCTGCGAGGAAACCAGCGGCATCATTTTCGCCGACAACTACCGCACCAGCCTGTCGATAGTCTTCATCGCTGTGATGAGCGTTGGCGCCGGCGCCTGACTCCAGATAGATCTCGGTGTTGGCTGCGACCAGCTTTTCAACTACCGCTGGCGTCAAGGCAACTCGTGTTTCTGTGGGCTGGGATTGCTTGGGTACGGCAAGCTTCATTGCAGAGTTCCGGTAGTCTTTGCGGAAGCAAATAAGTTACACCTAATTACGCGGTTCGTCATATTGGATGCTTTTGTCGAACGATAGAAGTTATGATTATGCAGCATGGAAATCCTTGAAGTCGCCACCAGCCAACGCAGTGAAATGGTGGAATTGACACGGCAAGTGCAGCGGGTGGCTGGCGCGATGCAGGTTGTCGATGGCCTGATCATGGTGTACGTGCCGCACACGACGGCGGGTATCACGATTAATGAAAACGCTGATCCGAACGTAGTGTACGATGTGTTGGCTCAGTTGGAGGCCATGGTGCCTTGGGACCAGACATTTTATCGTCACGGGGAGGGCAATAGCGCGGCGCATGTAAAGGCATCCATGATGGGATCAAGCGTTATGGTCATGGTCAATGCCGGCCGCCTGGTTCTAGGTAGATGGCAGGGAATATACTTGTGTGAGTTCGATGGACCGCGAACACGTCAAATTCACGTCCAAACCGATAAAATGACTGGTTGTTAACTGCACTGCGGTGCTCATTGGATCACAATAATTAGCCATTAATCGGCCATATTAAGACGATATTAGAAGATATGTCCGCTTTGGCCTTATAATGCCCCTCGGCCTGAGGCAGGATAAGACGGTTTTTGTCTTATGTCTTGCGGTCCATCGCTGAATAACAAGTTGTGTTTTCTTGCCGAGCGTAGTCAATTCAATTGGCAGAATGCTAACTCAGATTTGGTTTTTCAATAAATAAGCTAAATAGGCAGGGTAAACGTTTAGAAATCTAAAACCCCGCTGCCGCCGAAGCGACAACGGGGCGGAGGGGAGAAAGCTCTCTGCCGCTCAAATCGGATGAACAGAATTAGCGGCTCCAGTTTTTACTGCATCATGAATATTGAATCAAGGCGTTTTTATCCAAAATGACAGATTTTTAACAATAGAGGGGTTGGATTTGATTGTGAATTGGGTCAGGGGAATTTGGTTTAGGCGTTACAGAGTTGGACGGAGTCCACAATATCCAGCTGCTTTTTCGTAAATTCGTGCAATTTGCAGCAATCGGGATTCGGCGAAATGGGGTGCGAGCAACTGAATGGCAAGGGGAAGTCCAGTACGTTGGTCAAGCCCGGCTGGCAGGCTGATACCGGGTATGCCAGCTAGGTTAGCGGTGGCAGTATAAACGTCATTGAGGTACATCTGGAGGGGGTTATCGGTCTTCTCTCCATGCTTGAAAGCGGGGCTGGTGGTGGTGGGGCACAGGATCGCATCGCACCCGTTGGCGGATTTGTTGAAGGCTGCATCAAAGTCTTGCTTGATCAGCCGTCGAACTTTCAAAGCCCGTAGGTAATAGGCGTCGTAATATCCGCTGGACAGAGCGTATGTCCCCAGCATGATTCTACGTTTCACCTCATCACCAAACCCCTCGGCACGTGAGCGGCTGTAGAGATCTGTCAAGTCATGGGCATCGCAACTGCGGTGGCCATAACGCACACCGTCGTATCGAGCGAGGTTACTCGATGCCTCGGCCGTGGCAACGATGTAGTAGGTGGCGATGCCATATTGGGTGTGAGGTAAGTCAATCTCGACCAGTTCAGCACCTTGCTCTCGGTAAATGTCTGCGGCTTGCTGGATAGCAGCGGTGATGGCCGGATCGTTGGCATCTGAGAGATACTGGTTAGGAAGACCAATACGCAAGCTTTCTATCGGTTTGTCCAATTGGCCACAATAATCATTAACGGGTTCATCTGTACAAGTAGAGTCCAGCTGATCGTGGCCGGCGATGACCTGTAGCAGTATTGCCGCGTCGGTCACGGTATGAGTGATGGGGCCAATCTGGTCCAGGCTGGATGCGAAGGCGATCAATCCCCAACGGCTGACTCGACCGTAGGTGGGTTTTAGGCCGACAACACCACATAGGGCGGCCGGTTGACGTATGGATCCACCAGTGTCGGACCCAAGTGCGGCAGCAGCGAGATCCGCAGCAACGGCTGCGGTTGATCCGCCGGATGATCCGCCGGGTACGTGATCGACATTCCAGGGGTTATGCGTTGGGCCAAAGGCAGAGTTCTCCGTAGAGGAGCCCATGGCAAATTCGTCAAGATTTGTTTTGCCGATGATGATAGCACCGGCGGCCTCAAGCTTGGCAGTGGCGGTGGCCATATACGGTGAGCGAAATTGTTCGAGTATTCGTGAGCAGCAGGTAGTCAGGCCATAGGGTGTGCAGAGGTTGTCCTTGATGGCGATAGGTACGCCGGCGAGGGGGCCGGTGATACTGCCGGCGTCGACTTGGTCCGCCCTGTCAAGCGCACGGTCGGCAAAGGTCTGGTGAAATGCGTTTAGCTTGTCGTTGTGTTTCTGGATGCGGTCTAGGTAGGCCGTAACGGCATTGTTGGCCGAAAGTTTGCGGTCTGCGATGGCGTTGCGCAAATCAAGGAGTGTGGTTTCGGTTGGATTCATGCCGGTACGGGGGGGGGGCAGGCTCCGGAGTCGTTGCCTAGGACTTTGGGCACCTTGAAAAACGGTGGGGACTTTTCTGGGGCGTTGGCCAGCACCTGTTCCACGGACATACCTGCGTGCGTCCGGTCTTCACGCTGGACGTTGGTGACGTCACAGGGGTGGGCCATGGGCTCAATATTATCGACGTTTAACTCGTCGAGCTTGGCGATGTAGTTGAGTATATCAGCGAGTTGATGTGTGAAACGGCGAATTTCATCGTCGTCAAGCTCCAGGCGACTGAGCTTGGCCACGTGGCGGACCTCGTCCTCGCTAAGTGGTAAGGGCATCGTTGGACTCCTGAGTCAACACAATATAACAGGTAGGCATAGGAGCGCGAGGCGGTAAGTGCCAACTCGTGCAAGCGTCGTTAAGATATAAGACAATGGCAAAGTGTCAGCCAGTTTAGCTGTTTCGAATGAGATTTCAGGTAACCCCATGCCCAACATCGATGTCTTAGAGTTTTTTGAGAATCCCAATCCCGATCGCGACTATGTCATTGAACATGTATCGGATGAGTTTACCAGTCTCTGTCCGCGGACGGGCCACCCTGACTTCGGGAAAGTGAAGGTTCGTTATTGCCCGGAAAAGTCGTGCGTGGAACTCAAGAGCCTCAAGCTTTATTATCAGAGTTTTCGTGAAGAAGGCCTTTTTTATG
>CAUZAW010000274.1:0-4626 GCA_963577735.1 Phycisphaerae bacterium | reverse complement strand
AGATTGCGGTAGAGACGATTGCCGCCAAAGGCTCGGGTCAAAAAGACATCGGTGCGTCCGTCACCATCGTAATCACCCAGACACACACCGCCGCCCGCAAAGGCATTGTCTAACTCGTGGCCCTGCAGCGTGTCATCGGATATCCAGTGGTGGACAAAGTCGAGACCGGTCTGGTCGCCGGGCAAGAGTTCAAATCGGCCCGCCGTGGCGTTATCGTGCCGGGACAGCATTGACCAGGTGATGTCGCCTGTTGGATCGGCCAGAGCTGATTGCTCCGGGGCACTGTCGGTCCCCGAAGCGGTTATGGCCGTGGTCCAGCAAATGAGAATGACAAGTTTAGGACAACGGAACATTGCCTTTCTTGACATGGCCCGCTTAATCATGCCTGCTCCTTCGACGGTACGCCAATCCGTTGCAAGATACCCATACAATATATATCACACCATTATGGTCGTTTCGACCCTTTTGTTCTTGCAATCCAGTGTGTTAAAGCAGGTTTTCTTACCAGAATCATGGCTTTTCGCCAAAAAAACGTGAAATAACCGATTTTCAGAATCTATCGGGGCATTCGGGCCTAGGTGATCGGTAGACAGTTCAGGCAACTTGTCAGAAGGCAATATCTCGGCTTGGAGTTGTCACTGGGCTAGGATTGCCACGCCTTGGATCGCCTTATCCAAGCCATGTCGTTATCACAGAGGCAGTGGGGTCAGGCAGGGGCATGACATGCAAATTTGACCGGCGTTTAGCGATAAGTGATGGTCACAAATGGTATTTAGCCTTCAAACGGAGGGAAATGTTGCGTGTGGATGGGCTCGACGATTTCCAGAATCCGCCGCAACGCCTGCGCAGGGGTGGTGTCGGCCTCGACCTGTCTGATTAAGACTTTTGGGTAATGATCCAGCATGGGGGCCGATTCTTGCTCGTAAACCTGCCAGCGATTGCGGATCACACTTTCGTCGGCGTCATCGTTGCGCCCCTGCTTTAGGGCTCGGCGGCGCATGCGTGCGAACATCCCTTCCGGATCGGCGCAGACCAGGTACAGAACTTTGAGCGGTTCGATCAGGTCATCCATGATGCGGGCCTGCTCAGTGGTGCGGGGGATGCCGTCTAGTATCAGCAGGTCCGATTGCGGGTTGTAGCAATCTTCGTCCGTCTGTTTGCACATGAAGTCCATCCACATATCCACGGTAACCTGGTCAGGTACCAGTTCGCCGCGGGAACTGTACTGGTGGAAGGTTTTTCCCAGTTCGCTATCAGGATCAATTGCACGAAAGATGTCGCCTGCAGCACAGTGGTGGAATCCGGGTATCGCGCCCAAGAGTTTTCCTTGAGTACCTTTGCCGACGCCTGGACCGCCGAAAAGTAAAAGGGATTTGTAGCGATCAGCCATGGGCCATTGATAGGTACGGGTTACACAGTGGCCTGGTCCTGAAGAGCTTGCGGTTCGTGGCGGGCCAAGGCTGCCATGTCAATATCTGCGGTGCCCTTGAAGGAGGTATTGATGCTTGAGCGTACCCAATCGAGGCTGCCGCAGTACCACTCGTAGGCGAAGCCGATGGCGACAATACCGATAAACGGTGCGCCCAGCACAAGGGCTTCGAGCGGCATGTGGCGATACACCACGGCCCAAGGGTAGATCAGGGCCACCTCCACGTCGAAGACGAGATAGAACAACGCGACAATGTAAAACCGCAGGTCAAATTGTACCCAACTGGTGCCAATGGTCGGTTCACCGCACTCGTAGATGGCTGCTTTTTCCTCGTTGGGCAGGCTGGGCCGTACCACCTTGCCCACCAGCAGATTCACAAATACAAACGCCATACCAAACCCGAGGAAAATACTGATCGAAAGTAACTGTTCCACGCGTCAAACTCCTGTCGCCTAGGGTGCATGCATGCATGTATGGTAATCAGCTTGGCCAGAGGGGACAAGACAGCCATTGATGTCGCTAAATAATACACTGAGGTACAGTTATCTACGGTACAACAGGGCAGGAACAGACTCTTTTCGGGGTTAAAAGGCCAGTTTGGCTTGCAATAGGACTGATTTTATACTATATATAAGCAAAATTAATGAGAACGGTTCTCATTTGGGTGCCAAGTCGAAATGTCAGGGTTTAGATATGCTCGCGTTGACGCGAAAAACCGATTATGCCTTGGTGGCATTGGCCTGTCTGGGTAAGCATTTCAGTGCTGCAGGTACGGGGTTGGCCAGCGCTCGGAAAATTGCTAGCGAGTACTCCCTGCCATTGCCACTGATGAGGAATGTGCTCAAGCAACTAGCCCAGGCGGAGATTGTCCGGTCCGCACGCGGAGTACGAGGCGGTTACAGCTTGGCCGTTGATCCGCATTGCCTGACAGTGATACAAATTATCGACGCGATGGAGGGGCCGTTTCGATTTGCCCCATGTGTTGATGGCCTGCCGGTGGTTGATCAGGTCTGTCCGATTGAACACATCTGTCCGATCCGGGAACCAATCCGTCGCTTGCACTCAAGCCTGCGGTACTTTTTCGGGCAACTGACGCTTGCAGATTTGCTTGCTGGAAAGACGCAGGTGATGTTGAATCCGTTGACGATTACAAATACCTAGAGTTTTTAGGACTACCTTGACGTCGGGCCACAGCAGCGAAGGAGATAGGAGTCGAATCCATGACCGTTAAGCTACCCATCTATATGGACAACAACGCCACGACGCCGGTTGATCCGCGCGTTCTCGAAGCAATGTTGCCGTACTTTCAGGATGTTTTCGGCAATGCCGCCAGCCGCAACCACCAGTTCGGCTGGGATGCGGAGGATGCAGTTGATAAAGCTCGCCACCAGGTAGCATCATTGATCGGCGCCGACGTCAAATCGATCGTCTGGACCAGCGGTTCAACCGAATCGAACAACTTGGCGATCAAGGGCGCCGCCGAGATGTACAAGGATAAGGGCCGGCACATCATTACCGCGCGGCACGAACACAAAGCTGTACTTGATCCCTGTAAGCGTCTGATGAAAGAAGGTTTCGACGT
Organism: Phycisphaerae bacterium; assembly: GCA_963577735.1. Classification (GTDB taxonomy): domain Bacteria; phylum Planctomycetota; class Phycisphaerae; order Phycisphaerales; family Phycisphaeraceae; genus CAUZAW01. The sequence continues at coordinate 1,615 of CAUZAW010000274.1, read as the reverse complement.
CACTTGGCTGGAGCCTGGTGAAGACGGGATCATCTACGGCGAGCAAGTGGCTGAGGCAATCCGTGACGACACTATTTTGGTCACGATCATGTGGGCCAACAACGAAATCGGCACGGTTAATGAAGCGGAGCAGATCGGCAAAATCTGTAAGGAAAAGGGCGTGGTCTTCCACACGGACGCCACGCAGTACGTAGGTAAACTGCCGACGAACGTGGAGGAGGCGGGAGTCGACCTGCTCTCGGCGTCGGGCCATAAGATTTACGGGCCCAAGGGCTGCGGTTTTCTTTACGTTCGCCGTCGTCGGCCGCGCATTCGGCTGACGCCGATCATGGAAGGCGGTGGCCACGAACGGGGGATGCGGTCGGGAACGTTGAATGTGCCGGGAATTGTCGGCGTTGGAGCCGCGTGCGAGATTTGTGGTCTGGAAATGGCCGAGGAATCCAGTCGTCTGAGCGTCCTACGCGACAAGTTGATCGACAGTATACTGGGCGGCCTCGACACGGCCGTACTCAATGGCCACGGGACCAAGCGGTTGCCGCATACCGCCAACATCAGCTTTCCTTACGTTGAGGGCGAATCATTGTTGATGGCGATGAAGCAAGTGGCGCTCAGTTCCGGTTCGGCGTGTACGTCTGCATCGCTGGAGCCCAGTTATGTACTCAAGGCCCTGGGCCGGGGTGATGATTTGGCACACAGCTCGATCCGGTTCGGCTTGGGACGATTTAATACTGAAGAAGAAGTGGATTACGTGATTGACAAGATTGTTCGCGCCGTGCAACACTTGCTGGACTTGAGTCCGCTGTATGATATGTTCCGGGAAGGTGTCGATCTGTCGAAGGTGCAATGGGCGGCGCATTGATTGGTCTGGCCAGGGCCGGTAGCGGCCTCTATGATTAAATAGGAGACTCGGTATGGCATATAGCGATAAAGTCATCGATCATTATGAACATCCGCGCAACGTGGGTACGCTCGACAAAGACGACTCAGGCGTGGGGACGGGCGTTGTCGGCGCGCCGGAATGCGGTGACGTGATGAAGTTGCAGATCCAGGTTGACGAAAAGACCGGTGTTATCACGGATGCCAAGTTCAAAACGTTTGGTTGTGGCTCGGCGATCGCATCGTCCAGTCTCGCCACCGAGTGGATGAAGGGCAAGACGGTGGACGATGCCCTGCAGATCAAAAATACGGATATTGTCCAGGAATTGTCGTTGCCGCCGGTGAAGATTCACTGTTCCGTGCTGGCTGAAGACGCAATCCGCAGTGCAATTGCCGATTACCAGAATAAGCAAAGCGAACAAGCCGGTGCGAGATCGGATCAAGTGTCTTTAGCCGTTGAATAACCAGTTTTTTAACTTCTATCCGGAGTTGTGTTATGGGCATTGAATTGACTGAAACTGCCGCTCGTGAAGTAAATACTATTATTGAACAGCAGGAGTTGGACCGGGAAAACGTGTGCCTGCGAGTCGGTGTCAAGGGCGGTGGATGTTCAGGTTTCAGTTATGTGTTGGACCTGAGCGAGAAACAGCGTGATACCGACGAATTGTTCGAGATGCACGGGGTAAAGATCGTCTGCGATCCAAAGAGCTACCTGTATCTCAACGGCACGAACATTGAC
>CAUZAW010000273.1:0-4654 GCA_963577735.1 Phycisphaerae bacterium | reverse complement strand
TCCTTGCACCCACCGGAGCGGCGCGACTGATCGATAACCAGGGTGAACTTGCCATTGCCCGGGCAGCACAGGCAGCAGGCACGATCTACGCGAATCCATCAATGGGCACACGCTCCATCGAGGAAGTTGCCAAGGCGACCGATGGCCCGCTGTGGTTCCAGATTTATGTGTGGCGCGACCGCTCACTGCTGCGTGAGTATATCGAACTCTGTCGAGCCCACGGCTACTCGGCCCTGTGCCTGACCGTTGACGTACCGGTATTTGGCAATCGCGAGCGGGACCATCGAAATGGCATGATCATTCCCCCCAAGCTCAAGATGGGATCTCTCTTCAACGCAGCCATGCGGCCAGGTTGGTGGTGGCAGTTTCTCATGAGCGAACGGGTGACCCTGGCCAACATCGTTGGCCGGCCGGGAGTAGACCATAAAACGAATTTGCTTAGCAAGTTCATTAACTCACAATTCGATCCGTCCGTTACATGGCGCGACGTGGAGTGGATGCTCGGCGAATGGAACGGCCCATTCGTCATCAAGGGAATCATGCGACCGGACGATGCCATCAAGGCTGCCGATTTGGGCGTTCAGGCGATCATCGTGTCGAACCACGGCGGACGTCAACTTGACGGCACGCCGGCCACCATTGACGTGCTTGCCCAAATCGTCGACGCGGTGGGCGACCGCACCGAAGTCATCCTCGACAGCGGCATCCGGCGTGGGTCGGATATTGTCAAATCTCTAGCTCTGGGCGCCCGGGCGTGCATGATTGGACGGCCCTACCTTTATGGCCTCGGGACCGGTGGCCAACGTGGTGTTGAACGAGCAATTGAACTGCTGAACACTGAAATCAGCAGGGACATGGCGCTTTTGGGTTGTCGAACCTTGAACGAACTGGATCGCAGCCTCGTGGTCCCAAAATCTCACTTGAACAATTAACACACTGCCAGGCCAACAGTTGGGATAACCACCCGAAATCATCGACAGTAAACATACTGGAGTTCGCAGTAATGACAGACGACGAAAAATTTTTGTTTGACCTGAACGGGTACCTGTGTATTGAAAACGTGCTAACGGGCGACGAGGTGGCGGCGGCAAATGCGACGTTGGACAAACACGACCACCTGATTGAAAAGATTGAGCCGATACTGTCCGGCAATTCCCAGGCGCTTAAAGGCCAAACCGGGAGAGGCAGCTTCAAGGGCAATCTGCTTACGCTCGAACATCCGTGGTGCGATCCATTTCGCCTCATGCTCACGCACCCGAAGATAGTGGATATTTTCAACGAGGTGCTGGACGAGGGTTTTCGCCTGGATCACGGCCCGGGGCTCATCACTGCGGATCACACGACGGAAGGCCATCAGTTGCACGGAGCAATGACGTTCGATGAAAGCGAGTACCACCACTTTACCCATGGCCAGATTCGCTGTGGCCTGTGCGTTGCCGCATGGATTTTGACCGATGTGCATGACGGCGACGGAGGTTTCTGCTGTATCCCGGCCAGCCATAAACTCAACTACAAGCCGTCCATGGAGGTGATCAACTGCCAGGCCCATACCGATCTGGTCAAACAGATTGTATGCCCCGCCGGTTCGCTGGTGATTTTCAACGAAGCCATGGTACACGGGGCCCTGCCCTGGCAAGCACGTGGCCGTCAACGCCGCGCCGTCCTCTTCAAATACGGACCGGGATTTATTGCCTGGGCCGGACCTTCACATGAATGCCCAATCCCAGACCCTACCGAGGATGAACTAGCCATTTTTCAAATGCCCCACCGCAGGGGACGAAAAACCATCCCCCCTCGTGCCGACTAGCGGCCCCAAGCTGCACGGTCCACCACAATCTACAGGAAATCGACATTCACCTGACGGACTTGTTGAATTCTGTTGGCAGAAGGCTGCTGGCAGACCCATCCATGGACACTGGAGACAGAAATGCTAACGGACAATCAGATCCAACTATTCCATACGTTTGGTTTCCTGGTCTTGCGCCAACTGTTCTTGGCCGGCGAAATCGCCACCATGAAACGTGAAGCCGACGACATCATGGCCGAGACGCGATAGGGCAAGCCCTTTGACCCGACCCAACTGGAACAGGTGCAGCCCTTCTTCGAGCGGCGGCCTTTCCTGTCTCAACTCGTCAACGATGATCGGGTCTATGCCCTAGGCGAAGGTCTCGTCGGTCCGGACTTTCTACTTGACGGTACCGAGGGTAACTATTACGTGGGCGACACCCCCTGGCACGGAAGCGTCGGCCAGTACACGCTCTTGCAGGAAATCAAGATCGTTTTCTACCTGGACACGCTGACCAGAGAGAACGGTGCCCTACGCGTGATTCCCGGATCACACCTGCCAGTTGATCCGGACCACATGACCGAACTGAGATCACGCAACAACGATCCTGAATTTAGACCGTTTGGCCTGCACCCCAACAAGATCCCCTCTGTGGCCATCGATACAGAACCCGGTGATGTCATGATCTTTACCGAGGATCTGATTCACGGCGCATTCGGAGGAACCAAACGGCGACACCTGGCAGTCAGCTTCTTCAAAAGACCTCAAACGGAAGAGGAACACGCCTTTCTGCGACAACAGTACGAGCAAGCACATTTCAGCCTTCACCCCAGCGAATCCTACGTCAACAGCGATCATCCACGCGTACGTCGCATGGTTGCCCCCTTGCTCGAACTTGGGTTTGAACCCGGAAAAATCTAGACTCGCACCAGGCCCGCGGACCACTGCTGTATCAAACCGTCCAACGGGAACGAACATGGCTTTGTTGAACGTAAACGGCGCCCAGTGGGACCTGCTTGACGATCAGGGGGCACATCTGCAACCTAGGGCCCAACTCACTGAACCGGCTGAACCGATCAAGTTTCCCACCCGCTGGCGGGTCTTCGGCCCGCTGGGCCCCCACTGGACCGAGATTCGCTGGGACGATCGACAATTCCCGTCTGCCCAACCCAAGGCCACGGCCAATGTCGGCCAACTTGCAAAACTTGACGATCAACTGACCATCAGCGGTGAAACGTTGGAGGGCAGAGATGTGCAGGCTATCGATGGCTTGCTCGATTTCGACAGCATTTTCGGCCAGCACGAACAAGGCGAAGGCCATCAGGTTTACGCGATGGCTGAACTGGAGGTATCCGGCGAAACTGATTTGATCATCGGCGCAGGCGCTGACTGGTGGATGCAGTGGTGGATCGACGGCCAGTCGGTATTCGACAACCTTGCCACGGGCAACGGCTCGTTTATTGCGGACATCAGCAACAACTGTTTCCACTACCGCCTCAGCCCCGGCAGGCACGTGCTGTCCGTCCTGGTGATCAGTGGCTCGTCAACAACCTGGCGGCTGAAAGCCGGCCTGGCAATAACGCGCGACGAAGCCTATGGGCAATGCAAGGCAGACCTATGGAATTTCCTCGATGATCCCGATGAGATTCTTCCACCTTCGGACAACCCAACCCATTTGCACAAAGCCTTTCGCACCGACCTGACACTGTCGGATGAAACCATTGAATGCGAATATCAGATCCTGAGGGACAACGGCCACGTGGGTATCGCGTTCGCGGCGCAGGACGCCGACCACTACTACTGGGCTTACATTCCCCACTGGGGGCAACTCTGGCGTGCCCGGGCCGTTTACGCAGCCATCGGGATCGCTGATGGCAGCGGCTATATCCGCCACCTCGACCTCAAGCTGATGCCCAACGTGCCCTGCCAATACAACGTCTGGAAAACATTGCGTGTCGAACGCCGCGGCAGCCACATCCAGATGTGGATCAACGGGGTCAAAGGACCCACCGCCGTCGACGACTCCTACGGCCCCGGCCGCGTGGGCGTCTGCAGCTACAACCACTGCTCAGTGCAAAATCTGAAAATCGACGGCAAAAGAGAAATCGCCGGCACCTGGCCCAAAGCCGGGCCGCGCCAACACAACTTCACCGAGCCTTTCGCCAGCGAAAACGAGTACAACTATCACGGCCTGCACCACTTGATCAAACTGTCCAGCGGACAGGTACTGATGACCTCTTCCAAGAGCGTGTCCGGCAGTCCATTCATGAGCCAACCAGGCCAGACGCACTATCAGATCCACCTGTCCGACAATGCCGGACGCACGTGGTCCAACCACGGCGAGGCGATCCGCGACACGGACGTGGGCACGCTGGGCTGCTGGGTGGAAATTTCGCCCGGCGTGCTGCGGGCCATTGCATATCACAACGCGCCGTCAGCCAACGAGCAGTCGAAGCGGATATTTTCGCAGGGCAGCGGTTTCTACTATCGCGACAGCAGCGACCTGGGGCACACGTGGTCGGACTGGTCGCACAGCCGGTTCGACGATCCGGCAGGTGAGATCTCCGGGGCCAATCGCTCCGGCAGTTTGGCCAGCAACGTGATCGTACTGCATGACGGCAGTTTCGTCGTGCCAATGCTGCGCAACACGCAACGCGCCAAACTTGAAAACCAAGGCCAGGGCACGTGGCCCACGATGTGGGTGCTGCAGCCGTTCGCCAGCCGGTCGACTGACCAGGGCCTGACTTGGTCACCGCCAGTCGCCATGGACAACGCCACCTTTAACCACAGTTACCCGCCCGACAGTCCCGTGGCAGACTACACCGAGACTCCCATGGCCCAACTGTCCAGCGGGCGTATCGTGGCCGT
>CAUZAW010000272.1:0-4660 GCA_963577735.1 Phycisphaerae bacterium | reverse complement strand
ATCGGGTTACCCGAGTGCGTACTGGTCATCGCCCCGGGGCCGAACTGGTCCAGAAGCGACTGGCGGCCGATCACCGCTGACAGGGGCAGTGCACCACTGATTCCTTTACCGCACACGATCAGGTCCGGTTCAATGCCGTAATGCTCAAATCCCCAGAACGTACCTGTTCGCCCGAACCCCGCCTGGACTTCGTCCATGATCAGCACCGCGTCGTGGCGATCGCACCATGCCCGTAACGCTTGCATGTACGAAGCCGGGGCAAAACTCGAGTTGCCTCCCTGGTAAGTTTCTGTCATCACCCCGCAAACTTCTTGTCCCTCGACGCCTGCCTCCGCTAGGGTGTGTTCGAAGGCGGAAAAATCATTGTCCTGCGGTTGCGATCGCACGCCTCCGTCTGGAAATGGTACTTGTAGGAAATGGTTGTCGTCGTAACCGATCCATTGCTTGAGACTGTCAACTCCGCCGGACAACTGCGATCCCATGGTTCGCCCGTGAAATCCATTTTCAAAGCTGACGAAAATGCTTGGTGTCTGGTTGCGTATACGCGCATGTTCCCGTGCAAGCTTGATAGCCAGTTCAATGGCCTCTGAGCCGGTGGAGAGCAGCATCACCTTGTCATCGCGGCGTGGGGCAACGCCTTGCAGCGCATTGACCAGGTCTGCCCGTGCCTGGTTGGCAAAGCAATAACTGGTCAACAAGCCGTGTTGCGCCTGGCCCACCACGGCGTCTATCATCTGCTTGCGTCCATGCCCGGCATTGGTGATCAGGACACCCGATGAAAAATCTATCCATTGATTGCCATAGGCATCGTAAACCGTTGCCCCGTGGGCCCGGTCCCAGACAATCGGCGGCTGGCCTTCCATGCAGACTGGCTCGGCCCGCCGTAACGTTTCAAGCAGCGGCAGCGAATCCGGGTGGGGGATCGGTGTCTTGATCGTGCGGTAGGCCGTTTCCACCGGATCGACCTGAACTGATTCAATTGGATACGCTTGGCCCATGGAATATACCTTTGTGCAGGCAGCGAATTATAGCGATGGCGATGAGTTGTGTGATGGCGGGGATTATCGGCATGGGTCAAATTCTTTTGCGCGTCATGGCTTTGCGGATTTCTCGATCTGACTCTCGTTGCTTCATTGTGTCCCGCTTGTCGTAACTGCGTTTACCCCGCGCAACGGCCAATTCCAGTTTTACCCGTCCTCGGACGAAGTACATTGTCAACGGTATCAACGTTGTACCCTTGTCCGTCGTCAGTGCGAGCAGTTGCTTGATCTGCCGGCTGTGTGCCAACAGCTTGCGGCGTCGTTTTGTTTCGTGGCCGTCAGGACCTGAGTGTACGTACCGCGCGATATCCACCTCATAAAGGTAAAGTTGCATGTCTGCCGGCTCGATCCGTGCGTATCCCTCGGCCAGTGATACTTGCCCGTCGCGCACGCTTTTGACTTCACTGCCCAGCAGGGCCAGACCGACCTCGAGCGTTTCCATGATGTGATAATCATGTCTTGCACGGCGGTTGACGATCCGCGGCGATTTGTCTTTACCCGTTTTCTTGGCCATATCAGAATCACTGTTTCCGTCGGCACATGTTATTTGCCAATGCAGAACGTGGCGAAGACCCGTCCTATGATATCGTCGGCTGTCATCTTTCCGCCCAGGGCGGAAAGATGGTCAAGTCCATCGCGTAAGGTATCGGCCACCAATTCAATGGCGTCAATATTTCGAGCGTTGCGTTGCGTTGCCAGCATCTGCCGTGTCGCCTTCAATCGCTCAGTTGCTTGGCGCAATGCCGACTGGTGGCGAGGTTGTAGTGCCATTGTCTGGGCCGATATGCTGACCCCAAGGTCACCGATGCCCCGCAAGATTGCCCTGCGCAGGTCGTCGAGTCCGGCGCCGTGGTGGGTGCTGACCACGACGTCATAGCTGTCAGATATTGAGCCCAGGTCCGCCTTGCTTCGAATCCGAATCGAGGTTGTACCCGCCGCTTGGCCGCCGAGGTCAAACGGTGGCTTGATTTCTCTTTGATCTTCCACCGCCAATATCAGGTCGCTACCGCGGATTGCCGCCCGCGCCGCTGCCTGGGCCTGGCGGTCCAAGGTTCCTTCCGGTGTATCCAGCCCCGCGATATCGATGAGCATGACCTCCACTTGCCTATTGTTGGCCGCAGTCAACGTTAACGGCTCAGCCAGCACGTCTCGGGTTGTACCCGCCATGGGTGAAGTCACCGCTCGCCGGCGATTCAGTAACGCATTGAAAAGTGTGCTCTTGCCTGTGCCCGGTAAGCCAACCAGCACAATCCGTGGCAGGGCATCCAATGCGCCCCATGATCGGCTGTGCAACAGCAGGTCGTTCAAGCGGAATTCTATTTTTGCCAGGTTGTCATCCAGTTCCGCCGGCCCGATGGGTACCACATCTTCCTGATCCACAAAATCAACGCCGGCTTCTACCAGCGCCAGTTGTTGTGCCAACAGGTCGACCAGTTCAGTGGTAAAACGGCCCAGTGCTCCTTCACGCAGAAGCGTTGCGGCCTGAAGTTGGCTGTCGCTGGCCGCCGTAATGGTGGCGGCGATGCCTTCAGCTTCCGTCAAGTCCAGTTTGCCTGCCATAAACGCCCGAAACGTAAATTCGCCCGGTTCAGCCAGCCGCGCGCCGCAGCCCATGCAGACATGGATCAACCGCTCGAGCAAAGCAGGATGGCCCGGGCACTGGATCTCGGCCATGTCTTGGGCGGTATAACTTTTCGGCCCGGCAAAAAAAACACACCACGCCGGCAAGGAAAGGTTTTGTTTTCCTGTCGTCTGGTTATGCGCCAAACGCAATCGACACTGCGTCATCTGTCGAGCATCGACCAGCCTCATATCCGTGAGGGCTGACAGTATGGTTGCCGTCAGGTTCCCGCTGATTCGCACCATGGCCCGAATCGAGCGGCCCGGTGGCGATGACGCTGCCACAATCGTGTCCGCGGCCTCGCTCATCGTCTCTTGCGTTGCTTGAATAGCTTTCCGGACTTACCGCGTTGGTCGTTCATCTGGGCCTGTCGTGCTTCCATGACCTTTTGCATTCGGTCCCGCCAGCCGCCCGGCTTGGGCGATTTCGGCGGCTTGGGGTCGAACAAGGTCCCATCGTCTTCCTGGTTGCGGATGTGCTTTCGCACCAGATAACTTTCGACTACCCCGATGGTCGTCGACGCCATGATGTACAGCGTCAGTCCACTGGGCATGGAGTACATAAAAACCGGGAAGATCAGCACCATGAAGCGCATCATCTTCTGCTGGCGGCGTTGTTCGTCCGTGGCCGCCGGCGTCATGGTCATTAACTGTTGCAAGAAAAACACGGCAGCCATCAGAATGGGCAGGATATTGAATGACGAATAGTCGAATACAAAACCAAAGATATTATAAGTTCGAACACCATCGAAAAATGTAATAAACCGATCCGGCGCTGACAGGTCGCGCAAAAAATCCCACTTGTTGCCGCTGATTACCTGAAAAAGGCCGTAAAAGGCCGATTGATGGCGAAGTTCCACCGCAAGGTAAAGCACCGCATACAGGGCTATCCAGATCGGTGTCTGAAGCAGCATGGGCAGGCACCCGAGCAGGTTGAGCGGGTTGACCCCTTTTTCCTTGTACAGCTTCATCGTTTCCTGGCCGATTTTCTGCTTGTCGTTTTCGTATTTCTTCTTGACTTTCTCCAGTTCGGGCTGCAGTGACTGCATCTGCTTGCCCATTTTCATCATGTTGACCTGGGCCTTCTTGGTGATTGGATGCAGTATGGTCCGCACGATCAGCACGAGCAGAATGATGGCTACGCCCCAGTCTTGGACCAGTGTGTGAAGGCCCTTGAGCAGCCACAGCAGAAAATTTGCCACCGGCTGGAAGGTGCACAATGTGCAACCGAGGCTGTAAAGTACCGTTTTGTACAGGCCCAGTGACTTGTAGGGCTCGGTCCCCAATAGAACCTTGTTGCGTGGTCCGGAGAAAATACCCAAGTTTAATTCCTTGGTCTGCCCCACGGCCAAGGTGATGGGTCTGCTTCGCAAAGTAAGCATTGCCTTGCGATTGTCTTGAAAGCGTTCTTCACCTTTGAGCCCGATCGTTTCTAAGCCGACGTGATCGAACTGGCTGTCCAGTGATTCGAATTTGTAATGCCCGTCGAGCTCCGCCGTTGCGGCTGGTTCCGGGTGAACGATCGTGGTGAAATAACGATTGATTGCCGCCAGCCATACTAATTCCACGTCTTCGGACAATTGTGGGCTGGGCCAATATGGCACATTGTCATCAATCCATTTGCTAAGCACGTCGTATCGCTTCAGGTGAGTCTTGTCGGTGTAAACGTATCGCCTACTGGCGTCGCGCTGCGAGTTGAAATGGCCGGCCATATACTCGCGCTGGTCGCCGCGATAACCGCCCATGTCCTTGGTGATGTCCATTTGGGCGAACTGTTTCCAGACCAGTTTCAACGGCCGATCGCTCCTGTTGACGAAGTGCTGGTTGATCCACAGGTCATAGCTGCCGACCTCGAGGCGAAATTCACGGAAGATGTCTAGGATTGCCTGGTCATCTTTATCGAGGATCGTCAGCTTGTAGAGGGCCGTGTCTTGTCCATCAGCACGGCCAAGACTTTCTAGGTTCCAAGCTGCGGAGAACAGGTCAACCACGGTACCGTT
>CAUZAW010000271.1:0-4675 GCA_963577735.1 Phycisphaerae bacterium | reverse complement strand
TTCTGCATGCAGGCCGGCCAGTTTGTCGGCTTTCACGACCCCAATCAGATACGTACGTTTGTCCGCACCGCTGATCGTTGGGCGAGGGTGAACGAGCACCTGCCTACTGAACACAACTTGATCGCCAAGGTCAACGATATCGGCGAGTGGGTGCTGGCCACGGCGCTGGACCAGCCAGGCGGGCCCGGCGGCAACCCGGATATCTGGCCTTCGTGCCTGCACCCGAATCCAAGTTGGAAGAAATTGGAGCCTGGGCAAACGCAGACGGCCCATGGCAAGCTATATTTTTTCCGCGGCGACCTCGACGACGTTTACGAACGGTACAAGGCCGATTTTCTTGACGGGTAGGCCGGCCAGTGCGGGGGCCTGGTGGGAGTTAAATCAAATTGGCAGAGGCACTGACCGTGTTAGGCGGGGGTAATACCGCGTTTTCTGTGGCGGCGAATCTCACGTTGGCTGGTGCGTCGGTCACTTTGGGCGAACTGCCATCGTTTAGGCAGTCGGTCGAGCCGGTCTTGGCTTCACATGAGATTGAACTGGACGGCGTCGCCCATCGTGGGATTGCCAAATTACATCACGTGACAACCGATCTGGCCGAGGCGTTGGCGGAAAATGAACTTGTTCTGTTGATTGTCCCTGCTTACGGACATCACGCATTTGCCGAGGCCTGTTTGCCGCACTTGCACCGAGGGCAGGTGGTGGTGCTGATGCCCGGCACGTTGGGCAGTTTGAGTTTTACCCATGTATTGCGCCAAGGTGGCGCGACCGACGGTATCACGGTGGCCGAAACGGATACTGCCCCGTATGTCTGCCGGAAGATGTCGGCCACTGCGGCGCATATCTGGGGCGTGGTTAGTGGCTTGGGGCTTGGCGTGTTACCGGCCGGGCAGTCGCAGCGGGTGCATGCCATGGTCGACCGCTGGTTTCCCGGGACGGTGCTCTATGAGCATGCGGTGGCCTGTGGCCTGGCGGCGATGAATCCGGTTGTGCACCCGGCAGGTGTGACGTTGAATGCCGGCCGAGTCGAGCGGTCGCGTGGCGAGTTTTATTTTTACGACGAGGGCGTAACCCCCGGCGTGTGCAACCTGATTTACGCGGTGGACCGTGAGCGGCTGGCTGTGGCCAAGGCGTTGGACATCGAACTGGCACCTGTGGATGAAGCGTTTCATGCCGCGGGATTTGGGCCTAAGGGGGATTTGTGGGCGACGATCAACGGCAGCCAAATGCTTACGCAACTGCGGGCGCCCGGGGCGCTCGACACGCGTTGGCTGACCGAGGATGTTCCATACGGTCTGGCTGCATGGTCGAAGCTGGGCGCGCAGTTCAATGTGGCGTGCCCGGTCATGAACGCGTTGGTGGATGTTGCCTCGGCGATGCTGGGTGTCGATTTCTGGGAATTAGCCAGGACGCCGGGGCAATTGGGTATCGCGGGGATGGGTAAGCAGGAACTGCTTGAGTACCTAGGTTGACCGCAAGGAGAACTTTATGTCCAGTAAACCGATCGTATGGCTGTTGGGCGATTCAATTCGCATGAGCTACCAGCCCCACGTGGCCGAGCTTTTACAGGGCGAGGCGCAAGTGGTCGGCCCGGCGGATAACTGCCAGTTTTCCCACTACACGCTTTCATCCTTGGCCCGCTGGCATGCGGAATTGGGCGATCCGGTTCTGGTGCACTGGAACAACGGACTGCACGACGTGGGACACAATCCGGGCAGGCATCCTGTGCAGGTGCCGGTGGATACTTACGTGGCGAACCTCGGGTTTATTCTCAACCGCCTCCAAGATATGGGGCCGACCATCATTTGGGCGACCACGACACCGGTGCATCCGAACAAACTGTTTAGTGGCGACACGTGGTTATGGCGCAATGAAGAGATCGATCTGTACAACGAAGTGGCATTGAAGTTGATGAAACAGCACCAGCTGGCGATCAATGACCTGCACGCCATTGTTGCGGCGGACCCAGACCAGTATATGGCCGAGGACCAGGTGCACCTTGGTGAGGCTGGCCAACACCGCTGCGCCGAAGCGGTGGCCGAGCATGTCAGGCAATTACTTGCCGGGTGACGATCATCGAAAAAAACCCGGTTGGAGTATTATTCCAACCGGGTTGGAGCAAGAAGAATAGTTAAAATGTTAGTTACCTGTCTTACGCACGGGGGGTGTTTCAGGTTCGTCGCCGGGCTATATGACCTTTGAGCCTTTGCAGGGCTGGTTTGATTCTGGAGTCAGCCGATCCACGATTAGCGGGCTAGGTTTGCCAGAACATCGATTGTGAGGGGGGCTGGTAGACCACATCAAGGTGCGGCGTCTCAACACGCTTTTGGCCCTGGTGAAGGCTGTCTACCGCAGCCTCGGTCAGGCCCGTGGTCAACAGTGCACGTTCGAGCGGGTAATTGGCTTTGCCGGTCAGGAACATCTGTTCAATGTGTTGGCACAGCGGCGAAAAGAAGCCGGCTAGGGCACTGTTGTCGGAGGGCATTTGCAGGTACATCTGTGTGGACAGCGGATTGTCTGCTCCTGCCAGCGACGCGGCGAAGTTGAAATCAGAGATAAAGCCATTGAGCAAAATCATCGTACACTTGAGCCCGTCGGCGTGCCGGTATCGATAGGCGATGGCCTCTTTGGCCGTAGCCTTGATCTGCTCGACGGTTGGGATCATGGTGTTGCTGCCGCGGGATTCCAGCTTGACATTGTGTGATCGCAGCAGGGCGGCCTGGAACAACTCGTGTGACCAGACGTGCTCGTCAAAGGCCTTCCAGAAATTTTCGTTTTTATACGCCTGAATCCACTGCACTCCGCTTTCGCCCCCGGCGCGGCGTTCGACCATGCATTGGATGGTCTCCAGCCCATGAAAATCGTAACTGTCCACCCCGCCGTAACCGATGCACAGTGCTTCGTTGACCTTGGCGCCCATGGGCATGTCGATCGGGGGCAGGCGCCAGGTGACGGGTAGGCTCGACCCAGCCATGAATGCAAAGCCCATTTGCTGTGAAAGGTCGTACATTTCCTTGGCATGCTGCCACTTCCACGAGAGGTGCTTGTCGTTGAATACGGGGACGGATCGGCCGCTGTCTGCAAAAACCTGTACGATCTGCTTGAAGAACTCATACCGCGGATAGAGGTACTGGCCTTTCTCGTTGGTTCCGTATTCGCCGTGCTCGCCGATCAGCAGCACACCGTCGACTGCCAGCTTGGAACCGCCCAGCGTCAGGGCCTCGGAGATCGAGTCGCACTTCTTGACGGTTGTAAATCGTTGAAAACGATCACCGCTGAGATCTTCATCGTCGACCTGGTCAACGTACATCGAAACCAGGTCTACCGCGGGCCGATGGTGCCGGCCGTTCCAGCCGTAACCTTCGAGAAATCTGTCTACTATGTGGTGGGCATGCGAGTCCTTAAAAAATTTAGTGACGATTGCTGCGATTTTTGGACCGTTGGTCATGGCAAATTTCCTTGTGTCAGACCTAAATATGCAAATTGGATAGCGGATATAATAAACCCAATACGCAAGAGTTTACGCACAACGGTTATAAGAGGACAAACAATGAAAACTGTAAGAATGTGGGCATTGGGCCTATTGGGAAGTGGTTTAATGCTTCTGATTGCAACGGTGGCGGCCGGGCAGGGGCAGAAAACAGTGGACGTCAGGGCTTACCCCGTGCCCTCAAATCTGGGCCAATATGTATTCTCGGCCATGGCAGCCCATCCCAATGGCCGGGTCTATATCGGTACCAGTATCAAGGACCGGAGGTTTGCTCACCTGGTCGAACTGGACCCGACAACGGGGCGGGTACGCGACGTGGCCGACATGTTGAAAGTAACCGGCCAAACCGACAAGCAGATGGTCCCCCAATCCAAGATTCACTCGCAGATCGTCGTTGACAAGCGGGGCAGGCTCTGGTTCGGCACATGGGCGGAGGAGTTTCGCAATGTGGGCGCTTTTCCCAAAGGGTACCCGGGAGGTCACCTTGTCAGCTACGATCCAAAAACGGGGCAGTCCGTGGATCACGGTATTCTCTTTCCTTCGCGTGTGAAAAATCCCACGAAGCTAAGTGACTATGGCCTGTACCTGATCGCAATGGACATCAATCAAGACAGAAATGAGTTGTATATTCTTACCGGCGATGAGATTAAGCTGGAGGTGTACGACATTACCACGGGCAAACACTTTACGGCCGGGACCATCGATGCCCCGGCCCCTCACGCTCTCCACTACGGCATACGGGACCTCAAGGTTGCGGCGGACGGCAACGTTTATATTTTTGACCATAAGGGTCAAATCATCCGCTACGATCCGGAGCAAAAAAAACTGGAACCGTTGGACCTGTGGGTGCCTGGCAGGGCCCTGCCCTACCAGGTAGGGATCAATCGCAGCAGGACAAAGATTTATGGCGGAGGTGGCCGCCGGTTGTTCGAGCTGGATGTGTCTCCGGGGAAGCCCCCTCGCGTGGAAGATTTGGGTCCGATCTATGAACCCTTTGATAGTCAGGGGGGGGGGCCAGGCCCGGGGGGCGTTTTGCACGCGGTCGTGGTGGCGCCTGACGGACGAGTTTACTATCCCTCGACTGGCGCAGGATGTTTGTTTGTCTATGACCCGGCCACCAAGACGAATTCGTATCTTGGTCGTATGAAAGTAGTCAACGCCGATGCGGCTGACTCCGTTTATGCCGAG
>CAUZAW010000270.1:0-4683 GCA_963577735.1 Phycisphaerae bacterium | reverse complement strand
TGTGGCCATTTCCTTGGCCTTGCCCCAACGGTGCAGGGGAATCATGTCATGGCTGTGATCGCGAAGCTGTTCGGTAATGCTTTGACCGTCCGCCGACTCGTAATCTCCGCTCATTTCCGTGTCGATCGCACCAGGATTGAGGGCGAGCACGCGAATACCCAGCGGCCCGTAGAGAGTTGCGAATTCCCTCGTCAGTGAATCGAGCGCCCCCTTACACGCAACATAGGCCGGCCCGATGCCCGCGACCCGTTGTGATTGAATGCTCGAAACGTTGAGGATTACACCACTCTTGCGTTTTTCCATGTCTGCCGCGGCCCACTTGGCCAAAAATGCCGGTGCGGTCAGCGAAATGCGTAGCGTCTTATCCCACGACTCAATACTGATATTGCGCATGGTGATGATTTCCCGCCAAGCGGCGTTGTTGATCAGCACGTCTATGCGTCCAAACTCACGGACCGTCGCCGCCACCGCCGCCTCGGCGAAATCAAGGTCCGCCAAGTCGCCGCACTGAACAAGTGACTTACCGCCAGCGTCCTGGACCGACTTGGCGGTCCTGTCCAGGTCCGGCCCGGTGCGGGCCAACACAGTCACGTCGTAACCTCGTCTTGCCAGCTCCTCGGCCGTTGCAGCGCCGATACCGCGCGATGCGCCGGTGACCAATGCAACAGGTCGTTCGTTCATGTTGTAAAACCTCCCAGGGGCCGGTCCACTTCGACAATGACTGCTACCGAGTCATCCTTATCCACCCGTGAAAAAGTCTTGAGCACTACCACGATACCCGATTGCTTAGACTTGATGGTAACAGCCCGCTTGCCCAACACATCGCAGACTGCGCCGATCGGCTCGCCCACCCCGATGCGCTGGCCGAGCACCACCGCTGGCTCGAAGTAACCAGCCATGGGCGTGGGGTTCTGGATTTGCAGGAAGGCGGAATTCTCCCGCTCATCTTCCACGACGTGCCGGACTCTATCTTGCCACGGCGGCCGCTGGATCATATCCAGCTCGGCCAAGACGTTTAGGCATCCATCGGTGTAGGCATCCACGCCAGCCGGGTCGCAGCGGGCCCCGCCGTGGTATTCGGCGTAAATCGCGGGAATATCATGGTCGCGGGCCACGGACAATGTCCGGCCCTTGTGCCGCGAAGCCGTGCTCCAGATCAGGGGCAGGTTAAACGCCCGCCCCATACGCCGCTGGACGGCCATGACCTTTTGATTGGGGTGAAGGCTGTACCCGGCAAAAGGCCACACAGCCAACGTCGTCCCGCCGGTGTGAAGGTCGATCAGAAAGTCGACGGCCACGATCTTCTGGCAAATCGCATAAGCAGTACGCTCGGTGATGGACCCGTCGGGCCTGCCCGGGCAGGTACGCGCCAGGTCCAGCCCGTCACCGGCAAAACGATGCTTGCGGCCAAAGGCCGCCTCGTTGACCACGGGCACGAGTGTCAAGCGGCCACTTAGGCCCGACGGCTCAACGAGTTCCATGACCCTGCGTACGGCGGCCATGGGTTCAAACTCATCGCCGTGCACCCCGCCGATGATCAGCATATGGGGACCATCTTGCTGGCCTTCGATGGTCTTGTACTTGAGTTTGACGGGCGCAGGAATAATCCGACTCCACTGATGACGACAGATGCAACGCTACAGTGTTAACCAGCACCGATATGATCCTGCCGAGCGTTTGCCCGGTCAAATAGCCTGCGTGGCGATACGTAAAAGCAACTGGATGTTCAAGTGCACAGACGCGACATAGGCAGGGTGCTGCATGTGCCACAAAATGGATTAACACAACCGGTAAAAACTGCCGCAGCAGTAGCCCCATGAAATAGGCGGTATTCAGACAAAAGCGAACATGAATTACACTCGCCTCCCTCGACGCCTGCGGCACGCTATCAGCACACCAACGGCCAGCAATGACAACGTTGTGGGTTCGGGGATCGTAATGAAGAAGGTTCCATTGGGATTCTCGACAATACTCGCTGAAAATTGTGGGATCAAATTGGAAACGGTATCGTTGACTACCTTGACTTTCATATAGGGATCGACACTAACAAAAGTTACCTTGAGATCCACAGGCTCGGGCGTGCCGCCGGGCTGCGAGGCCTCTAACGCCAGGGTGGTTGGGCTTGCAATCGACACAGATGCTGGCGCTGCCGAAAGACCGAAAGTGACATCGCCGTGGGTTCCACTGAAGAATGCGAGATCAAAGTCGTTGCTCGTGGCATTTTCCACCATAGCAGCAAGGGACCAGTTAACGGTACCGTTTAGGCCAACCCCGAGAGAGGACGACCCCGCCCCATCACTCGTAGTTCCTGCACCATCAGCATATGCACTGCCACCGCCAGGCGGACCGCTTTCATACGAGTTTGCGGTCCCGGTCAAATTAGGGTTCGTTTCAAACCCTGTAATATTACCATTTGTATCCCTCATCGCAGTCGGAACAGCTGACACAGCAGCTATGGCAATTATCGCGATCAGGGAAGCGATCAGGCCGTACTCTATCGCGGTAGCCGCGCGAGCAGGCTGGGGAGCCCAGAGCACGATAGCGCAAATCAATATCACGCACACAAATTTGTGCTTGTGCAAATTAAACAAATACGTGATCACAATCTCCTCCCGTCCGCCCGGCTAGATTTTCCAGTTCACCACCTAGATTTCCTCCGCGGCTAATTTACCACTAATTGATTAGCCTTCCCACATATTTTTTGCTTTTTTTACCTTTTGTGGCCTAGCCGGCAGCGAGGACCGCTGGAAACTCACCCAGTTTGCCTATATTTACCGTTCAATGCCTTGAAAATGTCCTCAACCCAAAACAGTTGGCCGTACAATGGCCAATCACCTTCCATGGCAGTAGCGGGAAAAAATAACCTGAGGCAATTCCAAGCTAAGGAATCTCCCGGAAACTTCCACCATGAAACTTAACGACGAGCAGCAGCAGGCCTACCGGCAGAAGGGCTACGTGTTCTTGCCAAGCTTGTTTTCCAAGGAGGAAGTCGCGGTGCTGGACACAGCGATGGGCGAAGTGTTGAAGCGCGACGGGCCCGAGGTTGCCCGTGAACAGGATGGTTCAGTGCACCTTGTCTACGGCATGCACCTGTTTGACGAACGACTGCACGCCCTGTCACGACATCCCCGGATCGTCGAGCCATGTCGCCAGTTGACGGGGGCAGAGGTCTTCGTCCACCAATCCCGCGTCAACGCCAAGCAGTTCCACGGCGCCATGGTGGACTGGCACCAAGACTTCGGGATCTATCACCGGGTGGACGGCCTGCCTGAGCCGCGGGGTATCGTGGTCGCGGTTTTCCTCGACGAGGTTACCGAATGCAACGCGCCGCTGATGTGCTTGCCCGGCTCGCACTGCGAGGGGTTGATCGCTGCCGAGGTTAACCCGGACGGGCAGGTTGAACAGGCAGCCCGCTACCGATACGACATTTCCCGCCAGACCATGGCTCGCCTAGTGGAATGCTTCGGCGTGGAGGCGGTGATGGGTCCGGGCGGATCGGTATTGTTCATGGACGGTAATCTCGTCCATGGCTCGACCGTCAACATGACGCCCCTACGCCGCGCGATCCTCTACATCAACATCACCGACACCGACAACCGCGGAACTTTTGATCGCCCAGAATACCAGGCAGCCCGCGACTTCAGCCCCCTCCAGTCTCTCGACGACGACTGCCTGATGAAGTGGTCGGACCCCAGATAATCAGCAGGGAATGTTCGGACCGAAGATTCAATGGCCCTCAGGCGCGTTGCCGCCGTAGGACCAGGTAAAGAGCGCCAAGGGCCATGAGCAAATGGGTACCGGGCTCGGGAACAGCCAGCAGGCTAAGAGAAACATGGTTTGGGAAATAGGTCGCGTTCCAGATATTTCCATCGAGGTCGATCAAGTCACCGAATGTTCCGGACAGACCGCCGTCTGCCTCCAGAAATGTGAACGAGTCGGTCATCGAGGGCTCGAACCCACTGAGCAGCGAGACGGTGAGCGTTCCAGCAAGCATCGCCGTACCCGAGATATCCAAAAGGTCAAACTCCGTGCCTTGATCAAATCCGGCAAGCTCGATGAAAAGGTTGCCACCGCCGCCTTGGAAGTAGTTACCGTTGATGACGAGGGTTCCAGGAGAAGTCCCGGGAGCGACTGTGCCGGCTGTATTCGTGACATTGCCGGTGACCGTTCCCGTCCCCTGGAGAACACCACCAAGGCTGTTCTCCAGCCCCGTTGTGCCAAGTGAGGTGGTTATGAGTTGCCCGCCACCTGATATTTCGACGATTCCATAGTTCTCAAGAACACCGGACGCAAGCCGGAGCTTACCGCTGTTGGTCGCCCGCAGGGTTCCATCGTTCGTAAAGGTCGCCGGGCTGATATAAAAATTTTTGCTGTTAACGTTCGCATGAATCAAGCCGCTGTTGTGGATCGCCCCGCCCGTACCCGAGTCAGACACGTAACCCTGCCCTGCGATCGTCACCGTGCCGTCGAGCGTGAGCGTGCCGCCGTTGGTCACGCGCAGCTGGGAACTGCTGTAACTCATGTTCACCATCGCCGTGTTGCCGACGTCGGCCGAAAGACCCTGCGTCCCCTCGAAGTCCAGTGTCGAAGAGTAGCCCGTCAGGCTCGCAATCCCGTTGAGGGTCAGGCCGTTGAGGATCTTTGCGTACTGGGAAGAGCCGACAAGGAGATTACCGTTGAGCG
>CAUZAW010000269.1:0-4722 GCA_963577735.1 Phycisphaerae bacterium | reverse complement strand
ATTTGTCCTGTGGGTGGTAGGCGATGGCCTTACGCCCGTGGTCTATGTCATAGAGTGGCCAGGTGCTGTCAGAGACGCCGAACACGATCTCGTGGCTGACACCGGGATGGATCAGGGCTCGCTCAAACACTTGGACAGTATCAGCGTGACTGATCTGGTGCGGGTGCCGGGCCTCAGGTTGCGTCCGCTGAAACAGGCCGATTCGTATCGCGACGAACTCCATGCCATGCCTGCTCGAGTACATGTAGCCCAACTGCTCGCCGAATAGCTTGGCGACGGAATAGTAATCCACCGGGCATGGCGGCAGGTCAACGGTGCGTTGCACATCCTTAGGATACGAGGACAGTATGCCGGCCCGACTGGCAAACACGATTCTCCGCACACCGCTTTGCCGGGCAGCTTCGAAGACGTTGTAGGTGCCCAAGATATTGTTGGTGTGGATGGCCTGCCACGTCGACTCGGTAATCAGGCCTCCCAGGTGAATGACTGCGTCCATTCCCTGCGATGCGGCCAGCACGGTGTCGAAATCATTGAGATTACCGGTGATGGCATCTTCAACGTGGTCCATTGGCCGGATGTCTAAGCCGCGTAGCGTGTAACGGTCCCTTAACGCGTTGGCCAGGACCGTGCCGATCCCACCGGCCGCGCCGGTGATCAGTATTCGTAATGGTTGCTCTACGGTTTTTGCCAAGGCCTTGTCCATTTTTCTAATTTGAGGACACGGGCTCAATTGTCCCGGAATTATCTATCCTGAAAAACTTGCCAGTACGCTCGAAAGGCAGCACGAACTGGCGGTTGAACACCGTGATACTTTTCTCGATGGGCTTGGCGAAGCTGACTGTACGGATCACTGCCTCGTCCCCGGCCATGACTCCGCTCCAGACCGCGGCCTGCTCGTCGAGTGTGTTGTACTGGCCCTGTATTTCATAGTTTAATGGTTTGCCGTGCCGTACCATGTCGTCCACACCGAGCACGATATCGTAGCCCTGCTGCACATCCAGAAGATTGACCAGTAACGGGCCCAGCGATCGGCGGTCAAAGTCCACAGGATAATCCCTGCCAAACTCGGAGGCCGCGTCGTGGGTTGAAAATACCGCCATCGTTTCGGCGCCCCGCATCAACGTGTGAATGACCATTTCTCGGTACGCTGCCGGTGACGCCAGTTTGAATCCCTTAGCGGCTCGCTGGCCGGCGTCTGACTTGTCGGTGAACAGGTATCCGATCCACGGCACGAGCATTTCACCGTCTTCGAGTACCTTGCCGCAGTTGGAGAACTCACGGACACAGTACAGGAAAATGTTCCAATCCACGTGCGATTGGTTTGCGTTGCCGCCGCGGAAGCCGGGCACTAGATAGCATCGAGGCTGTGACACGCTTAGTCCGCTGCCGTTCCAGCCATATGCCGGGTAGCGGTCAGCTGGCAAGTTTTGCCGCCGCACGGGATGGGCGAAAAAATTACCCAGGCGGCAACGCGGTAACGCCGATCGGATCGGGTTGCTCAGTCCTACGCGAAGGGCGTATGCCCGGGCCTCGTCCACGACGTCCTGGTATTTTTCGAGCGTATTAAAATTGGCCGCACCGAACCTCGCCACACAACGCGGGCACTTGATAGCCTCTTCCATGGCCGTGCGAACATTTTGGGCTTTGTCGAACTGGTTGCGAAGGTACGCACCAGATTCGAAGTCGATCCAGATCGAGCTTACCTCGACGCCATGTTTGCGTAGCGACTGGGCCAGTTGACGAGCAATACTCGCTTCCCGAGCCAGCAGCGGGTTTTCGTACATCCACGATGGGCAGGCAAAGTTTGGACTATGCGTGTCCGGTCGGGCCGGCGGCAGGTGCGGGCATCCGCCGGAGCTTTCACGATATGCGGCCTGGACCAGCCCGCCGCCCATGAGCACCACCGGCACGCGTCGCAACTGCAGGTATCGCAGGTAGGGCAATATGGCACGAACGTCCTTGGCGCGACGCACGCTGGGGAGCGGCGAAATCCCCCGGTCTACGTACGTCTGGAAGAAACGCGTGTTCCTGGGCGTATCGCCGCTAAACAGTATCGGCCAGCGATCACCGCGGTCGTGGCGAAGCCGAGGCATTTGACGAACTATCCGCCCGATCCCCCGTTCCTTTGCCACTTGTGTCTTGGATTGGCCGTGCGATGGTGCCACACACGCCACGTGCGTCATCGCCACGACGAGCAACATGCCGGAGAGTTGTCGCATCAAATGAAATCTCTGTGCCTGACTATTTAGTGCATGGTATGCACAATCGCAGCCAAGGCCCAGCGGCTGGTACAAGTAAAGATGTTCATCTTGGCCTGGTGTTACCGATGTCTCTGCCAAGGCTGGCAGGCAAAATATTTATGGTTAAAACAATCTTGCCCCCCGGTAATGTAGAATCACCGCGGGCCGCCTGTCGTGGTCCGTCGGCCATTGTGGCCTACAGGTAAACACGCCATGAAATTGATGCTTTACGATGATGACCAGCTGGGTGTGGTCAAGGACGGGCAGGTGGCCAACGTGATGGCCGCGGTTGACGGCTTGGGCTATCACGACACCCAGGAGATGATGGAAATGGTGATCCGCGACTGGCCGCGGCTGGGACCGCGGCTTGAGGAGGCCAGCAGAGGCGGGGGGGCTATCGCGGTCGATGACGTGCAGTTGCGACCGCCGGTACCGCGGCCAGGGCAGTTGGTTTGTCTTGCAGGTAATTACCTCGAGCCGCGTAAGCCCGAGCGGGGAGTGTTTAACGCGTTTCTCAAGTCGCCGACCGCCGTGATCAGTGGTCGCCAGACGGTTGAATTACCTCCTGTAGAGGCAAAGTATTTTCATTTTGAGCCGGAACTGGCGATCGTGATAGGCAAGACAGCGTCGCGGGTGGGTCGAGACGAGGCGATGGAGTGTGTGTTCGGCTACACGCAGTTTATCGATGCCTCGGCTCGTGGCTTGCCCGGCGGTTTCTTCCTGGGAAAGAGCTGGCACACGTTTGGGCCGATGGGGCCGGTGCTGGTAACTGCCGACGAGGTGGCCGATCCAAATAATTTGCACGTTACCATGCGGGTCAACGATGAACTACGCCATGATTTTTCTACCAGCTCGATGGACCGGTTTGTCCCCGAGCTTTTGGAGGAAGTCACCAAGGTACTGACGCTGGAGGCTGGCGACGTGGTTTCCACGGGCACACACCACTACGGACTGGAGCCGATAGAGGACGGAGATGCCCTGCATATGGTTATCGAAGGCTTCGGCGCAGCCCTGGCGGTGGACGTGTGCGATCCGCTCAAGCGTACTTCGTGGGCGTCGGACTGAATTTTACATGCCAGGGTAATTTGTAAACAGATTATCCCGTCCGGCGATGATTCGTGATTTATAATGCTCATCCACAAACCCGACGGGCACTACAGATTTCTTAAGGGCATTGCCCCTTACTCGTGCGGTGTCGTCGCGGACGACGGGTGGGAAATCGTGCATGCCACGCTGGCCGAACCCTTACACTGGCAAATGGGATTTGACCGCGTCGAAATGCATTTGCGAGAACTTGCAAGAGACCGCCACGCCCTCTGCGGTATGGAACTTCGGTCGCCCTCGCCCTTCACGATGCAGGGATTCATTGACTTCAACCGGGAATACTGTGACGTGCTCGCGTCCTGGGATCTCTACGTTGGTGGTGATAATCCAGTCGCCCGTACCAACGTCGCGCCGGTCGAGGACCCTCCGAGCAGCGTGATGCTGCACGCCTTCTCCTACACGGTTGAGGCCGAGGCTGATCGACCTGCGACGCTGGTGGTCGCAGGTGCCGGAGAATTGAGGGAAGGCAGCCTTGACGATGCCGCCATTGTCCGGAGAGGTCAAGTCGATCCCGGTGCCATGCATGAGAAAGCGGTGTACGTTATGGACGTGATGGAAGAACGGCTGGCCGGACTCGGTGGCACTTGGGCATCGGTCAACGCGGTGGATGTCTATACCTGCCACCCGGTCGACCTGCTACTGAACAATTTTCTCTGGAAGCGACTGGGCCCGGCACGTCGCCATGCCGTTCGGCTTCATCACACCCGGCCACCGGTGCTCGACATCGAATTTGAAATGGACGTTCGCGGCCTGCGTACCGAGCTGGTGATCTGATTGTTTCGTCTTGTTGCCCCGTTTCTGTTCGGATGGATGGCAAGGGAAACGTCGTCGGCCCAAGCTGCGGATCGTGGTTGAGGATGATGATGGGAGGGTGATCGACTTGCACGCTATGCGGACGACGCTGGGCACGCGGCTGGCTAGGCACGGTGCCAAACCCCAGGTCGCCCGAGAGATCATGCGACACAGCGACTACAAGACAACGCTGAAGCATTACACGGTGCTGGGACTGAACGACACTGCGAAGGCGATCGAGCAATTGCCGAGAATTGCGCCTCCCGCTACCGGAAGGGCCAAGACGACTGGCGCCGATGGCGCGCAGCGCATGGCGCAGCGCACAGGACGCGAAAGTGTGCAAGCCGGCGCGACGGTACGCACCAACACGGCAGATGAGACGTCACGCACCAGCGAGGATAACCCGGGGCCAATAAGAAAGATGTGCGGTATAACACGACACGATGCTGCGACATGCGACAAAGCGGGCGAAGGGACTCGAACCCTCAACATTCAGCTTGGAAGGCTACCGGCACCGTATGGAAGTGCCGCATGAACTAAGGATCTACAGGCGGCTCTGCGAACGCTTGTACCAATGCTTGTACTA
>CAUZAW010000268.1:0-4730 GCA_963577735.1 Phycisphaerae bacterium | reverse complement strand
CCGGCACTGGTGCAGCGCTTCGCCAGAGGAAGTCGATCGGTTCTCCATTGTCCTCATGCATGGAAAACGTATCGCGCACGATGCCCCAGGCGGCAAACCCGCCCCAGGCGCTGGCCAGGCCGTGATATTGCTCGCTGTCTGGCATCCAGTGTGGCCGCACGACCATCTGACCCACCTTGAACCGCCGCACCTTTTCTCCAACTTCTACGACACGGCCCGCCGACTCGTGGCCGAGCACGAATGGCCACTTGGGCATCCAGTCCTTGACGAACGTACCGTCAACAAGATGAGAATCCGTGGCGGCACAGATCGAACACGCGTTGATTTGGCACACCGAGTCGTAAGGGCCGACTTCCAGTGTCGGCACGTCTACTACCTCCAGTCGGTTCCGGCCCGTAACGACTGCCGCAGGGAACTGATCGGGCATCATCTTTGACATCGGTTCCATCCCTCACCTTTTTGAGAACCGCCATCATAGCAGTTGTCCATTGGGCCAGTATCGCCACGAATGGCTGGCAACGCTACAATCTGCGGTTCGATGTCCGGTGTACGGCACGGCAGCGTATTGGAAGGAAAAACATGCATCCTCACAGTCGTCGCCTACGTGACAAGATCGCCAAGGGCGATCCGGTTATGGGCACGTTTATTACCGAGTTCACCATGCCGGCAGCCATCAACGTGATGGCTGATGCTGGCTTTGATTTCCTGACCCTTGACGGTGAACATGGCAATTTTACCGCTCGGGAAGTGGAACAAGCGCTGGATACCGGCTGGCAGGCGGGGCTGTGCATGTTGGTGCGCGTACCCAACCACGACCGGGCCATGATCACCCGCTCACTCGATGCCGGTGCCGGTGGCATCGTCGTACCGGCCGTCGATTCGATGGACCAGGTCCACCAGATTGTGCGAGCGACCAAATACACGCCAATCGGCAAGCGGGGTGTGCACCTGTTTCGCGGCCATACCCGTCACCGGCCGGTCGACCCGGCCCAGTTCATGGCCCAAGCAAATCGAGATACGCTGACGCTGATCCAGATCGAACTGGTCGGCGCCCTCGAACTGGCCGACCAAATCGCGGCCACCGAAGGCGTTGACGGGCTCTACGTGGGACGCGGAGACTTGAGTGTGGACATGGGTCTGCCCGGCCAATGGAACGCGCCGCAGTTGATCGAGGCGGTCGAAAAGGTCATCGCTGCCTGCCGGAAGCACGGCAAGATCGTTGCTTGTCACACAGATGACGTGGAGGACATGGCCAATCTGCGCGACAAGGGCGTGCAGTTGTTCGGTTATTTTTGTGACATTGGTCTTTACAAGGCGGCGGGCCAAGGCTTTATCGATCGAGCGCAACAGGTGTTGAATATCGAACCCTAGGCCTCGTGAAGCCCGCACGGCCGCGTGTAACCCCTACCGTTAACCATTGAGTGATTGTCATGCCGCCCAGACTACGTCTGCTTTATATCAATACGTGGCTGACGGACTTCGCCGCATTTCTGGTGATGTTTTCAGTGACCCGATCGTTGGGGGAGGCCGCAGTGGGCGTTGGCCAGATGGGGTTAATTGGCGGCTTGCAGGCAATAGGTGTTGCCATTGCCAGCATTTTGTCCGGCTTGGTGACCGAACGCTTTGGTTGGAGGCGGGTCATGTTGGCGGGACTGTTGTTGAATGCAGCAACGATTATCGTTTGTGGGCAAACAGGCATAGACGATCTACTGCGATATCTCAGTTACTTCTGCATGGGCGTAAGTTTGGGGATGATTTACCCGCCCTTATATGCGGGCTTGAGCAAGGCACCTTCGCAGGGCCGTCATATGCATGTTGTCGGGCGTACGGTGGTTCTATTTTCGCTGGCATGGAACTTGGGCATGGTCAGTGGGCAGTTGACAGGCGGGTGGCTGTTTCGAATTTCCCCGCTTTGGCCGATGTACTTCGCCCTGCCTTTGGTCGCATTTAACTTGTTGCTGTTTGTAATAAGCGGTCGATCGTCGGCCACTGTCCGAACAATTCAATTGCAGACCAACGATTCATCAGCAGCAGATCATTACGACCCGGTTGCTGGAGAGTTCGTAAAACTTGCGTGGATAGCCAACCTCGGCAGTGCGTTTTGCTTCAGCATGGTCCTGAACCTGCTGCCTGACATGATGGTGCGGCTCGGTGTGTTGTCCGACCTGCACGGGTTGTTGATTGCCATTTCCCGGGCCGTAACCATATTGATGTACGTTGTCCTCTTTTGCAGCACGTTCTGGCATCTTCGCCTGATTCCGGCATTGGCATCGCAATTGCTGGGTATTGCCGGCATGGTGATCCTGTCTCTGGCACACAATGTGGCTATGCTGACCCTGGGCCTTGTCTGTCTGGGTCAGCTTTCCGGTTTCAACTATTTTTCCAGTCTGTTTTACAGTACCCGCGGTAGCAGCAGTCAACGCCGCGGGTTTATTGTAGGCTTGAACGAAGCTTCCTTCTCATTTGGTTTCGCCGCCGGTGCACTGCTTGGCGGTTATGCCGGTTATCTGGGCGGCCCCAGGGCGCCATATCAGTTGGGGGCGTTGGTGCTCGGGGCCGGTGCCATCATTCAGATCGTCATATATATCGTGTTTTTCCACTTACGCGGCGGTGGTATGCGCGGCCGGCAGGTCGAGTAAGCGGCGCATAAATCAGTAACGCATTCGTCCCTGTCTGTCTAGCATACTTGGCAAAGTCCACAGTTTTGTCCGCGCACTTAATTTTTGCAGTGGGGATCACCCCATTCAGTCCGAAAGTTTTCAAAGGCGAGATATTCGTGAGGATCAGTTATTCTATTGCCATGGGCGTGTCTTGTTTCGGCCACTATCCATTATTCTATTAAGCAAGGAATTTATTCGATGGGCTCAATCAATAACGTGGAGCGCTTGCGTAGTCGCCTGGAGGAGGGAAAGGTTTGCATGGGCACATCGGTACAGGTGACCGATCCGCTGGTCAGTGAACTTGCCGCCGAGGCGGGCAGTGATTTCATCTGGATCGAGATGGAACATTCGCACATGGACCTGCGGGCTGCGTTGGGGCACATCATGGCTGTACGTGGGACCCATGCGGCCCCGTTGGTGCGCGTCCAGAGCCCGGATGAGAACATCATCAAGCCGTATCTGGATATGTGCCCGGCCGGCATCATCATCCCCATGCTCACCTCGGCTAGGCAGACCGAGCAAATAGTCAAGGCCTGTCGATATCCACCGCATGGCACGCGGGGTTTCGGGCCGATCCGCAACATGTATGGTCTCGATTCAATCGAAGAGTACCTCAAGATTGCCGAGGAACAGATTTTGATCATTGCCCACATCGAAACCATCGATGCGGTGCGTGACCTGGACGCGATTTTGCAGGTTCCCGGTCTCGACGGCATCTGCCTTGGCCGCAATGATCTTTCCGGTTCCATGAACAAACTTGGCCAGCATTCGGACCCCGAGGTGGTTGCAGCGATCGACACCATTATCGAAAAGACAGTAAACAGCGGATTATGGATGGGCTGTTCGATCGGGGCCAACCCGCAGCAGGCCATCGAGTGGCGCAAGAAAGGCATGCACTGGTTCTCGGTCGGCGACGACGTGGGGCATATATTCGATGGAGCCAAGGCGATCGCTGACACGCTGCATGCGCTAGACTAAAAGTTATCCAATTGTTTAAATATAGTGGCCCGCAAGGTTCGGCGTAACAGTGTCTCGCCCCGTTCCATTTAATAGAAGATCACAATAGGCAGCCTGTGGCTGCCCCTTTAGCCGCACAATTCAAACACGAAACTGTGAAACATCTGCTTTTGCTGGTCCGATAGACCGCGGTAAAAACTTGGCGTGTAGCAGACTGGTTCCGGGCTGGCCATCATCCACGGTTGCTCATAGGCGTAATAAAGCATTATCCGTTGCCCGTTACCCAAGGTCCACGGACGACCACCCGTGTGCCAGATGGCATTGTGGAACATGACGCAAGTGCCCGGCGGGCCGCATACCTGAATGGAGCCGGGAAATGAATCATAATTGTTTAATTGGTGTGGCTGGACCGGGATATTTGATTTGTGCGAACCGGGCACGATCGTCAAGTTACCCTGACCCGGTTGCGACATGTCGTTGAGGATGTAGCCGATCTTCAATTGTATGATGGGAATTGTCACCTGCAGATCGGGGTAGCCACCCCGACTGGTCCACGGGCCATCCTGGTGCCATGTCGGTTTTTGCCCCTGATCTTCCACTTCCCAGATCGCGTCCGAGGCGTGAAAATGTGCCTGTGGCGAAAGCAGTTGATTGATGTAAGGCATTAACGGTTCGTAACTCATCAGGTCCTGAAACAGCGGGTCGTCGTTGAGGATGTAATAGATGCGCACGTTTTGGCCTTTTATTTCAGTGGCTCCACTGGGATGAGGGTCATCCGTGCGATAAAGGCCCTTGACGCCGTCCCGCTGTCTCCGTTGGATAGTCCGCTTCAGGCACGACGAGAGCGAATCAACTAGTTCCTGTGATAGGAATTGCTCGAGGATCAGGTAACCGTGCGTATCAAAAAACAATCTTTCATCATCAGTTGGATGCTGACCATTATTTTGTGAACAATTGTTTTTAGCGCACATGTGAGTTCAACCTTTGGTCAGATAGATTGGCAAGTTGTTCCGTGGCTTTAGTCTAATAGATTTTCGATTTCGGAAGCGATAATTACACAATCAATATGGAGTGTCGTCACTGCAACCAAGATCTGCGCCAATAATATGCATG
>CAUZAW010000267.1:0-4754 GCA_963577735.1 Phycisphaerae bacterium | reverse complement strand
CTGTCGTGCACGCTCGATCAGTGTACGATCATGAACGCTGCGCAGCCAGCGCTCGTCACAAATCTGTGATTCGACGGGTATCAGCTGGCTGAACCATTGTTGTGCACGCAGGTGGTCCAGCGTGTGGGTCAGGCGTGCCGCGCGCTCAGGATGCCCGGGCCCGGTTTCATGTTCGGTAAATCTTGGGTCAGTCAGAAAAGCGGTTTTCATAGGGTGTTTATCCAAATTCAAGAACCTCGCTACAATGATGGTCCCTGATCAAGCACGCCTCGTCAATGCGGCACGATTGAACTGACCGGATTCGCAGACTTGATGTTATCGACGATACCCTATTGTTTTGATGCGACACCGGTCGATAACGATGGACCAGACGTGATGGACACTCAAACCAAGTGGTCGGATGTCAGTGTTTGATTTTCTAGCGTTGGCAGTGGCAGCAATTGGCGGTTATCTACTGCTGTTTAAGTACTGGCCGTTGGGTCCTGCCTCAGGCTCGGGACTTAAGCACATAACCCGTGTGGACCCACCGACCGGCGCCAGCTTTACCATTGGCACCTACAATATTCACCGGTCTCGGGGGACTGACGGCCGGCGTGACCTTAATCGCATTGCCGAGGTGATTAAAGACTGTGACATTGTTGGGTTGCAGGAAGTCGAAGGAACAACCTGGCGCGGACTAAAAAACCAGGCTTACTCGCTGTCAGAAAAGCTCGCTTGCGCGGTTCATTTCGCCCCCACGCGGCGGCGATGTCTGCTGCCGAATCGAGGCAATGCCCTGCTTACACGTATTCCCGTCGAGCACTGGCATCGTGAACCCTTATTACCGACGTACGGCAAGGGCTATCGTAACCTGACGAGATACGAGATCGGTGTGAACGGCAAGACGGTGCACGTCATTAACACGCACCTGTCTCCTCCAGATCGTCAACGCTATCCGTTTGAACGGGTATTGGATGTTTTTGAACAGTACGATCACGCGATTCTGCTCGGTGACTTTAACGTTGAAGCGGGTCACGAGTGCCTTGACCGGCTACAGACAGTTGCGGTGCAGGATGCAGCTGGCCTGGCCGGGGGGCCACCTGGTCGCATCGACTGGTTGCTTGTTCGCGGGTTGAAGATTATTGATGCGTGGCACACCCCAATCGGACCATCAGACCATCCATTCTACGCGGTGCGGGTTTCCTTCTAAAACGGGGGGTCAGTCAGGAAACCTTGAGCCGACAGCAATTGCCGGGCGGTAGCCAGTAAATCCGGGTTGTCTTGCCAGTTTCGAAGAAAGCGGTTCACGTCCTTGTTTGCTGCCTGTCGATAAGTTGATTCACTGGAATGTTGTCGCATGATGTCGAGATCGATCAGCACAGGTCCCTGGTCCGACAGCAGAATGTTGGTTGCTTTGAGATCACCATGTGAGATGTGCTTATGCCTCAGTTTGCACAGGATCTCGACTATCTCGCCTAAGGTTTTTTCGATCTCGGCATGGGGAACACCACCTTTGACATGATCTAGACAGCTGATTCCTTCCACAAATTCAGATACAAACCAGGATCTACCCTTTAAACCAACCTGGATTTCCTGGATCCAGGCAACAGCCGGTGCCACAGAAATATCCAGGCTCCGCAAGGTTCGGGTGAAATGCCAGCAGTTCTCAGCTCGTGAGCTGCGAACCGTGCGGCGGAGACGATGCCAGGCATTCTTGGTGTTGTAGCGCTTGACGACCAGATTGTGCTCTCCACAGGTAACCGTCGCCAGTGTCGTAGTGCTGTCATGTTTGAGAAATTCAGCACCCGTGTTGGTCAGGCTCGCATCCGGATCTGAGAGGAGGTCGTCTAGCGCTTGTCGAGGATAACGGGTATGACAGGTAATTCGCAGGTTGCCGGCGGTGAACTGGCGGATACCCTCTGGTGCGTTCGCACCGTTTTGTCCTATAAGTGTCCGGCTCAAATCTGTCTTAGGCTAGAGAGGGAGTTCAATGCTGTGTCTCCGCAGCAGGTAGCGGCTGATTACCGAGCCGGTCGACCGTATACGAGCGACGTTTCTCTGACGCATAAAGTTTTCTCGCTCGGCCATATACACGCCGCCAGAAACGGCACTCCCGGTTCCAGAAGCTGCGCTGAGCGAAACGGAAATGGCGCCGGTTGTCCAGTAACTGGAGAACCTGCAGGGCTTGCCGTCGGCTCAAGTCGCCGTAGGCTGTCATAAATCGACACAGATCGCGACGGGTTAAGCCAAGATCCATACTGGAATAGTAAAGACCCGCCACATCTTTGATCCGCCAGCGTTCGGGGGTTTCACTGATTGGTGGTCGAATTCGGTCACTTGTTTGCATGCCCTTGAGCATGGCCCCGACCCAGGCACGGAGTGAGGGGCGGTGAATCTGCATACGGTGTAAATCGATCAGAAACAGGCGAGAGTCTTCGGGGTTAAAGTCAGCCGATTTGCCTGACTGCTGCATAAGAAAGTGCCCCAGATAGAAATCCCGGTGATTAGCGCCGCTCTGATGCAGGATTTGCGCGGTCCGGGCGAGCTGGTCAATCAGCCAGCGTTTGAAAAATACCTGGTTGCAGGAATTTATTGATCGCTTGCCCCAGGCCCAGTCATCCCGACACAGCTCTTCCAGGCTCTTGGCGTTGGGTATTTCATCGGTCACAATGAATGACTGTCGACGAGCGGGATCATTCAGAATCCGCGCAACAGCATATTCGCGCGCGCCGTAGCCGGCAATCTCCAGCGTGTTTAGCCCCAGGTCACGCAATAGTGTCTGCCGGTGCAGATGGTGTACGCCCCGCCATTCGTGTTCGGCGCCTAATACCGGTAGCCTGAAATAGGCGAGATTTTTCAGGATTTCTTTCCAGCCCACACCACCGTGTGTTTTTACATAGTAGCGTTTTCCGTTGGCGCCAAACGAGACTGTGCGTCGTTTAGTCTCGGGCACATCCCGAATTGCGGGTTCACGCAGGCCGATTGACATGATTTTGGCAAAGTTTGCCCAGGCAAGATCACGTCGCAGATAAACATCTTCCGTCTCACGTTGCAAAGCGGTCGTTACCACTCGCTGTTGCTTCTCGACGTAGTGCCGCTCAATGGCAGCAACCGCATCGATTGGCATCTGGTAAAGGTCTGGATTGTTGCCGTAATGCGAGCCATTTTCAGACCAGACTTTCTGGTTAGGCGAGGTCAACATGGCGGCTAGCTGATCGTTGAGTCGTCGCTGCTCGAAAGGTGAGGCCAATACAATACCGGCATTAGCGGATTCAATATGGTGGGCGTAACCACAGGCATCCGTGGCTAAAACCGGCAATCCGGCGGCAATGGCCTCAAGCAGCACGGTACCGGTATTCTCCCCATAAGCCGGGTGAACCATCAGGTCACCGGCCGCCAGCAGGTCAGGGATTTGTTCTCTGCTGCGACCGCCCTGAAAACGGATCTTGTCCAGCACGCCGAGCTTTTTGGCCAGGGCCTGGTACTGAGCAGTATCGTCTTCGCCAACGACAACGAGATGGGTTTGCTGCAGAAGGTCTTGGGGCAAGCTGGCTAGGCCGGTGATCACCCGATCCAGGCCCTTGGTGGCGAATCCTGAGCCGATAAACATGAGTAACCGATCAGCCTCAGGAATGCCAATTTCCGCTCGGAGATTGCGGCGTGCAGTTGCTCGATCCTGCACGGGGGAGAAACGGTGGTCAAGTGTCGGCGGTAGCAGGTGAAAACGTGAATCCGGGGTGAAATAATGTTCCTTATAGACACTTTTTTCTTTTTCTGAGAGCGAAAGAATAAGCGTTTTGCTCTGCGTGCTGAACACAGATGCCTCAAACAGGTAGCGGTGTTTGTAGCGTGTGGTCAGTTTATACAGAGCAGGGTATCGTGGGACCGTTCGCCCGATGTAGCAGATATCGGCGCCATAATAGACATCAAGATCGGGCATTTTGTTGAAACCGACCACAATATCAAAATGAATTTGGTCGAGCGCTAGCTTGAATTTGGAGTGAAACTGCAGGTTTTTCCGATGGTTTGAGGTCCATCGCCAAGGCGGCAGGATTGTGATGTTTGTATCTATCGGGCGCTCGCCATTCCACTCGGCCACGAAAACATGGGTATCGTGCCCCCGCTTTTGGCACTCGGCCAGAATACGACCAAAGTCGAGTGACAGGCCGCTATAGGGTGAATACTCAAACAGGGAAAACGCTATCTTCATGGCGTGAACGGCCCCTTTGTGGATAGGCCATTGTCGTTAGTGTAACGGTCTTTACCTTCGATTTGCGGAATCAGCAGAAAACTGCTAACAACCTGATGATCGGCACTCCCAGTTGTAGGCCGTGCGGCAGATTATCGCCAGGTCATCGTATTGTGGTTTCCAGTTTAAGACCTCCCGAATTGCCCGGTTATCGGCCACTAAATTGGCAGGGTCCCCCGCCCGACGCTCAGCCTCTACGATGGATAAGTGCTTGCCGCTGACCTGCTCGACGGTATCAAGAACCTGACGGACACTGAAACCTCGACCATAGCCACAGTTCAAAACCTGTGATTCACCCCCTGACTGTAGGTGATCGAGCGCGCACAAATGGGCTGCTGCGAGGTCTTCGACATGAATGTAATCACGGACACAGGTGCCATCAGGAGTATCGTAATCGTGACCGAACATCGATATTGACGGGCGCTGGCCGGTTGCGGTTTCACACGCAACCTTGATTAAGTGGGTTGCTTCTGGAGTAGCCTGACCGAGAGTGCCGTCTAGACTGGCACCGGCAACGTTGAAATAG
>CAUZAW010000266.1:0-4769 GCA_963577735.1 Phycisphaerae bacterium | reverse complement strand
AATGAGCAATTGCTGCCAGCCGACGGCGCGTAGATTGATCAGGGCCCATTGCTTTTGTTCAAGGTATGGTCCGATGGGTTGTTTCAAATCCGGTGAGATTGTCTTTACACCGAGCTGTCTCACTGCCCACGGCAGGACGTTATCGACCAGATTAAGCAGGGTTATATAGTCGCCACGATGAATTGCGGGAACCTTTCCCTGCTCAAGCTGTGTTGCGGCCAGCATGTGATATCGGGTGGCAACAAGAATGAATTGTCGCAGGGCTTCGGTTGTCGCCGCAGGGTTTGCAGCCCTTGATTCAATCAGAGGCTGCCGCAAATCCCGCAACCCCTCGATCTCCGCGGAAATCCCCAGTTGTGGGCTGGCCATGTGCAGTTCAACACGTTTGTTGATGGTTTGGAGGAGGGTATTGATCGCGTTGGGTACATGCTTCGTCAATCTAACCAGTGCTCGCATCATCTGTTTCAAAACTGGTTCAATCTTTTCATTCTCCATGGCGACGGCCAAGGCGCTAAACAACTTATTCCGCTGTTGGATTTTGAGGTTTGGCCCTCTCGTCAGGCCTGCTATCGCTTGTGCTGCCCAGTAGCGTACTGCAGGGTTTTGGTCGTTGAGGCCTTGAATCAGGAGATTGATATTGTCAGTGTCATGGAGTTCTGCCGCGACGATCATGGCATTAAGGCGTACAATGAGCCGTTTTGAGGCAGATTTTGATTCAAACGCCTGACGTAAAGGGCCCCGCAAGGCGGCGCGGTACTCGACGAGGAAAAAGGCCGTGGAATCTGTATCCAACGGAATGATTAACTGGTCTTTGGCAGCGGTTACCTGCCTGTCATCTTCGGCTACCAGTTGAGGGGCCCACTTGCTGATGTAGTCCTTGATCAGAGCCTTGTCGGTGGAACTCAACACCTGGTTCTTGGCTGTGGGTAAACGCTGGGCCAAGGATGCCGTATTGAGCAGGCAGCAGATCAGAGTAGTTGCCACCAACAAACTGCCAATGGATTTCATCAACTGGGGCTCCCAGAAGCGTTGACTCCCGAGAATGGGTGGTGGCGGCAAACCAATGGCGCTCTCTTTTTAGTGAACACATCGCCTACCGCAGATGAAAGTTAGCAATCACGGGGTAAAGTGTCAAACTCCACTGATTTGCAGGGTTATAGGCCGTCGGTCATTGAGGGAATTGGATGACGCGGTTACATTGCCGTCACGGATTGGTTTAAAGGGTATCCAGACGAAAGGCATAGCCATGTACCGGAGTGTCGGTTGTAGTACGCAGGGGGCCAGAGCGGGACTGGCGGGTTCAGCAAGCGCGTTGGTGATCGTCATGTTTGAAAAGGTGGCTAGGTTGCCAACCGGCTATGCGAAATTGGATTGGTTGGTTAACGCAGCACTTTCAACGGCGTTGCGCAGAGCGGAGTTTTCAGCGGCGCGCGGCAAGATTAGTTGCCTTTATCCGGAAAAGGGTGTTTCTCGCGTGTATATTCTGGGGTTGGGTAGGCGAGAAAAATTCGGCCAAGGCGAAGCGTTGCGCGCGGCAGGCGCGCAACTAACGCGAGCGGCATGTGCCGCAAAGGTCAAGCACTTGCATGCGGAACTGATTGGTGGGCTTGACGGCGCGTTGGATGAGGAACTTGCCGGGCGTGCTTTTGGTGAGGGACTGGGCATCGGGAATTTTGAGTTTGGCCAGTTCAAAGGAACAGGCAGCGAGAAGGTGGCGTATTCAGCGGGCGGACATCTGTCGGTGTCGATTGACCGTTCTATGCGGAAAGGCCTAGAACGCAGTCTAAGGACATGTGAATCGGTGAACGTGATACGCCGTCTGGCTGCGACACCACCTAACGTGGCCAAACCGGCCCATCTCGTTGCGTTTTGTCGCCGAATAGCCAAGCAGGTTGGACTTCGCTGCACAGTTATTGATGCCAAGCGTGCGTTGCGACTCAAGATGGGGGGGTTGCTGGCGGTGGGCAGTGCGGGGTCGAACCCGCCTGCCATGATTTGCCTTGAATGGTGCGGCAAGGTGTCGAAAAAGCAAACCGGCCCGTCGCAGCAACCGCCGATTATGTTGGTGGGTAAAGCGGTAACGTTCGATACGGGCGGCTACTCGATCAAGCCCGCGGCGGGGATGGAATCGATGAAATACGATAAATGCGGCGCAATGGCAGTAATCGGTGCAATGCACGCGGTGGCAAGGCTCAAACTGCCAAGGCGGGTAGTAGCGCTTATACCTACGGCTGAAAACATGATCAGTGAGAAGGCTTACCGCCCGAGCGACATTCTGCGGATGTACAACGGGGTAACTGTAGAAATCACCAACACGGATGCCGAGGGGAGACTGCTGTTGGCCGATGCGATATCTTATGGGTGCAAGAGGTATAAGCCCAGTGCGGTCATTGATCTAGCAACTTTAACCGGCGGGGTTATTGTTGCGCTGGGTACGGAATGTGCTGGTATGTTTTGCCGACAGTCAAAATTGCGATCCCTTCTGTTTGATGCAGCGGAGCAGACAGGTGAGCGACTTTGGCATTTGCCGCTATGGGATGAGCACAAGTTGTTGTTAAAAAGCGACCACGCGGATATTGTCAACTCCGGTGGACGCGAAGCACATGCGATTCAAGGGGCGGCGTTTTTATCTTATTTTATAGACAAGAAGACGCCATGGGCACACCTGGACATTGCGGGCGTCAGTGACGTTAAGCAGAATGGTGAACTGTATATCAAAGGGCCAACGGGCTACGGCGTGCGTTTACTCGTTCGTGCGATTGAAACTTGGCGGTGAGGTCTGCGCAGGGACCGGCAGGGCCAGTGATACGAGTTCAACGTCATCGATCATGTTGTCGATCGCTGTATCCAGCACCTGCTTGGTTTCATAGTTGCCGGATTCGATTTTTGCATGGGCGCCTAAAACGAGGCCGGGCCGAATCGTGAGGTGCTCAAGTCTATGTAGCCAGCGGCTCACGTCGGGGCGGCTGGCGCACTTGGGGGGTCTGTGTTCACTTTTTGTCGAGACTGCCTGCTGCGCCGCAGGGCTTGACCTTAATTGCTCTGACATGTCAGCGGCGCGGTGACTTTGGCAAACTGGGGAACTGGCCGGACAGATGGTGAGCGTTGGCATGGTCGGTTCTCCTTTAACACGGCATGCTTCCTAGACACGTCGTGTTCGACCTGTGCGCCCGAATATCAAGTTGGGCTAAATGGTTCTCTTCCGCAATCCGAGTTTATGTCGTGTCCACTTTCTAGGGCCTATAACCTAGATCGGTAAAATTACTAGTTGGGGACGACTTTTTATCGGGCCCGGATTCACAGCGGATCGTTGGGAACGCAAGGATTTGTTCCAAAAGGAGTTGTACCTCGCGATTATGGCGAATGCCATTTGTTCTAGTCAGTTGATTCAATCCCGAATTTACGGATTTTTTCGCGAAGCGTGTTGCGGTTGATGCCTAGAAATTTTGCGGTGTTGGTCAGGTTCTTACCGGTTTGTTTGAGGGCTTGGCGGATCAATTGTTGTTCGACTTGGTCCACCACATGGCCATAAATTTTGCCTTTGTACATCTCGGATTGTTTAACGGCGTCACTGGCGAGTTTGCCTGCGGTCATTTCGATCGATGTGTCACCGCTGTGTGGTCGTTTCTGCGGCGAGAAACGATGAATTTGGGGGGGCAGAAGGTTCTCGGTAAAGTCTTCGCCCAACGAAAGGACGACCGCGCGTTCGATCGTGTTTTCCAGCTCGCGGACATTACCAGGCCAGGGATAACGCAGCAATGTGTTGCGTATTTCGTAACTGATGGTTCTCAAGGATCGGTTGTTTTCCGCATTGTATTTGGCAAGAAAGAAATCGATCAGTGGCTCGATATCTTCGCGGCGGCTGCGTAACGGAGGTAATTTTATGTTAACCACGTTCAGGCGGTAGTACAGATCTTCGCGGAACAGTTTATTTCGCAGTTGCTCTTCGAGATCGAGATTGGTTGCTGCAATGACTCGAACATCAACCTTGATGCAATGGTGATCGCCCACTCGCTCAAACTCACGTTCCTGCAAGACACGCAGCAATTTGGCTTGCATCTGGGTGTCGAGGGTGGCAACCTCATCGAGAAAAATAGTCCCCCCATCGGCTGCTTCAAATCTACCGACCTTGTCGCGTATGGCACCTGTAAAGGCCCCCTGGACGTGGCCAAACAACTCGGATTCAAGCAGTTGAGGTGATAGGGCGCTGCAATTAACGCGGATCAGGGGTTTGTCCCTGCGAGGCGAATTGTAGTGGATGGCCTTGGCGATCAGTTCCTTTCCCACGCCCGTTTCGCCAAGCAGCAGACAAGTTGCGCGGCTGGGAGCCACTTGGCCAATTTCAGCAAGAACTTTAACCATGGCCTGGCTTTCGCCAATGATGTTATCAAAACGGTATTTGCTTCGAAGATCTGCACGCAACTGAGTGTTTTCATTTAGCAGGCGATCGTTTTCAACTTGCAGCAAGTGATGAACGCGGACGGTGTGGGCGAATAGCCCTGCAACAATGGAAAGCAACCTCGCATCAGCGTCTAAGGATGGACTATCCAGAAAAGGTTTGTGAACACTGATGGCGCCCACTACGGTGTCTGCATCCTTGATGGGCGCACACAGGAAGCTTACCTGACGATCTTGAGCTGTTGTGGCAAATCCCAAGCGGTCGAGAAAATCCTCATCAGCACGAATATCGGGGATGATTTGCCCTTGGCCAGTTGCCATGAGGCGCCCGATGATCCCCTCGTCTTCGGCATAGATACCGCGTTGCTTCT
>CAUZAW010000265.1:0-4773 GCA_963577735.1 Phycisphaerae bacterium | reverse complement strand
AACCCAACCGATATCTTGAGATTTCGCGAGGTGCAGGCCCAACTGGTCGAACGCATCACAGGTAAATACCAGGCTGCCGTCGCCACGCTGCTCAGCGGCCAATACCGCAAGGCGGACCAGGCTTTCGACAAGCTCATCGAACTTTACCCCAACCAGGCCAGCAATCTCTATGAGAATATGCAGTTGCACCGACGATCGGCGCAGCTCAACCTTGCTAAACGCCGGCGGCCCAAAGGCACTGGATTCAAACGCCGTTGAATTGTCGGACGGGCCGTGCAACTTGATCCTTGAACTGCATGACCTACCATTTGCCCGGTCACACTTCAGGACCACTGGCAAGGCGGTACCGACCAAGCCGAGGTGTAGATGCCCGTACCCGTGTCGCAGATGTGGACCGTTGCCAATTACGTCTTACGAGCGGCGCAAGCGTTATCCGCTGGTACTCATGCTCGAACCGCTGTTCCGGTGCAATTTGGCGTGCGCAGGATGCGGTAATATTCAGTACCCGGCCCACCTTCTCAAGAATCACCTGACACCGCAGCAGTGTTTTGACGCCGTCGAGGAGTGTGGGGCACAATCACGGCTTGTATCTTCAACCGCTACGCCAATCCGACCACGGCGCAAAAAATCCAGCAACTCGAATCGCAAAAGGGCCCGGCCAAGGGCTGTTCCCTGCCGGTTATCAGTACCGGCGCCGCGTAAAACACCCGCGGCGACCTGCCATCCTTACACGCTGCCGCAGGTTAGTCCGCCGTCAACGACCAGTTGCGTGCCCGTTATGTACTTCGCCTCGTCCGAGGCGAGAAACAAAGCCGCGTACGCCACGTCCCACGCATCACCCATCTTGCCCGTCGGACACTGCCGATCACGAATATCAACCATCTTCTGCACATCACCGTCGGCATAGACATCCACAAGAGAGTGATGCACCATGGGTGTATTCATCAAGCCGGGCAAAATACAGTTGCAGCGAATCCCCTTCGCCACGTATTGCATGGCCACCGACTGCGTGAACTGGATGATGGCGGCCTTGGTGGTGCTGTAGGAAATATACGCAACACCCAGCCAGCGAATCCCGGTAATTGACGAAATATTGACAATGGCGCCGCGGCCCTTCTCCTCCATGTGAGGCAACACATACTTGCACGTCAGGAACATGCTCTTGAGATTAACCTCCATGGAACGGTCCCACGCCTGCTCCGTCGCCTCGACCGGCCCGCCAGTCTCCACGATACCCACGTTGTTGTGCAAGATATCCACGGAGCCGTACGTCTCTACACATTGGCTAACCATCGCCTCGACATCGTCGGCCTTGGAAACATCGCCCTGACAAGTAACGCACTGACCGCCCTCACCGAGAATAATCTGGCGAGTTTCCTCCACGGCGGCGGGATTGATATCGACAGCCAGCACCTTGGCCCCCTCACGGGCAAATAGCACCGCCGCGGCCTTTCCATTACCCCATCCCGGCCCGATCGAGCCGGCCCCAGTCACCATCGCCACTTGGTCTTTTAGTCTCAAACGTTCACTCACGATCATATCCTCCAGATAATTATCCCATGTCGCGACGGTTCAAGGCCGCATCAATACCTTTTTCAATTTCCTCGATCGTATTCAGATACTTGGTGGGATCAGCCATCGGCGTAATCGTCGTGGTGTCCGGGTCAAAATTGACCGGGCCATACCGAGCTGGCTTGCCAGTATTGTTCAGGTATTCCGTGTAAGCGTCCCCCTGACTGTAATGCCAAAACTCGTAGGGGTAGGCGACAAAACCGTGGCTGGTCATGATTGCGTCAATCTGGTCACGATGGCTCCGCTGTACGCTGGTGACGAATGGCGAACCTATGGGGGTCAGTTCAGAGATTTCGAGATACGATCCGCCACGATCTATCTCCTCTGAGCTCTCACTTGAGAACACAGAAATATCTATCGCACTGCCCGACATGTGCGTGCCAACTTTCGGACAATTTGCAGCAATCGCTGACAGCCGCCTGAACATCAACGCCCCGTCAGGAACCTTTCCGTTATTTTCCCAGATCACCCTGTCCAAGACCATGTCAAAAACAATCTCCTGCATTGCACCGAACTTTTGCATGACCGGTGAGCGGAATCCATCTTCTACCTTGAGCGTCCAACCCCGGTCATTGATAGCCTCAGCGGCGCCGATAAACCCCTCGATCAACCCCTGGCGGAGATAATAGATACGCTCGTATCGACTGCTGTTGAGCGTACTGGAAAAATCAACGGTCACCCCGCTTGCTGCCACCGCGTCCGGCAAGGACGCCAAGGGCTCACCGCATTCAACCACCGGGCGCGACATCATCTCCTGCACGAAATCATGCGCAGCCTCCATCTGCTGGGTCCAATACGCCCGCCTTTGATCTTCATCATTTCGCTCGTGGGACATCAGTTAGCTCACACTGCCTTGAAACGGATTATGCCGCAGTCCAAGGCCCTGCACATCCTCACCGCGTACTAAAAAAGGCTCGCGGTCAAATGGCTGGCTGGTCTTGTAGTTCGTGTACGTCTGGTCACCCAGTTCCCCGTCTGCGGCGATGTAGCGCAATACCAACGCCCGCCGCCAGCGATCGGACTTGTTGGGTGGCGAGTTGTGCGGAATCATCACATCGTGAATGGCCATCTGCCCAGCCTTCATCTCGTAGGTGACCTGGCTCTGCCCCAAGTCCTCGGGCAGGGCCGCAGGTACGATTTCCTGGGTGAATCCTTCAATAAACTGCGAGTCCTGTATCGGCAGCACGCCCTTGCGATGCCAACCGGCTAGTACCGACATGGCCCCGTTGTCCTGATCCATGTCATCCAGCGCGATCCACAGGCCTGCGGCGAATCGCCCCTTGACGTTCCAATACGGCGAGTCCTGGTGCCAGGGCACCAACAGGCCGGTGTGCGGCGGTTTGCACAGCAGATGCGTGGACCACAACAAGATATCGGGCCCTATCTGGCGCTCAATCATGTCCAGCACTTTAGGTTGCACCGCCAACTCGAAAACCCATGGCTCCTGCTGGTGAGTGCCTATCAACTGGTCAGGCTCCACATTCGCAGCCCTGTCCGCGAGCATCCTATCAACCTCTGCGCGACAGAAAGCCAATGCGTCTTGCGTTAGGAAATCCGCGAAGATGCAATACCCTTGCTCCTGGTAGAAACCGTGCTGTTTGGCCGTGTAGTTAAACCTGCTGTCTATCATCTGCTTCGTTTCCGACCCAAGCGATCGATGGCTGAGCTTTCGTAGGCACGCCAAGCGGATTGTAACTGATCACCGGTTTCATGGGGAAAAGATCTGGCAAGAATGGACCATGACTACCGTGAAACTTGTTGCTCGATAGTTTCCAGTCGCTTTTCCAAGTTTTTGAGCATGTGGATGATATAGATGTGAGTCTTCTTGGCGTCTATACCGACAGGGCTCTGATCGCTATGGATCATCTTGGCTATTTCGGCGTAGGTTTTGTCGTCTAAGTCCATGACTAGCTTTCCCTTTTGAAAAAAAATGAATGGCTCATGATAACGCCGTACGCAGATAAACCGCTGGAAAAATACCGCGTTCGGCATTGTATCCCAGCCCCACCGGTAATGCATGAAAGCCAATCACCTCGCACA
Source organism: Phycisphaerae bacterium (assembly GCA_963577735.1). Classification (GTDB taxonomy): domain Bacteria; phylum Planctomycetota; class Phycisphaerae; order Phycisphaerales; family Phycisphaeraceae; genus CAUZAW01. Next base: position 1,161 of record CAUZAW010000265.1, on the reverse strand, counting down.
ACCATCTGATAACATACCGCCGAAATAGTCTGGTAAGTCACAAAGGAATTTCGCAATGGACAATGCCAAGACGCCCATGGACGAGGGACAAGCTCACAAGCTTCTGTATAAGGGCAACGAAGATGCGTGGCGGTTTATTAACGGCAAGTGGAAGACCAACGACGAGGGAGACATCATCAGCCCGACGCTGTCGCACTGGTCGCTGGTCAGTCACCTGGCGTTCAACGTGGAACACGCCTACGGCGATTGCGAGTTGAGCGGGCAGTGGCGGCTGATTTACGCCGGTGGAGGGACGCCGGAGTTCGTGGTCCGTGCCATGGACAGCCGCCGGTATTATGCAGTGCGTTTCAACCTGATGATGAACCTGCCCGCCGACACACACATGCTCATGTGCAGCATTTGGAAGGGCTGCGGCGATGGCTACACCCGCATGCTGGGCCACCGCCGCAAAGTGGGCGTGTACCGCAACATCACCCACCCCAACGAATGGTTTTCAGTGCGCGTCGTCTGCAAGGGGCCGGAGATTCTCGTCTATTTCAATGATTATTTTGTCTGTGCCGTGAGCGACGAGGAATACGCCCAGGGCTGCGTGGGCGTCAGCGGCGGTGAGTTCGGTTCGTTGATGTTTCGCAACATGGAAGTAAAGGGTACGACAACCACATCCAACTGGACGATGGTTGACGACGCTCTGCCCGATCTGTTCGAGCCCATGCCGGGCACGGCGATAGGAGCAGAGGCGACGCTGCTGCCCGACAACGAGGTGCTGGTCGGTTACAACATCGATGAAAATACGCAGGTGATCACCCGCACCCGCGACTACGCACAGACCTGGGACGAGCCCGTGCCAGGCAAGTTTGGCTATTACATCAAGGGTCACGACGAAATGTGGGCGATACAGTGGGAGCACAAACCGGATGTAATCTGGGAAGATCGGGGCACCAATTTCGACGAACTGAACATGGACAATTTCTGGACGACCGCAACCGTGTCCAAAGACCGTGGTAAGACGTGGTCGGACAAATACCATCTGGATATCCCGTTTCCACAAGGAACCGCCTACCAGTCGATCCCAGGTAAGGCCGGCTCGATGTATATGTCGCAATCACCGGTAGCTTTGATCGGTGACGGGGCGTTGGGGATGTCGACCATGTGGCGGACTAA
>CAUZAW010000264.1:0-4775 GCA_963577735.1 Phycisphaerae bacterium | reverse complement strand
TGACGGCGGCCAGTTATTCTTGCCCGTCGATAAATGGGTCTCCTCGTTCTATGAACACCTTTCCAGTGGCAGCTTGTCCACCAGCACCCCGCTGAGTCTTTACGCGCCTCAGCTGAATATTCGCCATGCGCTGTTTCGGCTACGCGTTGATCCCAACTCATCGAGTACCGCACATCCTGATTCGGTCGAGATTATCAAATATCATATCCATGAGTTTCCGGCCCTCACTTTGGATCCCAGGATAAGTGACGGATTACCCACGGACCGGCTCGACCGCATGGCCAATATCGTGATTCTCGACACCAAGTTTTCTCATCATGTTCCGCCATACGATCGGGACCGCAACCTCCGGCTATCTCCGGCACATGTGCGGCTCATCAGTTCGCGGTCCAACGAATACACAAGAAGAACCAGGCCACGCGTGGACGCACCGGTTGCCTTCGTATACGTCGATGACAACAATCAACGCCATTTCACACCGATTAATCGTCGGGACAGCACCGCTTTTACCGCGCAGCCTATGCCCATATTCGGCTGGGTATTTCTCGTGCCCGAAGATCACACGCCCCAGTTCCTGCTGGTGCGGAACTTGCGCATGCGTGTCCCGAATATTGAAGAGGCCGTCACACAGAAACGTCTGGTTATCAACGCCCTGGGCAAACCCAAAGAAAAACTGGCAACAGGCACCGACAGTTCAGATGCCATGGCCGGAGGAGAATTGCCCAGGCAGTTCGAGCCGGGTACAGGACCTAAGGTCAAATCACAACCCGTTGCCCTGATGATCACAGACAAATTGCCCAAGGTCATTCACCGCGACAAGGCGGCCCTGACATTTAACGGTAACAGGGTCTTGGACGGCGAGGCGGTCGTAAAGCCTCCTCGCTTCCAGTTGAAGCCCTCCGACCGTGCTGAGCGTTTATACGCTCCTGCCAACCAGGCATGCCTGCGTATTCGTCTCGAGCGAGAACGGCTCTACAGTCTGCTCGGTAAAGCCAGAGCGTTGGCAGCCAGCCAGGGAGGGGTTTTCATCAGGGACAGCCGCAACACTGCGTATCCCGCCGCCGGCTACATCCTGCTTCACACGAATGGTGACCAGATATTTTTCTTCAGGCCCAAGCAGCCCATCCGTGCCGCTTCCCAGATTCCGATAGATCGGATGAGAAAAGGTGACGAACTCTACCTCTATTTCCTGATTCCCAAAAACAAGACAATTGTTTCCTATGAGGTTGGCCAAAAGAGCTGGAAACTGCCCACGCCACTGGAAGTAAGGTAACCGACCAATACCGGCCGTACCTGATTTGATGGGGGCCCTCGAGTTTTGATCGACGATCTTGGCGACAAGCGCGTGGTCGTGATGGGTCTGGGGCGCTTTGGCGGTGGTGCCGCAACGGCGCGCTACTTGGTCAACCAGGGTGCGCAAGTCCTGGTCACAGACCTGGACCCGCCAGAGTCACTTGGGCCAAGCCTGGCGCAACTGGCGGATTTACCCATCGAGTACCGCCTTGGCGAACACCGTGCCGGCGACTTCACCAGCGCCGACCTGATCGTCGTTAACCCGGCTGTCGATCCGCGCAATAACAACTTTCTCCGCGCCGCGGCCGCAATCGGCGTGCCCACCACCAGTGAAATTCGATTGCTCGTGTCGCGGTTACCCAACCGCGGCCACACCATTGCCGTCACCGGTACCGCCGGCAAATCGACGGTCACCGCCATGATCGGCCACATCCTGGCCAAGACGATCGGAACCGATCGTGTCCATGTTGGCGGCAATATCGGAAAGTCCTTGCTCAACGAGTTGAACCGGATACAACACGATCACTGGGTAATCCTGGAACTTTCCAGTTTCATGCTCGAAAGCTTGGCGGAAGATTGCTGGTCACCACATATTGCGGTGATCACCAACTTCTCGTCCAATCACCTCGACCGTCACGTTACACTCGAAGCCTACCAGGCCGCCAAACAACTGATCCTTGACTTTCAGAAACCTGACAAGGACATCGCAATATTTGGGCCGTGCATCCACAATAGGTTTCTCAGCCGCGTCGAGCGAATGTGCTATCGCGAGCAAAAAGACCTAGATGAAGGTGAACATCCGCTCCTGTTGATACCCGGTCGGCATAACCAAATGAATGCTCTTCTGGCCGCTGTTGCCGTGGAAAAAACAAACGGTCTGCAATGGGAACAGGCCGCCAGCACCCTGAAAGACTTCGCCGGCCTGCCGCATCGGTTGGATTTTGTCCGTGAACACGACGGCACACGCTATTTCAACGATTCGAAATCGACCACGCCGCAAGCCGCTATCCTAGCGATCGAATGTTTTGACCGCGGAATCGTGCACGTCATTCTCGGTGGCTACGACAAGGCCAGCGACATGCAGCAACTGGCGGATTGCGCATCGCAGCGATGTCGAGCTGTTTACACCATCGGCGCCACCGGCGAATTCATCGCACAAGCCTGCACAGCGACTAATGCTGCCGCCGACGTTGTCCACTGTGGCACGGTAGAGCAGGCGGTAAAACAAACGACCAACCGCGTGCGCCACGGCGACGTCGTTCTGCTCTCGCCTGGATGCGCCTCGTGGGACCAGTTCGACAACTACGAACATCGCGGCGGCGCTTTCATCGGGGCGGTCAACAAATACGTCGCCCCGGTCTAAAAATGCACCCTCAAAAACGGACGGGCCACTAGTGCGGCCAGCATCGATATGATCAGGAAGGTGGCCCACCACGGCACGTTGATGCCGAACAGCGGTGTAGTCTGCTTAGACTCCAAGTGGTGAATCACGACCGCCTGCACCGCAGACGTCGCGTCGAAGCCCGCTTCAGCCGGAAAAAGCAGTCTATCCCACCATCCCGGACCGGGACGGCGGACGCTGACCTGTTGCACCCGCACCGAATCCTGAGCCACAGCCAATCGCTTCTCAATGACCTGATCGCCCAATTGCCAACGCAATATCGCCGTTGAAGCCCTCTGTGGTGACACCCGCCAGTACACCGCATGCTTCGCTGCATCGTGCACCGGATCGGTTGCCACAGTCACACCGGCCGTTTCTTCAATGTTCAACTCGTTGTGGCGTGGCCAGGACGACGGCGCCAGTTGCACTTCCACCGTCGCCTGTTCTCCGGGCAGAAGCGGCCGATGTTCATACCGCAGCGCCAACTGTGACAATATGAACATGAATGGCACGATCAACACAAGCATCGGCGGAAGGGAATGCCACAGACGTAGCCCCGTTGCCTTCATCAGTACAACCTGGCAGCGGAAAGTTATCCCCAGGTCGTCCTTGAAAAGCTTGACTGCCAGCAATTGCGCGCGAATCCGATCCGCAACTTCCTTGAGCGCCTTTTGATTCGACGTGCGACCAAACACCCATGCCATGAGTACGCCAGCCACCGCCGACCAGAAGATCAGCCCTACCTGAGGCGGCCACCCGGCGAACGGCATGAGCAACTGTTCCGCCAAAGTCGTCAATAGACTATTAATCGCGTTCATATCCCGGCAATCAACCTTTGACAGGCCTACTCAATATAACCCAGTCCTCGCAACTGTTTTTCCACTTCCTCATCGGTCTTCGACTGTTCCAGGCTCACCACTTCGCGATCAAGCACATGGGAGATGAACTCATTGGTCGAAGCGTAGCCAGCAATCTCGGCAACTCTTGCCAAACGCTCGTAGACACTCTTGTCGATCTTGATCTTGACGCTAGAGAACATATTGCTCCTCCAAATCCGGCTTAGACCTAGGCGAATAACGACTGGCCACGCATGGAAGTAGGTTTTTCGATACCAAAAACACCAAGAATGCTCGGGGCGATGTCGAGCAAATCAGGGTTCTTGACCACGACCTGCCTGTTGGAAAACAAAATGCCCGGCACAAGATCAGCCTCGATCAGGTGCGTACCGCTCCACCGGTCCATGTTGTCCTCAATCAGCTTGCGAGGCATGCCCCCGAGCACGGTGGACCAACTGGCGCGATAATGGCCTGCATAACCAACCAGAAGATCGGGAGCAATGTTTGGATCAGCACCGGTGTAAAGGTCCTGTGTCAAATAAATATTCCTTATTACCTGTGATCCGTCATCATCACGCACCTGCATCAGCTTGTCAGCGATTTCCGCAAGCAGACCGCGGCGCCGCGCCGTTGGCACCGCGCCATATTTTTCACGGCCCACTTCGTTGAGATACAAGCCATTCATGCCCACTCCATACGCCCGGGTCCCCTGCCAATTGACATTCGTAAAGTATTCGTGTTTCTCCTGCTCGAGCGGCTTGCTTAACCGGATGTATCCGTTGTCGACCAGCCAGGTGTTGAGGTTGAACCCACGGCGAAACGTGTTGAACCCGTGATCGGACAACACCATGATCGTGTCATCCGGCCCCAGTTCGGCCAGTGCTTCACCAACCACACCGTCCATGGTGACGTACAGGTCGTCGATAACATGCCCGTACTGGTCCCCTTGCCGGGGGTCGCGCCCCGGATGATCCGCGTCACGATCCCTCCAGAACATATGTTGGACCAAGTCTGTTTCCCCGAAGTAAAAAAACAGACAGCCACTTTCAAACTCGCGCAGTGCCTGACGGTATTGCCGTCGCCTCTCATCCATCACCACGTGACACTGTGACAAGAACTCATCTTCATTTAATACACCATGGGTCAGAGCCTTGGTATCTTCGGGAATACCCGCAGTGTAAAATCGCCCATGTCGTTTGGCCAGTTGACGAGCAAATTCAGGCGGCACGCTGATCTGATTGATCGGCGCTATCGGATCGATGTTG
>CAUZAW010000263.1:0-4807 GCA_963577735.1 Phycisphaerae bacterium | reverse complement strand
TACGACTTGGCCACGCCGATCGACTGGCTTAGTCCATGGCCCAGGGGTAGCATGGTTACCAGTGGCAATGTGCAGGAGGATTCCTTTTGGCAACGATGCCGGCGGCGTTGGTGACGGGGCTCAAACAGGTACGCTGCGACGAGATACGCATACCCGAGCCGCAACCCGACATGGTGCTGGTCAAGACGAAGCTGTCTTCCATTTGCGGCAGTGATCTGCACATTGTGTACATGGGTTGGAACGCCTCTGAGTTTCCCCTGCCGCACGGCTACCCCGGACACGAAGGCATCGGCGAAGTGGTCGACCCCGGCAACTCATCGTTTCAGGTGGGGGACTTGGTTCTAACGGTTCCGAACATTTGGAGTTCCAAGGCATTCGCGGGCTACCAGCTTATTGCCCCGAGGTTTCTGCTGAAGCTTCCACCAGACGTGCCCGAGGCCCATCTGCTCATGGCGCAACAGCTCGGCACAGTCGTCTTTGGATGCCACAAGCTGCCGCCCTTAATGGGAAAGACGGTGGTCGTACTGGGCCAGGGCTCGGCAGGGCTGTTTCACGATTTCATACTCAGGCGTCTGGGCGCTCACCGCATCATTGCCGTTGAACCTGTGCCCGCAAGACTGGAAGCTGGGAAGCGCATGGGGATTGACGAAGCGATCGGGGTTACCGGCCAAAGTGCCGTCGATGCCGTTCTGGACCTGACGGGCGGGCAGGGTGCCGACGTGGTCGTCGAGGCCGTCGGTGCTGTGGAGACGCTCAACCAGTCCCTCAGCATGGTGCGTTCTCAGGGACGAGTCGCGGTATTCGGGCTGCCACCCACGACGGACCGCGTGCCGTTTGACTGGGACACATTCTTTCGTAAGCGTTTGGACATGCACACCATCTTTGGCGCGCAGGACGAGCAGGGACTTGTCGATTTTAGGCATGCGGTCGACTTTATCACCAGGGGCGAAATCGACATGGCCCCGTTCGTCACGCACCAGTTCCCCATCACGCAGATCCAGGAAGCGTTCGATCTGGCTCATTCGAAAGAGAACGGCGCGCTGAAGGTTTCACTTACCTTTTAGGCTATTGCCCGTGGCGGTAGCACAGCCTCGGCATCTTGATCTTCAATCTGCTGTCGGGCGTTGACGGGAATGTGAGGTGGCCTTGCACCGGCCATTTTCAATGTGTTTTATGTTGAATCGGGGTGACAGGATTCGAACCTGCGACCTCTTCGCCCCGAACGAAGCGCTCTACCAAGCTGAGCTACACCCCGTAGCCTAAAGGGATTAATTGCCGGTTGTTTATGCTTGCTGGTTTGGTGCTTTTGGTTCCGTTATAAGTGGATGGATATTCGTCCTTGGCGGCGTCGCAATCATATCTGATTCATGCCAAAGACGCTATTGTTGCGCAACTGACCGGGGAGCTCATAAACCCTTTGTTTTGGCGGCTTGTACGGTGTGTCCATTGTGTCCATTGTGTTCCGCCATAGAATACTCATGTCGATGTGTTTACACGGATCTTACATGACGGATAAACGACGAACCCAACTTGAGTGGCACGGCATGGGGAAAAAAGGATTTTATCAAGTTGGAAATAGGCAAGGCGTGTGCGCATGTGCCAACGCAATGATCCACACTGGCCATTTTCAAATGGTGCCCGTGGCAGCCAAGCGTAAACGTGGTTTTACACTTGTCGAACTGCTCGTGGTCATATCCATTATCGCGATCCTGATTTCGATTTTACTGCCGGCTATGCGGATGGCCAGGGAGCAGGTCAAGGTCGTGGCCTGTATGAGTAATCTCAAGCAAGTCCACCTGGCTACAAAGATGTACGTTGACGAAAACAATAATATGTACCCGGAAGTGATCGATTCAATAGCTCGTGGGAATCACGGTTTCTCAAACCCGATGCCCGAACCCCATCCATATACCTTTTTTTATCCGCTGGAGCCGTACATGGCCGGCATCGGCGCACTGGACTGCCCCAACGCGCCGCGGGTAGGCCAGAGTCCCTTGAGTTGGTCGGGCGTGTCTCACTATCCGCAGATCATGATCTTTTTCAATGGCCAGTCAGACCCCAGTATGGGTGTGGGCTATGACTATACCCTGTGGGGTTGGTCGCCGGATGTTCAGTTTGGGGCGGGTTATTGGCAGTCTCGAGCGAAAAACGCTGACGTCGTCATTGAGCCCACACGCGTGCTCTTGCACGGCGATCCCGGTTACTGGACCGGCGAGTACAGTGGGTGCCTCGGCGGGTTCTACAACTCCTACATGACCGGCCGGCACCTGGGTCTGCGATCGCTCAACTTCAACTTCGTCGATGGGCACGTGACCAACTATGAAACGATGTCTTTGCTGAGTCAGATCCCTGTTGGCGATACGGATTGGGACGCCGAGCAGATCAGCTTTCGCTATGACTACGAGCCGTGACTGCCAGCCAAGTTCAACTGGGGGTGATCAACTCCGCCAGCTGCTGGGCCTTGGCCGGTACCAGTTCGCCCTCGGCGGCGACTTTGACCTCGGTGTCGGGTCGGTGTTTTCCCCACTTGACCATGGCCAGGGCGATGGCGGTGTTGCCGAGCATGGGTGAGAGTGTCGAGCTGGTGACGGCGCCGATGACCACGGCCGAATCATCGGCGTCCAATACCTGGGTTCCGGCAATGGGCAGGCGGTCGTCGGCACATTTTAAGGCGACGAGTATCCGCTTGGGGTGGCCTAGGTTTTCCATGCGGGCGACAATTTCTTGGCCCAGGTAACACCCCTTGGTAAAGCTGACCGCTTCGTGGAGAACACCGGTCTCGTGTGCGAGGGTATCGGGTCCGAAGTCAACGTGGTAAATCGGCTTGCCCGCCTCGATGCGAGCGGTGTTGTATGCCAGCCAACCAATGCCGCGGCCAGTAATGTTACGACGTGTACCGCCCTCAACTTGCGGGACCAGTCCGCCGATGGCCTCTGCCAGTTGCTGGTAGACGGATATGGCGGAATCGGCAGGCACCAGCAGATGCAGACCGACCGACAACGTTTCATCGTGCCGCAACCGCAGGCACTTGTGGCCCGCGATTTCGACTTGGTCGCATTGATTAGGTTCTAGGGCTGCAACTGGCTTGTCGGCGACATGTTCGATCAACTTTTCTGCTTCAGGTCCGTGCAGTGCCAGGTGATGGTGAGTTTCGCTGGCGTCTTCCAGTTGGGCGTCCTCGGTGAACAGGTATTTGTCCAGTTCCTGGCTGACCCGGGCAGCGTCGGCTCGATCCAGAACAAGGTAGGACGTATCGTCCTGAAAATTAGCGACAACCATGTCAGCCTCGATACGCCCTTGCTTGTTGAGCAGGAATGCCCGGCAGGCGGCGCCGGTCCCCAGCTTTTGGTCGCCCACGTCGTTGGTGAGCATCGCTTGCAGAAAAGACTGGCGTCCAGTTCCACGTACGGGGATCAGGCCGCGTTGGGGCATGTCGAATATGGCCACCCCCTTGCGGATAGCAGCGTACTCGGCTTCATATTCGCCGAAGGATTCCACGAGTTCAGCGGCCTCGCCGTAGGGCATGAAGACGGCTTGGGCACTTTGCTGGATCTCCAACAGCGGGTTTTGGACAGTAGGCGTCATGATTAGTGTATTTTAGAGGTTGTGAGCATGGCTATATGATAACGTTCTTGTTCACTGTGATGAGTAGATGATACGAATACGTTATGGCCAAGAAGACCATTGCCGATGTGGATGTGACCGGGCGGCCGGTGTTGATGCGCGTGGATTTCAACGTGCCGATGAAGGATGGTCGGATAGTAGATGATCGCCGTATTCGGATGGCGATGGCTTCGATCAGCAGCGTGGTGGACCGAGGGGGACGCTTGATTTTGATCAGCCACCTTGGCCGGCCCAGGGGTGGGGGGGTAGAGAGAGAATTTTCACTTAGGCCCGTTTGTGATCGCCTGGGCGATCTCTTGGGAAGGCGGGTGGCATTTGCAGATGACTGTGTGGGGCCGAATGTCGCGGGAGTAGTGGCGGGTCTTGGCGATGGTGATGTGCTGCTGCTGGAAAACCTGAGATTTCACAAACAGGAAAGGGATGGGGACGCCGATTTTGCCCGGCAAATTGCGGGGTTGGCCCAGGTGTATTGCAACGATGCGTTCGGCACGGCGCATCGTCAGGACGCGTCAATGGTGGCGGTCCCGCTCGCCATGGCGGGCAAGCCGCGTGTCACCGGGTTCTTGCTGGAGAAGGAAATTGAGTATTTGTCGCAGGCGATCATTGAGCCCGTTCGGCCGTTTGTTGCGATCTTGGGCGGGGCAAAGGTATCGGACAAGATCGGCGCGATCCGCAATCTTTTGGGGAAGGTGGATACGATCCTCATCGGTGGAGCGATGGCGTATACGCTGATGCTTGCGGCGGGCAAGGCCGTGGGCAACAGCATGGTCGAACCCGATCGGATCGATGAGGCTGGCCAGATTCTCAGTGCCGCCCGGCAAAATACTGCGCAGTTGGTTACGCCCATTGATCACGTCTGCGGCCAAGCGCTTGATTCGCAGACTCGGATCAAGATCTTTAGCGGTCAAATCGAAGGCGACTGGCTCGGCCTGGACATCGGCCCCGGTACGATCAGCCGATACGAGGGGGTTGTCGAGGCGGCCGGGACGATCGTATGGAACGGACCGATGGGGGCATTTGAAACACCGCCTTTCGATGCCGGGACCAGGGCGGTTGCCCGGGCCATGGCCAAGGCGACGCGACAAAATGGCGCAACCAGCATTGTCGGTGGCGGTGATAGTGCCGCGGCCATCGAGCAATTTGACCTTGCTGGGCAGGTGACGCACGTTTCCACCGGTGGAGG